>NZ_CP106735.1:3259463-3570117 GCF_025639805.1 Reichenbachiella carrageenanivorans | reverse complement strand
ATGAAAAACTAGCCCTTGGCAATGCCACCAAATGCAAGTCACTCAAAGAGCTACTTTCTAAGGTAGACGTAATCTCTCTTCATGTAGATGGTCGAAAAACCAACAAGAACATAATAGGCAAAAAAGAGTTTGGCTATATGAAGGATGGTGTCATTTTCATGAACCTATCAAGGGGACATGTAGTAGATATTCAAGAACTAAAAAAGAATATCGAAAGTGGTAAAATCGCAGGAACATCTGTTGATGTATTCCCTGAAGAACCACTAAGCAATGCACATGAGTTTGTATCAGAGTTAAGAGGTTTGCCTAACGTGATACTGACTCCTCACATTGGTGGAAGCACTTTGGAAGCACAGGAAAATATTGCTGAGTTCGTACCGACCAAAATTATTGACTATATCAATACGGGCACCACGACCAACAGTGTAAACTTCCCTAACCTAACATTGCCCATCCTCCATGATGCGCATAGATTCATCCACATGCATCACAACCAGCCAGGTGTATTGGCAAAAATCACGAATACATTAGCTAAGCACGACATCAACGTTTTGGGACAATACCTCAAAACCAATGATACAGTAGGATATGTGATTACAGACATTAGCAAAAACTACAGCAAAGAAGCTATAGCAGACCTTAAGAAAATAGAAGGCACTATCCGCTTCCGTGTACTGTATTAGAAACGAAAAAAGTCTCCTACCAAAGTAGGAGACTTTTTATAAAATCTCTGAGTTTAAGGTTTAAATTAAACCCATAAATGTAAGGATTTGAGCTATTCAAATGATTCGACCTTCCTCTGTTATCTCCGAAGAGTTCCGATCAGAAACCGGAATGAGGCCTGCTCTAGCCACAGAAATCACTCGGTCATTTTTATACTGTTAGTTTAATAAACATTCAAAAACCCAGAGATTTGTCCAGCAAAAGTATTCATTTTGCATTGGATTACGACAGGTAAATACGCCTTTATCTTTCCTTTTTTTATATCGATATCATAATGAAAAACATCTTCTTCACTCCTGGGCCTTCTGGCTTATATTTCACAGCTGAGCAGCACATCAAAAATGCGCTAAACGAAAATATTCCGTCGATCAGCCATCGAAGCAAGAGCTATGTGAAAATGCATCAGGAAACTACTGAAGCACTTACCGAACTACTCCAGCTTCCAGACAATTTCACTATCGGGTTTACTTCTTCTGCTACAGAAATCTGGGATCGCATGAGTGAAAATCTGATTGCCAACCGATCGCTACATTTTGTGAATGGAGACTTTTCTAAAAAATTCCATAGTGCAGTAGCTGCTCATGGCAAAAATGCCGAATCTCGCGAAGTAGAAGCTGGCACTCACCATGACTTGTCCAGCGTAGTCATGGATGAAGATATAGAATTAATCGGATTGGCTCAAAATGAGACAAGTACAGGTGCTGCTATGCCTGTGGAAGACATCAATCTATTGAGGTCTAAATACCCCACCCCTCTTCTTGCTATAGATGCAGTGAGTTCGTTGCCAGTACCTGCATTCGATTTCAACCAGCTAGACAGCTTGTATTTTTCTGTACAAAAATCTTTTGGCCTTCCTGCTGGTCTAGGCGTATGGACATTCAACGACAGATGTTTGGAAAAGGCTGAAGCCATGAAAGCCAACAATCAATACCATGAATCATACAACAGTCTTTTGAAAATTGCCAAAATGGCTCAAAAGCATCAGACCACTTGCACCCCTAATGTGCTCAACATCTACCTACTAGGTAAAGTAGTACAAGACATGAACACAAAAGGCATAGGTCAAATCAGGCAAGAAGCGGCATATAAGAGTGCATTGCTATATAACTTATTTGAATCTCACCCGAAGCTGAGTGCATTCGTAGCCGATAAAAAATTCAGATCGCAAACTGTCGGAGTAGCGAATGTAGAAGGCGGTTCTGAAAAATTGATTGCAGGGTTAGCAGCTAAAGGCCTTCATATTGGCAATGGGTATGGAGAATTCAAAAACAAGCAAATCAGAATAGCTTCCTTCCCAACTCACTCAAAAGAGCAAATAGAAATGCTAGTAGATGAGATAAATCAGTTGGATTTCTAATTTTTGAATTATCTTTTTACATTAATTACAGACCTAGACAATACTATAACGACCTGAACACCACATTCTAATGTATAAATTCGAAACTATCCTTGTTGCTTTAGATCACACAGATCTTGATAAAGAATTGATCTTTGCTACTGCCATGATTGCAAAATTGGCAGAAGCAAAGTCAGTGAAATTCATCAATGTAATCAAAGATTTAAACGTACCTGCTGCCATTAAAAAGGAATTTCCAAACATCATCCATGATGCAATGGAAGAGCGAAAAAAGGAAATAAAACGAGAGATAGATAGATATTACACTGAAGATAAATCGATCGTAAAAGTAGAAATCAAATCAGGTCAGCCTACAAAATCTATTCTTAAGTTTAGCGCAAGCAAAGAAGTAGATTTGATCATCGTAGGACGAAAGAATGAAAAGCCTGGTGGTGGAGTTACGATAAGCCGTTTGGCTAGACGGGCCGCTTGTTCTCTGCTAATTATCCCCAAAGGGTTCAAACGCAGAATCAGCAAAGTGCTCGTACCGGTAGATTATTCGAAAAACTCTCTGGATGCACTCAACCAAACCATTGATCTACTCAATATTGAACATTTCCCTAAACCGAAATGTCTAGTACAGCATGTATATCAAGTACCTAGTGGGTATCATTATACTGGCAAGTCTTTCGAGGAATTCGCTTCGATCATGGAAGAGCATGCCCAAAAGGACTATCAGGTATTTATGAAAAAAGTAGACCCAACCAAATTGATTTTGGAACCTATATATACGCTCGACAGACATGAGGATATTATTTCTGCGATCTATAAGACGGCAAAGAAAGAAAAGGCTGGCGCTATCGTGATTGGAGCCCAAGGCATCACGGCAGCAGCTTCTTTGTTTATCGGCGGCAGTGCCGAAAAACTTGTTCAGCTGCACTCAGAGATTCCTGTTTTGGTTGTAAGATCTAAAGAAAAACAAAAAGGCCTTATCGACATCATCAGGGGGATTTAGTCTGGTTCTACACCTCTAAAACGGTCTAAAAAATCATTGACCTGCCTACACTCATCCTCTGTGAAGACATTAATAGCTTTGAATAGCTGTGAAAACGTCTCATCCAGTATTTCAAGAGTTTCTAATCCCTTTGAAGTAATGGAAACATCCACAGCTCGCCTATCTTCTATATTAGGCAACCTGGACACCAACCCTTTTGAAACCAGTTTATCCACTATTCTGGAAACATTTGACATGCGGTCGAGCATGCGTTCTATAATTAGATTAACCGTGCAAACTTCAGGATACTGACCTCTCAGAATTCGCAATACATTATATTGTGCAGTAGTCAACCCATAGGGTTTCAATAGTTTCTGCTGTTGTTCATCAAACCAATTTCTAGTGAAAATTAGATTAACCACTGCTTTCTCAAATTCAGATTTGAATTTTTTCTGTTTGATCTCTTTACTCAATCCCATACCTTATAATTACCTATATCTAATGTAGATACACAAATGATAAAAAGTAAATTTTGAAGGGCAAAATAGTCAGTCAACGGAGACTTTACATTAACTTATTGTCTGAATTAGTCCGTGACCTATGAATTTAAATAAGATCATAAAACACCTTCCAAGAATTATTGCAGCGATTATTTTGCTTGAAACTTTACTTTTCAAATTTGGTATTGGGGGCGAGGTATTTCTTAGTGAGTCGAAGGCTCTATTTACTCAAGTGGCAATATTCGTACTCGGTCACGCAGAATCTGAAGGATGGTTCAGGGTAAGCACAGGCGTTTTAGAGTTGATCACTTCCATTCTTCTACTTTGGCCTAGACATGCAGGCATAGGCGCTATCATGGGCGTTTTTCTGATGATGGGTGCCATTATTTCTCATGTGTTTATTATTGGCGTAATTGTAGGCAATGATGGAGGCCAACTCATGATGATGGCTCTCATCGTACTGATGTGCTGTACCAAAGTGATGATTGATGAAAAACAGCAAATTCTCAATTACTTTGGCAAGTAGTTTACTTCACGATAAACTCTGTTTTTCCCATTTTATAATCATCGGTATACACTTCCAAGATGTATTTACCCAATTCATAATCACTCCCCTTGTTATACAAAAAAGATAATGCTTGACTATTTCTATCGAATAGAATGTCTTTTTTAATCGTGTAAAAGCTCTCTCTTCCTTCAAACACAAACGTGCCAGACCCTGCCGCGACATCAAAAATCACATTATCATCTGGGCCTGTTATTTTCACCAGAATACCTTTACCTTCTATTGGAGCTACTCGATTTTCTTGGATTTCAAAATCAATTTTCAAATGATCGATATGCCTGTTTTTGAATGGAGATGGCCGCTCTTTACCACTCGAGCTTACCGCCAATATTTGCACCTTCTCTATTTTTAGCTTAGATGCTGTAGCTACCTTTTCCTCTAGTTTAGCCTTACTCTGATTCAGGTCTTTGATAGACGCACTCAGATTATTAGCTTCTACCTTTAATTCCGTATTTTCTACCAACAAAGAGTCGTTCATTACTTTCAATCGCTCTATTTCTACATCTTGTGCCAACAATAAATCTTTGTAGCCTTGTACCTTGCCTTGTAGGTCATTAATTTGCTTATAAGCTTTTTTTCTAAAAGCTTTCTTCTCTTCTTCCAACTGTGTTTTGATTTGCAACAGCGTATCGATCTCTCCACCTAATTGAGCGATTTTCAATATTCTAGTATCCAATTCATTACTCATTGAATCGAGATCATTGTAGGCCTGATCCAGTTGTGCCTGAGTCATTTGGTTTTGCGCAGCCAAATCAGATGATTCCATGTATTTATACACAAAGGCTCCACTAGCTGCCAACAGCAAGATGACTAGTACTACGGTAACAATTCTTTTGTTTTGCCCCTTTTCAGGTGCTGGTTTCGACTCTGGCATTGTAGATTTATTTTCCATAGGTGAATAATGTTAGCTGCAAAAATATAAGATAATTAGAGATACACAATTACATACAAGTGAAGAGATAAAAACCCTCTAAAACCGTAAAATGTAATGATTCCTTTCGAGTGCTCTATTGGCAAATACTATTCCAAATTTATGATTTTCGAGATATAGATGTGCTGGGTGCTGAGCTATGATTTGAGTCCAAGCTTTTGACATACCTGGCGACCAATTGATGTCATCAATCACTAGGGCACCATGTGTCGAAAGCACCTTCACCGCCTGATTAAAGTACCTGATAGTCGCTTCATACGTATGGTTGGCATCTATATAAATAAGGTTAAAAGTTTGACTGTTTGCTTCAAAGAAATCATCCACATCGACGACTTTGATTTCCGCATTCGAAGAGGCTAATATTTTTAAATGATCGCTCGCTAACGCAGCTAATTCTGGGTTTGCTTCTATACTAATGACTTGCTCTACTACTGACACTTTACTCATATACAGGGTGTTGATACCCAAAGAGGCGCCTAGTTCTAGGACATGACTCGCATTCACAAAAGCAATGAGATTAGTAATGACTTCAGACTGTTTGAGTTCGGAAATACCCGATTGCGCAATGGTTTTTACTTGTTTGGATTTAGCAACAGCCATACTCGACCCTGATCCAAAATCACTACTCATTATAACTGTATCATCTTTGGAAAGCTGACTTCTCAGGGACTCTATAGCAGTATCCTTGCATTTTTTTCGTTTCGATGGGTTTAGCACTTCTTTGTATACCTGAAATACAAATGGAGACTGCAGTCCATGCTCATCCATACACAAAAGCCAATACCTGATGTATCGAATGATTCGAAAAACAATGATTTGAAGTGTCAAGAAAAGAGAATACTAGTTGAAACGATCTGGCACGATCATTACAAATTCAGGAATGCGAACTTCTATTTTTTTACCGTCGATGATTCGTTCAATCAAATAAGTACCAATCATTTTACCTAATCCGCTTTTCAAATTACAACCCGAAACATAAATATGCTCCTGACCAGGTTCGATAATCGGCTGCTGCCCTACTACGCCTTCTCCTTCGATTTCACGATCACTATAAGCTGCATCTTTGATATACCAATGGCGTGATTTCAATTGAACAGTGTGCTCACTTTGATTCTCTATAGTAACCTTATAAGTAAAGACATAATGAAATTGTCTGGGGCTAGAATACTTGGGTTGGTATTCTGTCTCCACACTTACTTTAATGCCTTTTGTTATTTCTGTTACCATCAAAAAATAATGCCTTCAATTGATAAATACGATTAAGATTACGTGTACAAGTAAGTCAATTTATTTTATTTTCGAAAATAATGAATGTAAAAATTGAAAAAAGCTGGAAGTCAAAACTTCAAGCAGAATTTGAAGCTGAGTATTTTAAGAACCTGACACTCTTTGTGAAGTCAGCATACCAGGGGCACAAAATATTTCCTCCTGCGGGGCAAATCTTTCGTGCATTTGACTTATGTCCGTTTGACGAAACACGTGTGGTAATACTAGGGCAAGACCCCTATCATGGAGACGGACAGGCACATGGATTATGCTTTTCTGTACAAGAAGGTATGCGAATGCCTCCTTCCTTAAAGAATATTTTTAAGGAGATTCAGGACGACCTGGGCATTGTTTCTCCTAGCCATGGTAGCCTAGAACGGTGGGCAAAGCAAGGGGTTCTGCTTCTCAATGCAACACTCACGGTACAAGCACACGAACCTGGCTCTCATCAGAAGCAAGGTTGGGAGGAGTTTACAGATGCCGTGGTGAAGGTATTAGTAAGTCAAAAGGAAAATCTAGTCTTCCTTCTTTGGGGGGCATATGCTCAACGCAAAGGGGAATTCATAGACGAATCCAGACACTATGTATTGAAATCGGCGCACCCCTCTCCTTTTGCAGCACACCGAGGTTTTTTTGGCAACAAACATTTTAGCAAGACAAACACTTTCTTGCGTAACAATGGATGCAAAGAGATAGAGTGGTAACAAAAAAGCGTCTAACATTGATTAATGCTAGACGCTTTTACTTCTTGTAATTTCATTTTTTTAGTCGATGCCTCTAAACAATCTAGACCATCTGATCTTATTGAGAAAACTCTCATTAGGATCGATTGACATCCAAATGAATGATGCTTCGCCCACGACATGGTCTCCTGGTACAAATCCCCAGAATCTCGAATCTTCCGAATTGTGACGGTTATCACCCATCATGAAGTAATAATTTTGTTTGAATGTATACGAAGTAGCTTTCTCCCCATTCACAAACAATTCCGTTTCTTTCAGATCTACCTTATCCAAACCTTCGTAATTGCGAATAGTGGTGCCATACATGGCCACATTATCCGCTGTCAACTCAATAGTCATTCCTTCGGCAGGAATGACTAGCGGACCAAAAAAGTCTGCATTCCAAGGAAAACGATTGGCATTAGGGAATATTCTTGGATTCACGAAGTCAGCTGGTTCTTTATGAGGAATTACTTCCTCTACAAAATCTAAGCTTTCAAACTTAGCGGCATCCGAGGGCTTGGCATGTATTTGATAAAAACCATTATTGGTACCACGGTTATAATCCCATACTCCAAATTTCTTAAAGACTCTATCATTGATTTTTTGATCCGTTCGCAAATAATAGGCAAATTGCATATCTGCTGGATTCTGTCCTTTTTCCCCATT
The DNA here is from genome assembly GCF_025639805.1 of Reichenbachiella carrageenanivorans. Taxonomy (NCBI): domain Bacteria; kingdom Pseudomonadati; phylum Bacteroidota; class Cytophagia; order Cytophagales; family Reichenbachiellaceae; genus Reichenbachiella; species Reichenbachiella carrageenanivorans. The sequence goes on along the minus strand of NZ_CP106735.1, from coordinate 3,562,411 downwards.
GATATACACCTGAGAATCTCTTACTTCTATAGTATCACCACCTACTGCTACACATCGTTTGATGTAATGCGTTTTGAGATCTGTGGGGTGTTCAAATTCTGGAGGATAGTTGAATACTACTACATCATTTCGCTCTACATCTCCAAAACCTGGCAACCTAAATTGTGGCAATTGGATAGCCTCAGAATATGAAGGAATATTAGTTCCCCATACTTTAGCATGAGTCAATGGAATTTGTAATGGAGTCTTAGGTGTACGAGGTCCATAGTTGATCTTGCTCACAAACAAGAAGTCGCCAACCAGTAATGAATTTTCCATAGAGGGCGTCGGGATGGTAAATGCCTCCATAAAAGCCCATCGGATGAGTGTGGCTGCAACTACGGCAAATACGATCGCATCTACCCATTCTCTAACCGGCCCTTTATTTACTTTTTTCTTCTTGGGTTTAAAAAAATTCCAATTCATAGTTGATATTATTTCGGCAAAGATATGATTAAATGTGACTCCTAAAAATTGAGTAAATCGTTCATAGAATAAACGCCTTTTTTGCCAGCCAAATACTCTGCTGCCATGACAGCTCCCTGGGCAAACCCTTGCCTGTTGTGTGCTACATGACTGATTTTGATTGTGTCTACTTCAGAACTATAGGTCACATCATGTGTACCTGGCACACTATCTACACGTTCAGAGATGATAGCAAGTTCTTTAGCTTTGTCAGTGGGTTCGTTTACCCAACTCGTTTTGTCGCTATTATTAGCAATCAGACCTTCAGCCAAGGTAATGGCTGTTCCGCTAGGAGCATCCAATTTTTGTGTATGATGGATTTCAAGCATTTCACTACTGTATCCTCTTCCTTCCATCATTTTAGCCAATTGCTGATTGAGTTTGAAGAAAATATTGACACCGAGGCTATAGTTGGATGCATAGAAAAAGCCCGTGTCTTGTTTTTTGCAAAAGTCAACTACTTCTTGATAATGAGCTAACCATCCCGTACTGCCTGACACTATTGGTACTTTATTAGACAAAACGGCTTTGATATTGCTAAGTGCAGATTCAGGAGCGGTAAACTCAATCACCACATCCGTCGTTTCTGGCGTGATTTCGTTGACCTCATTGACATTGTCTATGTTGATTATTTTTGAAATCGAGTGACCTCTATCCAAAAGTATTTTTTCGATAGCTTGTCCCATTTTTCCATACCCTACCAATCCTACTTTCATTTTTTTACTTTTTATTAAACAGTTTATTAGTGTTGACCATCCAGATTTATTACTACTTATTTCAATTTTAAAACCAAAGACATACCTACATTTTGGGCAAAGTATTCTTCTCTTGGGTAATACGTTGGCTGCAAAGCCAAATCATCGTTTATATTGAACTCTATCAGATGGGCGGAAACATGTGCATCTACGATTTGCACCAAATAATACACTACCCCCATGATGACCATAAAGTCTCTGTTGCGCTTAAACCGCTCTGCATTCAACTGCAAAGCTTCCTCGGAAAATTGGCCCTCAAATGGATTGGTCGTACTTTCATCTCCGTCCGTCTCAGCAATGTACGCATTGCGAAATGCATTGTAAAAATCGTTATTGTATTTGATGAAGTGACCGATCACCATGGCACCACCATACACGATCGGCAGTTTCCAATATTGCTTATTATACATTTGGCCTAAGCCAGGAAAAACAGCCGAATATAAGGCTGCTTTGTCGGGGTCTAATGTGGATTTGCTTTGAAAGGTTTCAATGCCCCCAAAATCTGAAATGACTACGGTAGTATCTGTATTGGCTCGAATGATGGTCTCATCCTGAGCCATGACTGATGATAGGCCTGTGAGGCACAAAATCCATACAATTACCGATGATTTCACTCTGTATTTAAGCGTCAATGATTTCCAAAATACGGTTCAATTCCGTAACGGAAGTGAAAGGTATTTTGATCTCTCCTTTGTTGTTATCTTTTGAGGCAATTTTTATTTTTGTCCCAAAGTGCGAAGATAACTTGTCTTGAACACTTAATATCTCTTTATTCTCTTCTTTTTGTTCTGCTTCTTCTTTCGGCTCGTCAGGAAACGATGCTTGCTTCACCAAAGCTTCTACTTTTCTTACCGAAAGGTCTTCGCTCAATATCTTTTTGAGCAAATCTAGCTGCAACGAAGTGTCTTCTACATTGATCAAAGCTCTGGCATGTCCCATGGAAATTCGACCGTCCCTAACGGCTGCCTGAATATCGGGCGGCAGTTTCAACAGACGCAAGTAGTTATTGACCGTAGACCTTTTTTTGCCCACTCGGTCGCCTAGCTGCTCTTGCTTGAGATCACACTCAGACAGCAACCGCTGATAACTGAGGGCTACTTCCATCGCATTTAGGTCTTGACGTTGAATATTTTCTATCAAGGCCATTTCCAACATTTGTTGGTCATCAGCTGTTCTTACATAGGCTGGCACTTTTTCCAACCCAGCTAGCTTACTCGCTTGAAACCTCCTTTCACCTGAGATCAGCTGAAAGGTATTGTTATTCAGTTTTCTTACTGTAATTGGCTGGATGATGCCTTGTACTTTGATAGACTCAGAAAGTTCTTGCAAGGCCTCTTGATCAAAATCAGTTCTTGGTTGAAAGGGATTTACTTCTATTTGATCCAGACTAACTTCAGAAATACTCCCCACCGACCCACTGCGTTCGCGAAGTGGTTTCTTAGGCAATACGGCTTTCTCTGATACATTGTCGTCATTTAACAATGCTCCCAACCCTCTACCTAACGCATTTCGTTTATTCCCTTTATTTTGGCTCATCTAAGTATCTTATTTAATCAGTCCGTTAGGCCATTTCAGCCATTTGCTCATTATTGGCTATGATCTCATGTGCGAGGTTCAAATAGCTAATTGCTCCTTTACTCTCTGCATCATGCGAGATAGCTGGCAACCCAAAACTAGGCGATTCACTAAGCTTAATATTTCTTGGAATCAAAGTATTAAAGACCATTGACTTGAAGTGTGTAGTTACTTCCTCTACCACCTGATTAGACAATCTCAAGCGCATGTCGTACATGGTCAAGAGGATGCCTTCAATTTCTAATTCTGGATTCAATCTAGCCTGAATGATCTTGATTGTATTCAACAGTTTCCCTAGGCCCTCCAATGCGAAATACTCACACTGTACGGGAATGATTACGGAATCAGATGCCGTCAAAGCATTGACGGTAATCAAACCTAAAGAAGGAGAGCAATCGATGATGATATAATCGTAATCATCACGAATGGATTCTAATGCTGTACGCATCTTCATTTCACGCTCCTCGTAATTGACCAGTTCTACCTCTGCTCCTACCAAATCGATATGAGAAGGCAACAGATCCAAATAATCTATATCTGACTTGATGATACACTCATAAGGATCGATCGCATCGACCATGCATTCGTATATACCAGCTTTTACTTCTTTAGGGTCTTCTCCTATACCTGACGTAGAGTTGGCCTGTGGATCAGCATCCACTAGCAGCGTCTTGTATTCGAGTGCCGCCAAACTTGCTGCCAGATTGATCGATGTCGTCGTTTTACCCACGCCACCTTTTTGATTTGCAATTGAGATGATCTTGCCCATAAAGCTCGTTGTCAGATTAAATGAAAATTGTCGAATAGCCGATAATTACACATAATCGACTATGGCAAATATAATTTTCGTTTCCGCATTTATTCTATATGTCCTTGGAAACTTCTCCACATTGGAATGTTGATAAATAGCTAACCACTTGAAAACAAAAAAGTCTCGCGATTTGCGAGACTTTAAATTTACTTCTTTTTCTTTCCTTGTTTACGCTGTACTTCTCCTGCCTTCATGGCTTCTTCCAGTTTCAGTTGAAATTTGGATTTCGATTTATTTGCGTTTTTCTTTCGATTCTCTTCCATCACCTTCAAAATCTTGTCTTCGTCTACAAACTTTCTAAACAAAGCCATCTGTCCAAAAGACACGATGTTAGATACAAAGTAATAGAAAGTAAGACCTGCTGAAAATTCATTCAAGAAGAACAGGAACATGATCGGCATCATATACTGCATCGACTTCATAGGTCCTTGCATCTGCGTGTTCATCTGGCTATTAGACCAAGTATAGAGCAAAGTAGAGGCTGTCATCAACAGACAGAACATACTCACATGGTCACCATAGAACGGTATGGTAAATGGCAGGTTCATTACATTATCATAGGTAGATAAATCCGTCGCCCATAGAAATGGTTGCTGTCTCAGCTCAATTGAATTCGGAAAGAAGTTGAACATGGCCAGCAAGAATGGAAACTGCAATAAAACTGGAATACAGCCACTCAATGGATTGATTCCAGCCTTTCGATACAGCTCCATGGTCTCTTGCTGAGATTTCTGCATGTCTCCATCGTGCTTTTCCTTGATCGCATCCATCTCTGGTTTCAAGACTTTCATCTTGGCCATAGACATATGCGACTTGTACGTCAATGGTGCCAAAATTAAGCGGATGACAAACACTAAAATGATAATAATTACCCCGTAGTTGGAAATGAATTTCTCAAGCAAATTGAATATTGGGATAATCAACCATTTGTTGACCAATCTGAAGACAAACCACCCCAACTCTACGTTTTGCTCGAAGCCGTCTACTACTTTCTTCTGAATCGTATAATCGTTTGGTCCAAAGTAGTACTGAAACTGGCCTTTACCTGTTTTTAAATCGCCAATTGGCAATGTCAAAACAGCTGTACCTGATTTTACTGTAGTGCTGTCGGATGTATCAACATAAGTACTTAGCGTAGCTTTTGAAATTTTGTTTTCTGCAATCAAAGCTGCAGCAAAAAACCTTTGCTTAAAAGCAAACCATTTCAACCCTTGCTCAATGTTTTCTGTTTCAGCATCTTCACTTATACCTAAGTCATCAAAATCTCCTCCAATGGGCTGATAATTGATCGTCGTTTTTGCTCTTGATTCCTTCAAGGTATGCTCTACATTCTTCATGTGATCCACCCAAGTAAGCTGAGCATCTTGGTTGTCTATCACGCCATCCATCCCTACGAGATTGATCTCATATTTCAACTGAAAGCCTGTACCTCCAAGTTTGTACTTGTGCTCTAGGTATCTACCTCCGTCTAAAGCAACTCTAAAGCTGACCGACAACGAATCTGTGCCCGACACCTCTAACTTACTGTGTTGTGTATGATAGTATAATTCAGAAACATTGATCGCCTTGTAGTTGCTCATCAAAAGCAAATCAGACGTACTGCTATTTCTATCTATAAGTATCAATGGATCCTTCTCATATGTCAAGTAATCTTTGAGTTCTACTCTTTTGACTACCCCTCCTTTGCTAGAAAGAATGATTTTAACTGATTCATTTTCTATTTCAACCTCTTTCTCTTCACCTGATGCAAATGGCGCAAAAATGCCATAACGTTCTTTGTAAATTGCAGAAGTCAAAGAATCATCTACACCAGTCGCGACTGGTGTAGATATTTCCGCCTCTCTGATAGCTGCAGGAGTAGTTGTTTCAATGGTGGCTTGTTCGACAGGCTGCTCTGGCACTTCCGGAGCAAAGAATTGAAAATATATGGTCATCAATGCAAGCATCAAGACCAAACCTGTGATCTGGTTTCTATCCATTTATTAATTATTGTTTTCTGATGATTTATCTTTCTTATATGACAAGGCTGCTTTTACAAATTTAACGAAAAGCGGATGTGGGTTGAGAACCGTACTTTTTAGTTCTGGGTGAAACTGAACACCTACAAACCATCTGTGGTCTTTCAGCTCGATAATCTCAACCAAATTTGTTTTAGGATTTCGGCCTGAGGCAAGCATACCATGCTCTTCGAAGTCTTTTAGATATGCATTATTAAACTCATATCTGTGTCTATGTCTTTCTTGAATCTTTGTTTGCCCGTATACATTATAGGCTTTGGTACCTTTCTGTATCTGACACTCGTAAGCCCCCAATCTCATCGTTCCTCCCATCTCAGTGATGTTTTTCTGATCTTCCATGATATCTATCACTGGATCTTTCAGCTTTTCCACCATTTCTTTCGAATTGGCATCTTTGAGATTTAATACATTTCTAGCAAATTCTATACTGGCACATTGCATACCTAGACAAATTCCAAAGAAAGGAATGTTTTGCTCACGAGCAATTCGGATCGCCTTGATTTTACCCTCTATACCTCTTTCTCCAAACCCAGGGGCTACAAGCAATCCATCCACGCCTTCGAGTAGTTTAGCGGCATTATCCTCTGTTACAGATTCTGAAGAAAGCCACTTCACTTTCACCTTACATTCATTATCTGCGCCAGCATGAACAAACGCCTCTGAAATAGACTTATAGGCATCCTGTAGTTCTACATATTTACCTACTACGGTAATGTTGACTTCCGAAACAGGGTTTTTCAGTTTACCCAAAAAGGTTTTCCAATGCTCTAATCCTGGCTCCTTTTTATAGGAAAATTTCATGCGAGAAAGCACCCTTTCATCGAGTTTTTCTTTTCTCATCAATAGCGGCACATCATAGATGGTGTCCGCATCTTGGGCTTCGATCACACAGTTGACGGGCACGTTGCAAAACAATGCAATTTTCTTTCTTAGATCAGAACTGAGCTTATGCTCACTTCTACAAACTAATATATCAGGTTGAACACCTGCTTCGAGCAATTGCTTTACAGAGTGTTGAGTCGGTTTGGTTTTCAACTCGCCAGCTGCCTGTAGATAAGGCACTAAAGTCAAATGAATATTGATCGCATTCGTAGGCCCTAATTCGAAGCGAGCCTGTCTCATGGCTTCGATAAATGGAAGTGATTCGATATCACCTACACACCCTCCTACTTCGGTAATCACGAAGTCGTATTTTTCGGTATTGCCTAGTCGGTATATACTTTCCTTGATTTCATCTGTGATATGAGGAACTACCTGTACGGTCTTGCCTAAAAACTCCCCTTCACGCTCTTTTTTGATTACATTATAATAGATTCGACCAGTCGTTACGTTATTGGCCTGAGAGGTGGGTTCGTTTAGGAATCTTTCGTAGTGTCCGAGGTCAAGATCTGTTTCGGCTCCATCGTCAGTGACATAACATTCGCCATGTTCGTAAGGGTTGAGCGTACCCGGGTCTACATTGATGTATGGGTCTAATTTTTGAATGGTCACTGAGAAGCCTCTGGCTTGCAATAACTTACCTAAAGATGCTGATATGATTCCTTTACCAAGAGAAGAGGTGACCCCGCCCGTAACGAAAATGTATTTTGTAGATGTCATTTGATGTGTATTCGAAACTATTGTTACGGGGCTCAAAGTTATGGCATAAGACCCAATAATCTTGGACGGGCTGGATAATATTTTGAGAAGTTATAGAAAAGGTGGAAGTTTGATGAAATCTGCTTAAAGTGTTACAAAAAATATTGTCCTTGGTTTTAAACCTTTTACTACAGTCTACATCTAAAGCCACAATTACACGATGTTGACAGATCAAGAGCTAATAGAAAAATTGAAAGGTGAAGAAAGTCGAAACTACGGCTTCAGTTTGTTGGTACGCGAGTATCAGCAACGTATCTATTGGCACATTCGAAAAATGGTGATTGATCATGATGATGCGGATGATTTAGTTCAGGATGTATTTGTGAAAATCTGGAACAACATCCATAAGTTTAGAGAGGATTCGAGTCTCTATACTTGGATCTATCGCATCGCGACAAATGAATGTCTAACCTTCTTAAAGAAAAAGAAAAACAAATTCTTTATACCCATACACGATGTAGCAGGAGAGCTAGCAGGCAAACTGGAAGAAAGCCCGCATGTCTCAGGAGACGAAATTCAATTGAAATTGCAAAAAGCATTATTGAAATTACCCAATAAACAAAGACTGGTATTCAACATGAAGTATTTCGACGAGATGAAATTTACAGAAATAGCCACCATCACCGATACGAGTGTGGGTGCACTAAAGGCGAGTTATCATCTAGCAGTAAAGAAAATAGAACAACACATAAATTTAGGTTAAACCATTTCGAAAAACATGGGTCTAAGCTAGCGATCGTAAGATTATGAAAAACAGGAAAATAGATATCGAATCATTGAAAAAGCAAAACATCCATCAAATACCTGATGGATACTTTGATCAGCTGCCTTTGAAGGTTCAGTCGAGAATAGAGCATGAACGCATAGCGGCTCCTTCCCTTTCTGTATTTAGTCAACCACTGACTTGGCCTATTGCTGCAGCAATAGTTCTATTTGTTGCTGGTTGGTTTTACTTGTCCCCGAGTCCTCAAGACTTCACAGCAGACCAACTACTAACCAATGTGCAGTCTGAAGATATGATTGCGTATTTGTATGAGGAGACTCTAGGCACTTACGATATTCTAACCTTACTAGACGAAAGCACTATACTTGATGAACTATCGCCGATAGATCAAGACCTGATAGACCCGTCAATATCAGCCGAGGATTTAGAAAAGATCTATTCTGAACTCGATTACTCAACAGAAATCATGTAAGCTTATTATATAAAGAAATTGACATGAAAACATTAATGATGAAAAAACTCCTTTTGGTAATTTTACTTCTCACAGGTTCCACACTAGCGCACGCTCAACGCGAAGAAGCTCGTCAAAGAATAGAGTCTGCAAAAATTGCATACATCACCGAACACGTGTCGCTTACTCCTGAGCAAGCAGAGAAATTTTGGCCAATCTATAACGAACTCAATCAGAAGCGCAGAGAAAATTATATAGAGTTTGCTCAGAAGCGCAAAGCCTACGATCCAGAAACAGCTACTGAAGAAGAAACACAAACCCTTCTACAGATGGGGATGCAAGTGAAAGAAAAACAATTTGAGATTGAAAAAGAATATAATAAGCGCCTCCAGGCAGTGCTTGACCTCAAGCAGATGCTAGCCCTACAAGATGCGGAACGAGATTTCAAAAAAATGCTATTTGAGCGATTAGAAAAACGCAGAAACAGCCACGGAGGAAAGACACCTAAAGATTCAAAATAGGGAGAAACCGTCTGTTGTCATAATACCTAGCCAATCCATTCATTTGAATTTCGGTCTAACCCTCCTATGATTTTACATCATGTCAGAAGTCTATTCATGTCTTCGGCCTTCAAACTATACCCCTAGTTACTTGGATCATTCACGTTACACTTGCTGAGCTTAACCTAGAAATAACCACTAACTGAACGAGTATTCTAAGCGACTCGCCTAGTATATATTTACTTGTCCTACATTCTTCCTAACATCGTAGTATAAAGCACCTTATCCTTATCTAATCCCAAATGATAAAAATCAGACTTACCGCACTATCTATACTTTTCATGATTTGCACCATCCTGATCAGTATCAACTACTACACGCTTCGAACAACCTCAGCTGTACGTGCATACATTAGTGGGGAATCTCAATACTCCAAAGGACAAAAAGACGCATCCAACAACCTCATGCTCTATCTAATCACAAATGAAGAACAGTATTGGAGTGCATTTGAAAAAGGCCTAAGCATTCCCATCGGAGATAGTCTGGCACGCATAGCCATGCAAACAGGTGACTCAATCCAACAAATGCAAGAAGGGTTATTGCAGGGGAAAAATCATGAAAAGGATATTGATCACATGATTTGGTTGTTTGAAAAATTTCAAAACATTTCATTTATGAAAGAAGCCATCTCAATTTGGAAAGAAGGTGACTTTCATGTGGGACGCCTTTCTGATCTGGGTATGAAATACCGGCAGGTAATACTCACAGGTAAATTGACCAAGTCAGAAACCATCAATGCCCTAAAGCAGATTAGTGAAGTTTCGGATCTGTTGACAACAATAGAGAGGGATTTCAGTACCGTACTAGGAAAGACCGCTAGAACTATCAATTCTTGGCTTTTTTGGGTAAATGTCTTCTTCATTGTATTACTTATAGGTCTAGCAGGTCGCCTTGGCTTAAGGGCTCTAAAAAAACTAACTACCGCAAATGCCCTTCGTAATAATTTAATGAACGGCTCTTTCGAATCCTCGATTTGGTACGACAAAGACAGTGTGATCTCTTTCTGGAACCCACAAGCTGAAAAAACTTTTGGGTGGACTAAAGACGAAATAATTGGCCAAAAACTGACCGACACTATAATCCCTAAAGAACTTATAAATCAACACCAAGAAGGGATAAAAAACTATATCCGAGTAGGCATCCCTCCTCTTCCTAACCCAAGAGTAGAAACGATCGCACTACATAAAGACGGTACTGTCATTCCGATTGAACTTTCTATACTCACCTTAAATGAAAACCAAGATGCATTATTTTGTGCGCACATATATGATCTACGTGCAAAAAAAGAACTGGAAGATCAAAACATAAAGAGAGCATCATATCTACACACCATACTCAATAGCACAGACAACGGCATATTAGCAACTAACCAAGCAGGAGAAGCTTTAGAAGCTAACGAACAATTTGCTCACCTTTGGAAAATCAACACAGCTCAGCTGGATATTATCCGTGATTTCAAAACCGTTGCTGCTTTTATCTATGACCAAATAGAAAATGCAGATGAAACCTGGACCGAATTGATTGAATTGCATTCATCTAATGACACGCACACTTGCTTGGTGCATTGCAAAGATGGAAGAATATTCGAAAGGCATTCGGTGCCAATGATACTGGATGGAAAGAATGTAGGGCGTGTATGGTCGTTTAGGAATATTACAGAGAAAAAAAATGCAGAAGACAAATACCGCGAACTCTTCGAAAATTCTTTAGAAGGCATATATGTTGCTGACGGCGAGGGAAGTTTCACTACAGTAAACCCTGCTATGGTCAAAATGTTTGGCTATGAATCACGTGAGGAGTTCTGCAAACTTGTCCCTGGTGCTGGATCACTTATGGTGAATCAGCAGGATAGGATGAAAATAAGAGAGCTCCTTCAAATGACAGGTGAGGTCAACGGAATAGAGCATCAGGTTTACAAAAAAAATGGAGACATCATTTGGGTACGTTCAAATATAAGAGTGCACTTTAACGGTTCTAACCCAATCAAATATGAAGGATCCTTAGAGGACATTACCGATAGAAAAGAAGCTCAAAACCTACTCGTTCAACAAATAGACGAACTTAAAAAAGTTAATTTTGAGCTTGACAGGTTTGTCTATAGTGTTTCCCACGATTTACGCGCACCTCTACTTTCCATCAAAGGGTTAGTCAATATATCCATTACAGAAAAGCCTTCCCCTCCTTTGATGAAATACCTAGAATTAATAACAACTAGTGTAGATCGACTCGATAAATTTATCATGGACATATTGGATTACTCTAGAAACTCAAGACTAGAAATTCAATATCAATTGATCCATTTCGATACCATCATACAAGAAACTATAAATAACCTGAGTCACATCGGTGGCTATCAACGACTCAAATTCAAAAACAAAATAGAATTAAATCATCCATTCAAAACTGACAAAAGACGAATTAGTATGATTTTATCCAACTTGATTTCTAATGCCATCAAGTATCAAGACTATGATAAAGCATCAGAAATCATGATAGAAATCAGCGAATCAGCAGCTGGACTTCGCATAGAAGTAGCCGACAATGGTATAGGCATTGAACCTGACCAACAGTGCAAAATATTTGATATGTTCTACCGTGCCAGCGACCGGTCAAAAGGTGCTGGCTTGGGTCTTTACATTATTAAAGAAGCCGTAGAAAAAATGAACGGCAGTATTGAGCTCAACTCCATGCTAGGCAAATTCACTCGCTTTACGATTACCTTACCTTTTATCAAAACTAATAATCACCTGCATAAAAAGATCGAAGCATAAAGCATTAGATCAAATCACTAAGCCTTTTTTTGTCATAATATCTTTCAGTATCAAACTGGCCGCTCCTATGATTGGCGTATGCGTGCTGTTCAATTCTGAAGGCAAAACCTTGATCTTACCTTGATAAATGTGTAACAAGTTCTTTTCGAAATGCTTGATGGTAGGTTTGAATATCAAATCACCTGCTTTCGCTAATCCTCCCATGATGAATATCGCCTCTGGACTGGTATGCCCCACAGCATCAGCTAGCTTGGCTCCCAATACCTTACCTGTATACTCGAAGGCCTCCTGAGCGACTACATCACCATTTTTAGCAGCATCAGCTACCATTTTGGTATTTAGATCATCGAAGCTGTAGCGTTTCAGCTCACTATCCATGTGATGATCTGCCAGCAACTTATAGACGGTTCTTTTTAAACCTGTAGCCGAAACGTACGTTTCCAAGCATCCCTTCTTGCCACACTTACAGTATCTACCACCACCTATTTTGTAGGCGATATGCCCAAGTTCGCCCGCATGTCCATCATGCCCTTGGATCAACTGCCCGTTGGCCACAAAACCAGAGCCCAATCCTGTCCCTAATGTGATCACAATAAAATCGTCCATCCCTCTGGCTCCGCCAAACATCATTTCACCCATGGCCGCTGCGTTGGCGTCGTTGGTAAGCTGTACAGGCAGACCAAATTCTTTATTAAGCAGATCTGATAAAGGCACCGTACCAGACCATGGTAAGTTAGGGGCATCCTCTATTGTGCCTTTTTTGTAATTGCCATTAGGAGCACCTACACCCACGCCAATAAACTCTACGGGCTCGTCCAATGAATCGGCAGCATTTCTTATAGCTTTAGCCAAATCTTTGATATAAACATTGATGTCAGGGTTGTCTGTAGCTATACTGCTATGAATTCGAACCTTTCCTGCTGTGTCTACCAGTCCAAATTTAGTACTAGTTCCTCCTATGTCTATTCCAACTATTAATTCAAGCATTATCTTGTCGTGTAGTGTTTATTAATATGATATTGTACTAATTGCTCAATCGGCTCTTTGATAATTTTGCCTAAGGCAATTCCCTTTTCTGTTAATATTTCTTTCAGAATGTCTTCAAAAAAGAAAGGTATTGAACCCACGAAATGAACCGTGTAGTTCTTGTGGTCTGGGTAGCATTCCAAATAAATCTCTACAAATTCTCTGATCCCATCTTTGAGTATCACTCTAAAAAAATCGTGGTCTTTGTGTTGATGAATGAATTGAGAAAAAGACGCCAGATACACATTGGCAAAAGGTTTCATGTAAACGTTTTGCAGGATATCATGCTTGGTAATGTTGTATGTTTCTTCGAATGCCGTAGCTAATTCGGCAGGTAATTGTTTACGTAAAAAAGCTTGCAGCAATATTTTACCAAAATAAGCTCCACTCCCCTCATCGCCCAACACATAGTCGACACCTGGCACTTCTTGCCTTACGATGTCTCCATCGAAAAAACATGAATTAGAGCCTGTACCCATCAAGCAAGTAAAACTAGGCGTACCATTATAAGTAGCAAAAGCAGCTGCTACAATGTCGTGATTCACATAAATATGCGACTGAACAAATACTTTGGACAAGGCTCGGTGGACGATATTTTGAAGTTTTTTACTAGAGCATCCACTACCATAGAAAAAAACCACTTCAATCTGATCGGCATATTTTAGCAATTCGCCAGCTGACCTGACAGACACTTCTATAATATCCTCAGTATGAAAATAGGGATTGATACCACTCGAACTGAGTGTCAGTACTTTTTTATTATCCTGAATCAGTTCCCAGTCACACTTGGAAGATCCACTAGTTCCGATGAGTATCATGCGTTGCCCCTTTATTAAATCTCGAATTTAATTGTATTCTTCCGATTGGCCACTTTCGTTAGAAGAAATTACAATAAAGTTTAAAATTATTATGATATTTTCAGTTTCCCTTACACCTTGATGAAAATATTCCTCTTATATAAAAGGAGTACAGGGAGATAGCAAATCACCACAAAACCAAACGCATAGACCAGAGACGCAAAATAAAAATCACCGAATATGCTGACCATTCCTGTGTATATCCATTCCTGCAAAGAATGCTCTCCTATGGAAATCAAACCAAATATAGTCGCCAAAATACCTGATAGTGCATAAGCCGTGATAGCATTAGAACCAAAAACCTCGAATGGAAAGGTATAGCATGAACGATACTTCTGTATATCTAATAGCCAGTACATCACTGCATAAAAATTCATCGCTACACCTCCAGTATAGAGCGCAAACGAACTCGTCCACAGGCTTTTATTGATTGGAAAGACCAAATCCCAGGCAAGTGCCATCGCAATAAGTACATTGGCCAGTACAAACACCTTCGTCAGACCAGCTGTCTGATCAGCCGTACCAAACAACAATTTGCCTGTAAAAACACCCAATAAGCCTGTACCAATTGCAGGCACTGTACTGAGCAAGCCCTCTGGGTCCCAAGTGTTGCTCAGTTTCCACATATGGCCAGATAGAAATATCCTGTCGAACCAAGCAGCAAAATTGGTGTCTGGCGCAAGATTGGCAACACCTATACCTGGCACTGACACCATCGTCATGAGCACCCAATAGCCCACCAGCAATAAAGCTCCAATTATGATTTGGTTTCGGGTAGTCACATAATGATGCATAAGTGCAATAGCCAAAAACACCAAGCCTATACGCTGCAACACACCAGGAATTCGTAAAGTAGCAAGTTCGAAATACGGAAAGCCATTGAGAAATAGGCCGATTAATATCAGATATAAACTTCGCTTCAATATCTTCTTAGCGATTTGCTTTCTAGCTTCTCCTCCTTTGGGAGTACCTAGCGAAACAGCCATGCCTACCATAAACAGAAAAAATGGAAAAATCAGATCTGTAGGCGTACAGCCATGCCACTGTGCATGCAATAGCGGAGCATATACATACGACCACGAACCAGGGTCATTCACCAATATCATGGCAGCAATAGTGAGGCCTCTAAAGACATCAAGGCTGAGAAGTCTATCTTTATTCAAATGGCAGGGATTGAATCAAGGCTCAACGAAAACATTCGCTGAGCCGTAATAATAATTGATCTTATAGAAAGTGATATCTTCTGAACCCTTCTATTGCTTCGTATTCGGCTAGCCCGAGCTGGTCGTACATTTCGGCAGTTTCTTTATTGCGATCCTCTGAGCGCTGCCAAAATTCCCTACTGTCGTCGCCCTGAAATACTACACCATCCTTCTGCGACTGGTGACGAAAAATAGCCATACGTTTTTTGAGTAGCTCTTCTGGACTAATAGGCACAGCCATTTCGATCTCATCGATCGGGTATTCGTGCCAAGCGCCTCTGTATAGCCATACCCAGCAGTCTTTCATATACTTCTGTTTTTTCAGATCTTCTAATGCTGCAAAGATGCCTTTGAGACATACTTCATGTGTGCCATGCGGATCTGCCAAGTCGCCAGCTGCGTAGATTTGATGGGGTTTAATCTCGTCGATCAAATTTTTGACAATCTGTACATCGGCTTTGCCAAGCGGGTTTTTCTCCACTTTTCCCGTTTCGTAGAAAGGCAAGTCTAGGTAATGTACCTGACTATCTGGTATGCCATAGTATCTACAAGCGCTGATTGCTTCGCCTCGTCTGATCAAGCCTTTTACTTTTCGTACATCTACTGGCGTTACCTCTTGATTTGCCTTGTCATTGATGTCTTTAAATATCTTGTCAAACACCTTGGGGTCTGCCTTTTGTCCTGCAGCGTATTCGTACAGTTCTTTGGCAAATTCCGTAAACCTCAGTGCTTCATGATCTGCTACGGCAATATTACCCGACGTCTGATAAGCCACATGTACTTCGTGTCCTTGGTCTACCAAGCGCAAAAAAGTACCTCCCATAGAGATCACGTCATCGTCTGGATGTGGACTAAAAATGATAATTCTTTTCTTATCTGGATTAGCTCTTTCAGGACGATTGGTGTCATCCGCATTTGGTTTGCCTCCAGGCCATCCCGTGATCGTGTGCTGAAAATGATTAAACATTTTAATGTTTACCTCATAGGCTCCACCCTCTCCTAGTATTTCAGACATGCCGTTGTCGTTGTAGTCACGATCAGCCAACTTCAGTATGGGTTTGTTTAGTTTTTGGCTCAGCCAAACCACTGCTTTTCTTTTTAGGTCCTTTGTCCATTCGCAGTCCCCTACGATCCATGGCGTTTCGAAGCGTGTCAAATCCTTAGCTGCATTTTCATCCATCACAAAAGTAACATCGCCATGTGTCTGCAAAAATGTAGCAGGTACGTCGGTAGACATTTCTCCTTCTACAGTTTTCTTTACGATCTCGGCTTTCTTCATTCCATAAGCCATGATCACGATTCTTTTGGCTTTTAGGATTGTTCCCACACCCATCGTCACGGCTTTGCGTGGTACATCTGCTTTGCTATTAAAAGCAAAGGCATTGTCTTGACGGGTGAGATAATCCAAAGTGATCATTCGCGTGGTTGAGCTAATTTTGGAGCCTGGTTCGTTGAACCCAATATGGCCTGTACGCCCGATACCAAGAAGTTGAAAATCGAGGCCGCCATAGCTTTCAATTTTTTCTTCGTACTGTGTGCAGTATTCAGCTATGTGCTCAAAGGCGATCTTACCACTTGGTACATTGATGTTTTCCGGAAGGATATCTACATGATCGAACAAATGATAATGCATGAAATGGATATAGCTTTGATTGTCTGTCTTGTCTAGTCCATAGTACTCATCTAGATTGAATGACACTACATTCTGAAAACTTAATCCTTCTTTCTTATGCATACGTACCAGCTCGGCATAGACCCGAATCGGAGACGACCCAGTAGCTAAGCCCAAAATGCACTTTTCATTTTTTGCCTCCCTACTCCTGATCAAATCGGCAATTTCTTGCGCTATGACAAGTGAGGCTTCGTCAGACCCTTCGAATACCTCTGTATGTATTTTCTCGAATTTGGTAGCTTCCATCGCACTCCATGCTTTTCGGCTGATACTCTTCGATCCTCTTGCGGTTTCTTTTACCATTGTAATACTCATATCCAATTTCCTTTATATTAAAAGTGATAACGACACCTTTACTCCATTCTTTATATGTATAAAGCTAATAAGTGACGCTATGGAGGGGAAATATATTAGCTAAAGGGATATTTTTTGAAGCTAAACGGATGTGTGTATATGTGACTGGCACAAAAAAGAAAAGATCACGTAAAACGTGACCCTTTCTAACCCAAAACTCTAATTTAAATTCTTTGATCTCGCTGTCGCTAAATCGTAATACTAAACTAACCGTAAGGATGTTTTTTTGTTTATTTTTTCGCTAGAGCGCAATTGTTTGTCGCTCAATGACGAGTCGAATGGAGAACACAAAATTCAGTCACTTTAAAACAGAAAAAAGGCTGCCCAGGTGAAGGAGCAGCCTTTTGAAAAATCACTATGTATTAACGTTTTCTTATTTGGCCCACCAGTGCTTGGTACCTTCTACGTCCTTGTCGGCCACCTGAGCATAATTAGCCTCGTTTAGTACGGCTTGTGATGATGGGTATTTCACTCTTTGGATCACTTTACCTGCAGGCACGTTAGTGTTTGACTGTAGACCAAAGTCTACCGCTGGAAGTTCCAATCTTCTCAAGTCAGCCCATGCTTCCCATCCATTGTCAGGATATCCACCAATGAATTTTTGAGCAATTACTTTTTCTAGATCAGTACCATTGCCATCGCCCCAAGCAGCTGATACGCCCATTTGGTTGACTTCGTTTGAAGCAAGGTAAGTGCTCGATGAGCTTAGTCCCCAGTATTCAAACGAAGCAGCTACACCGCTTTCGTAAGCTTCTTGAGCCGTCTTGCCCATATTCCAACCATTCAAAGCTCCTTCGGCTCTCAAGAACCATACTTCAGCAATTGGCATGATGGTCCAGCTTCTAGCATTGTCGCCATTGAACTCACCTCTCAATGTTGTATTCATTCTAGAGTTGTTTTGTACAAAATTCTCTGGTGCAGTCAATGCTGATGGAGCAAGACCTGCATCAATTCCAGACCAAACACCTTCAAACCCTTCGCCTACGTCTGCATTTTGATCAGACGAACCAAAGATAATAGTAGCTCGTGGATCTACTACAGCAGGGTAAGTAGCTACAGCTGCTCCTACATCTGCCGTATTGAACGCTAGGCCACCAATTCCAGCTGTCAGGTCATAGAATGTACTTGTCATACCTACTCCATTGCCTGATCCCCACCAGAAATAATAGTTGTAACTATAGCCTTCGCCCCAGATAGCCGTGTTGGCATACATAGTGGGCATATTGGCTTGTGTCTCTAGCACACCACCAACTACTGCTGCTTCTGCGTGCTGTTTAGCCAATGCAGGTTCTACTCCAGAGATTCTCATTGCCAATCTCAGTCTTAGAGAGTTGGCAAACAAAGTCCACTTGGTCAAATCTCCCTGATAGATGGCATCACTAAACATGGCTTTGTCTGGATCGATACTGGCCACAGCTTCTTCCAATTCATTAAGCATGTCTTTATAGATCGTTTCTTCTGAGTCATACACTCCTTCTGCTACATTAGAATAAGGAATATCTCCCATCAAGTCAGTAGCACGATGTGTCACCCACACTCTCCAGATACGGATCACGGCTACGGCATTGGTATAGCTATCCGAGTCCTCGTATTGATCTACAAGATTGCTCAACGAATTGAACCACTTGTAATGCTCATTCCAGTAATCGCCTGTCCAGCCATCTACAGAATTGTTGGTATAAGTAGCAAAACCAGTACCTGTATAGTATTGTGCAAACATGTCTACATATAGGTTCTGTATCCTTTGGTGCAGGTGAGCTGTGAGACAAGCCTCTTTGAACACACTACCCACTTTCAGTCCTGGATCTACATCTTCTGCGAGAGGATTGTTAGGATCCGTATTTATTTCTTCCCAATCTGAACACGCACTGAACACTAGGGTCAATGCAAGTACACTTGATAATATTTTTAGTTTCATAATAATCAGAAATTTAGAATTGAACTTTTAGGTTGAAACCGATAGTTGCCGTTCTAGGAGCAGTATAAGCTTCTGCGCCTTGCTGGCTTGATGTAGTATAGGCATATGGAGGAACCCCATTCAGTTCGCTACCGAAGGTGGCTAAGTTTCTACCTACTATACTCAATGTAGCTCCACGAATGCCAGAGTTTCCAAAGATGGATGACGGCAGGCTGTAGCCTAAAGTAAGTTCTCTCAAATTGATTTCACTCTTGTCGAACATCCACTCAGAATCGATGGCTGACATAGCTCCCCAGTACTGCTGAGCACTCAATGTGCTAGAAACAGGATTACCATCTACATCTACACCAGCGATCGCATAATCTGCTCTGTTATTTTCAGCAGTAATGGCGCTGGTTCCAAAAGCTGCAGCTTGGGCATTGGTATAAGAATAGATGTCGCCACCTTTCATGTAATCAAACAATACGGTAAAAGAAACTCTACCCATGCTGGCAGTACCGTAGCTCAATGCGCCTGTGATACCTGCATTCCAATCTGGGTTGAAATTGCCCAGGTATTCTCTTTCATTGCTTCTCTGAAATCTACCACTACCATCAAGGATCATATTGCCCTGATCGTCAGTCATATAAGTATACCCATAGATATCTCCAAACGAGCCACCTTCTTCAGCTACTACTTGAACCAAACGAGACCCTTCTTCTCCACTACCTAGTAGGTATGAATCTACCCCATCAGCTAGTTCGATGATTTTGTTTCTGTTTCTGGCCCAGTTTAGACCTACATCAAACTTGAATGCACCTGTATTGATAATACCTACTCCCAAAGTCACTTCATGCCCTTTGTTTTCGATGTTACCTGCGTTGATCAACTCGTGTGTAAACCCTGTAGCCGCATTGACTGGCAAAGGAATGATTTGATTTTCAGCGTTGTTTTTATAGAAAGTATATCCCAAAGTGAATCTGTTGTGGAAGAAGTTCAAATCCACACCGAATTCAGTTGACTTTAAACGCTCAGGCTGAATGTTTTCATTTGGTTTGATGTCTGGCTGCAAAGCACCTGCATTAGTAATGGTGTTAGTTAGATACAAACTATATGGCTCTGCATCCTTACCTACTTCTGCATAAGACCCTCTTACTTTAGCATAGCTCAACCATGAAGGCATACCATCGAAAGTATCAGAAATCACCCAGCTCAATCCTACAGATGGGTAGAAGTATGATCTGTTGTCTGGGCTCAAAGTAGACGACCAGTCGTTTCTAGCAGTAAAATCCAAGAATAGATATTCTCTAAACGACAATTGAGCCATTCCAAATACTGAGTTAGTTCTTCTTCTGTAGATATACTCAGAGGCATCTTTGTCAGCAGAGTTGTTGATCGAGTAAAAATCTGGCACGACCAGACCTTGTGCCTGACCAGTCTGTGCATAGCTATTGGCAGCCATGAAATTGGCACCAGCCGTCACACCTACTTTCAATCCTCCTCCCAATTCGAAAGGGTTGAACTGACCGAGCAATTCCAAGTTAGTCTCCGTAGAGCTTGTCATCGTCTGTCTCACATCTCCAGAAGAAAACCAGTATGGTACGCCTGTACCCAATTGATCTCTTTGTCTGAAATCATAGTGATCTACACCGTATCTCACATGAAACTTGAATACATCACCTGCTTCATAAGCTACTTTACCATAGCCCATCACTCGATTTCTAGTGTCTTCATTTGTGTTGTATTGTGTAGTAAAGTAAGGATTGAGCATCACTCCACCGTTGTTTGTCCAGCGTAGTGGCTCATAAGTATCCTCATCTCTCACATTGTTTTCCAAATCTGTGTAACTCACACTTCTTGGCATAATGGTATATGCGTAGTATGGGTTGTCAGGGTCTCTGGTCAACTTGATTCTATTGTTGGCTCTCGTGTTGGCATAGTTTACACTGAATTCAGTAGAAAACGATTTGCCCAACTTAGTACCTGCTTTCAGAGCTGCAGTAATTTTTTTGATATCGCTAGTCGGCAATACCCCTTTAGTGTAGTTGTATCCTACAGAAGCACGAACGTCTTTTACTTCATCCGAAGAGAACATCTCGATGGTGTTGGTAGTTGATAGTCCCTTTTGTAGGAAATCTCTGATGTCGTTGTCGCGAGCTTCCAAAGACTTAGTCTCCCCTGTCCAATCTGTCACAGACTGGCCTTTCATCTCAGGTCCCCAGCTACCTCCAGCATTAGGATCGAAAGTACCTTCTATACCTTGTCCATACTTATTTTGCATCTCTAGGTAAGCTCTTGGAATTTCCACTACAGTATTAGAGTTGTAGCTAAACCCGCTCGTACCGCTCTTGGCTTTCTTAGTCGTAATCATGATGACACCATTGCCTGCTCTAGAACCATATAGTGCAGAAGCAGCAGGACCTTTCAATACAGAAATATTGTCTACATCATCCATATTGATGTCGTTCAATCCATTACCATAATCGATTTGTCTGTTTCCCCAAGTGTCATCAGTAGCTCCTCCCAT
Organism: Reichenbachiella carrageenanivorans; assembly: GCF_025639805.1. Lineage (NCBI taxonomy): Bacteria > Pseudomonadati > Bacteroidota > Cytophagia > Cytophagales > Reichenbachiellaceae > Reichenbachiella > Reichenbachiella carrageenanivorans. The sequence continues at coordinate 3,541,069 of NZ_CP106735.1, read as the reverse complement.
GTTGTCGATAGGCACACCGTCTACCACAATCAAAGGCTGGTTAGATCCCGAAAGGAAGCTATTACCTCTAATCGTGATTTTGGTAGAACCACCCATACCAGATCCAGATGGAGACACATTCACACCAGCTACTTTTCCAGAAAGGTTATTCATGATGTTGGATTCTCTAGCTAATGCTAGCTCGTCTCCGTCCACTTGGGCAGCTGCGTACGAAAGCGATCTTTCTTCTCTTTCAATACCCAAAGCTGTTACTACCACTTCGTCTAGCTCTTCTGCATCTACTGCTAATATGATGTCGACTGTGGTTCGCACACCTACAGGAACTTCCTGCGTAGTATATCCTATATAAGAATACATCAAAACGCTTTCGTCTGATACATCCAACTTATAGTTACCATCGATATCAGTAATTGTACCTGTGCTGGTCCCTTTTACTGACACGTTTACACCCGGCAAAGCAACGCCATCGTCTGCCCCTGTGACTGTACCAGTCAAGGTCCGGGTTTGGGCTTGTGCAAACAGCACCATACCCATGACAAAACTTAATAAAAGTATTCTCTTCTTCATAGACTTAATTTTAGATAGTCATTATTAATAGATTTTAGCATCCTTAATTTTGACTATTATTTCAGCCTTATTAAAAATAAATAGCTGAATGGCATCATTTTGCCTTTGAATGAAGTTAGGAAGTAGGTTATGCCTGTTAACAGTAAGATTTGGTCGTTGAGCGGCTAATATGCACTAGCCAGCGAATAGATAGGTCTTGTCATGCAAATTTCGACAGAATAGAGATAAGATTACAAGAACAACTAAGACAAAGTTTTGCTATCTTCAAATTATTCTTTTTTTCAACCCGAAGACACTTCTATGCAAGCAGACAGAAGCTTTGCAAAGCACCCTATTGTATATCACTTCCTTTTTTGGATTATTTACTTCACATTCAATTGGATAAGATGGGGATCTTACTTTGATGATTATCATTATTCATTTCAATCCAATCTGGTAGAATTCCCACTACACATCGTACTTGTATATTTCAATATATACTACCTGATGCCCCACCTCATTCCTAAAAGGATAGCTTGGTATGCCATTATACTGTTTGTATCTACTTTGGCGATCACGCTCATTCGTATTGTGTTGACTTATTATTTCGTGACTACCGATGTGTATAAAGAATCTGGTTTTGAAGACCTTTCATTATTCCATTTCAAATATGTCTCTGCTTCCTTTATCGGAGAGATCTATGTGGTGGCTATAGGCACGGCAATCAAAATGACCGCAGACTGGATACAGTACAAAAGCAAGACTACTGAACTGCAAAAAGTGAATTTAGAAACAGAATTGGCTTTCCTCAAGTCACAGATACAACCGCACTTCTTTTTCAATACACTCAACAACCTGTATTCGCTAACACTGGACAAATCCAACAAAGCACCCTATACGGTATTGAAACTATCCGAGCTGATGAGCTACGTGATCTACGATGCCAAACAAAAAAAAGTACCATTAGTAAAAGAGATCAAACACATTCAAAACTATCTAGATTTAGAAATGCTCCGCTACGGTGAGCGACTCAATGTAGATTTAGAAATTTCTGGAGATATAGAAGGCAAGCTCATTCCTCCTGTCCTGCTGTTGCCATTTATAGAAAATAGTTTCAAACACGGCACAAGACTTATAGGGCAAGACATTCCTATTCTGATCTCCTTGAGTGTGAAAGCGGGTCGGTTGCATTTCGTAACCGAAAATAACAAGTCTCCTGGCCCCATTGCCGACAATGGTCTACAAACCTATAATCATGGGGTCGGTCTAGAAAATACCAAAAGAAGACTTAAATTGATTTACAATCATGATTATGAACTAGAGCTCATCGAAGGCGAAGAGAAATACAGAACTTATTTAAATATACCATTGGATGAAAATTAATTGTTTGATCATTGACGACGAACCACTAGCCATTAATGTGATCAAGAACTTCTTGGTCAATTTCAAAAACTTTGAAGTGGCAGGCACCTGCAAGGATGCCGTAGAGGGCTTCAACTTCCTATCCAACCACGAGGTGGATGTGATTTTTTTGGACATCAATATGCCTACCATCTCTGGGCTAGACTTTCTTCGAAGTTTACAAAACCCTCCTGCTGTAGTAATCACCACAGCTTATAGAGAATATGCCGTAGAAAGTTTTGAACTGGATGTAATCGACTACTTGGTCAAACCATTTTCGCTCCAGCGGTTTATGAAAACTATCAACCGCATAGAGCAACGCCATGCGGAAAAAGAATCCAACGAATCGAATGGGTCTGAGGACAATGAAAAAGCACATGTGTTTTTCAAAATAGATAAGAAGATGATCAAAGTCTATTTGGACGACATCCTCTATATCGAAAGTCTCAAGGACTATGTACGCATCAAAACTTACGATGAGAGTTTGATCAATCACAACAACCTAGTAGGTATCACTGAGCTCTTGCCTGCCAACGATTTTGTAAGGATTCATCGCTCATACATTATCGCGATCAACAAGGTTAAAGCTATCGATGGTAATCAGGTAGAAATCGCAGACAAGCTTCTTCCTATTGGTAGAAACTATCAAAAAGACATCAAAAATCTTTTGCTAGGCACAGAGTAAATAATTGCAAATACAGGGTACAAATGCCTACTTCAAAGAGCAAACTTCAACCTCTAATGGCATCGTTGAATTGGTAAATTACTAACTGATTTTTGAAAATAGAGACTGGGAATTTGGAATTTGAACTTTGTCACTTGAGCTTTACCCTGTGAATCAATATTCCCTTTTAGAATTCAATACACTCGTCAAAGAGGTCTTGGCTGATCAGCTCGAAAGATCCTACTGGATCGTAGCAGAAATTGGCCAGCTCAACCTACATGGCAACGGTCACTGCTATCTTGAACTGGTAGAGAAGGACAACAACTATGTAAAAGCCAAGGCCAGAGGCACCATCTGGGCAAATGTGTACCGCGAAATCCACCCGTGGTTTGTATCGCAGACAGGCACAGAACTAAAGCAAGGCATGAAAGTGCTACTCAATGCTTCTCTAGAATTTCATGAAGTCTATGGACTGAGCCTCAATATCCGTGACATAGATGTAAACTTCACCATTGGCGAACGTGAGCGCAAGAAGCAGGAAACCATCCAACAGCTAGAAGCTGAAGGCATCATGGACATGAACCAAGGTCTAGAATTGCCTACAGTCATTCAGCGAATAGCCATCATCAGTTCGGAAACCGCCGCAGGCTATGAGGATTTCATGAATCAATTTCAAAACAATCCTTATGGCTACCAGTCACAACTCGACCTATACCCTGCCACGATGCAAGGTGATGCAGCGCCACCATCGATGATCCATGCCCTGCACCAAATCCACTCCGCAGACATCGACTATGATGCTGTGATAGTGATCCGTGGTGGTGGATCGAAAATGGACTTGGACTGTTTCGATGACTATGAACTCTGTGCCCATTTGGCGCAGTTTCCGCTACCTGTGATCACAGGTATTGGCCATGAGCGCGATCAGGCCATTGCAGACCTGGTGGCTCATACTCGTCTCAAAACACCAACATCTGTGGCTGAATTTCTCCTTTCCCGAATGATGAATTTCGAATCAGCAATCAACAGCCTGCAAAAATCCATTAGCAAACTCACCCAAGCATTTTTGCACGATCAGAAAGAAGCAATCCAAGAATTGAATTTCAGATGGAAAATGAGCGCTAAACAAAACCTACAAAAAAATGCCTATCAACTAGAACGATATGCAGACCTGATACAGCACAAGCCATTAGCAGTATTGAAAAAGCAACAATCCAATCTCGACCATACACGCCACTTGGTGGATGCCTACGATCCCATCAATTTGCTAAAAAAGGGCTACTCTATTACGAGACTGAATGGAAAAGCATTAAAAAATCAAAAAATAAAAGCTGGTGATGAGCTAGAAACACAAACCGCTTCGAAGACCATCATCAGTACTATCCACAAAATCCAATGAGTAAGAAAAAATTATCGTATCAAGCAGCCTACGACGAACTGCAAAACATCTGCGAACAACTAGAATCCGAAGAAATAGATGTTGATCAAATCACCGAACTAGTCAAACGTGCCAACGAATTGGTAAAGCATTGTCAAGATCGACTCCGAGGCATAGAAAAAGACCTAAGCACAGTAGCCGAGGCTTAATTACAAATCATCGAAGAGTGCTCTTTCTAGTGCGTAGACTACAAGGCCAGCCACATTTTTACAACCGGTCTTTTCTAGTAGGTTTCGCTTGTGTGCATCTACTGTACGCATGCCTATAAAAAGTGCATCTGATATCTCCTGATTGCTATATTCTTTGCAAATCAAGTGCAAAATCTCCAATTCACGTGGAGTCAGTGGTATCTCTACAGAGAGTCGCTGTTTGGGTTTCTTGTCTTTCGACAAATCATTCATGATGATATCCGTAACCTCTTTCGAATAATACTTATTGCCATCAACTACACTACCTATGGCATGAATCAACTCCTCTTCACTACAGTTTTTCAGCAAATACCCGTACACTCCAGCCTTTAGCATTTGTTTGATGTGGTGATTTTCATTGAGCATAGTAAGTGCAATGATTTTCACTTCTGGATTCAGCCTAACTAATTCTGTAGTCAGCGCTATCCCGTCCATTTCGGGCATGAGTATATCCGTTATCACCAAATCGATTTGCCTTTTGTCGTACTTGGCTATGGCCTCTTTGCCATCTTGAGCCTCTGCGCTTATTACATAGGTCGGATGATCTTCCAAGAAAGATTTGATCCCTTCTCGGATCATTTTATGATCATCGACTAATAAAATGTTGATTGGTGTGGTCATTTTAAGTTTTGAGTTTTTAATTAGGTATTTCTACGATAAGTTGGGTGCCCTTGCCTACTTGCGTGTCAATAAAAAACTGTCCGCCTATAGATGAGGATCTATTTTTCATGCTATTGATTCCAAAAGAATCACCATTAAGTATCAGTTGAGATTTATCAAACCCCACGCCATCATCTTCTACCATGAGCATAATAGATGTTTTGTGTCGAAGGAGCTGGATCGTACAGCGTTTGGCCTGAGCAAATTTAATCACATTGCTAATGGCTTCTTGTGTGATTCTAAACAAGCACAGTTCCATTTTAGCATCCAAGTGCTCTCCTTTGAGGTTGTTATAAAATTCGAACTTGGTATCTACCACATCGTCGATATTCTCAATCAGTCCTTCTACAGCTGCTTCAAAACCATAATCCTCTATAGCCTTAGGCATAAGCTTGTGTGAAAGAGAGCGAGATTCTGCTATTGCTTTTTGCAAATAGTCATTGGCGATCTCATATTTTCTTTTTTCCTTCTCGGTAAAATCTACCTGTCTCTTTTTGAGGTAAGCAATATTCATATGTGCCGTGATTAGCAACTGCTGCAAATTGTCATGTATGTTTCTAGAGATACGACTGCGTTCGCGGTCTTCAGCCTCCAGCGTAGCGGCTAGTATTTTCTCATGGCCATTTACCCGATCAGATATGTCTACGATGCATCCTTCAAGGTATTCGTCCCCTCTATCCAATACTTGTACCCCTTGCTCCCAGAGCCAGCGTATAACTCCGTCTTTGGTTTGTATTCTATAAGTGACCCGGTAGTGTATTCCTTTGAGCAATTGAGATTCCACTTCCTCCTTAGCAAATTGTTTGTCAGACGCATAGATGATATCATTGAAATGAATACCATGTGCATGATCTAAAAAGTCTGTGGGCTGATACCCCGTCACGGTATAGACATAGGCACTTATAAACTCCATAGACCAGTGCTGGTCATTTTTGCATCGAAAAATAATACCAGGCACATTTTCTATCAGCGACAGATATCGAGCATTCTGATTGAGCAAGGCTTCATTTCGCTTTTTGATTTCAGATTTCAAATTGGTCTTCTGCTGCTTGTTCAGCAATGTGGCGCTGATCGCTGTAGCCAATGAACGCAAAGTACATTGAATACTATTTGACCATTGCCTCTCATAATCCAAATCCGCCAATGCGAGTGTCCCCCACAGGGTGTCATTACGCATGATAGGAACCAAAACGACGGACTTACCTCCCGTTTTTTCCAAATGAGATCTCAATTTCCCCTTGGCCTCACTATAAGTCACACAGAAAATCTGACCCTGACCTAACGTATGGTTGATATCTCCAAAACTGCTAATCAGTAAATTTTGGTTTTGCTCAATACGAATTTTATTAGGGATTTTCATCCAATAGTGCTCTACTGAACTCAGCCAATGATCATTTTCACGGGTGATTTTTGAAAGCAAGCAATCACTATCGAATAGCTCGCCTAGCATACGAACTGAATTATCTAAGGCCTCTGCAAAATTATGATTTGCTATAAGCTCATTGATGGCAAGCAGTACGCCCTCCAGTACTTCATCTGAGGTCTTGGTCATATTCAAATATCAGGCAATGGATTTGGAAATAGATAAGAATTTGCAAGAAAATAAAGGCTATAAACGAAAAAAGCACCAAAGACAAATGTGTCTTTGGTGCCATTACTTTGATCCTATAGCTGATTAGACCTTATGGTAATTTCTTTGGTTGATAAAAAAACAAGGGCTCTTTACTTCTACCAACTTCACAATTGCCCTTGTTTTACTTCCAAAAACCAACCTAATTTTTCTCACAATAACCTGCTGGCTCTATTTTCTTTGATGGTTTAATAAAACTGAGAGCTACTTTCCTGCTGCCTTATCCACTTAGCCCTCAGTTTACTTCCAAAAACCAACCTGTTCATTAATGTTGTGTAATGCTTTCCTTAACTGAACAATACAAAGTTGGCGCAAAGCCTCCTCCTGTGTAATAGTGAAACACCTAATAAATGAAATAGGTAAAAAGCCTACCGAAAGCCCATGACTTGAAATATAATGCTAGGTTTTGATTATCTATTGATAACCAATTAATCTAAACTTATGAGAAACGTAAGGAAATTTGACAGTGTGGTGCGTCTAGTACTAGGTACTACCTGTGTGTGATAGCCATAAAACCTATCCTGCCTTCGCTTCGGGGGTTATCCCAGTAGCTCTTCTCACTCTTTATTTCTTCAAAACGAGACTTACCAAATACTGTTCATTGCTAAAGAGTATAAGAGTGGATACCAACAAGTAGTCGTGAATTATAGGTATTGCTCAAGGAAGACCCCTACCGCATTCCAATAGCCTTCGTTATCAGAAAATTTGCTCCAAAGGGCTCGAGAACCATGATTACCAGAGGTTTCTGGCAAGTAGTAAAATTTAGTTTCTGTAGGTATGGCTTCGTGTATGCCCCACCAACTGTTTTTTTCGCTACGCGAAGAGGTAATAAATGATGGGCATTGGATGTTTTGCGCACTCGATGTGATATAGTCACTTGACTTGCCCATAGACTGAAAATACTCTCCTGGAGAAAAAGCCACTACTCCATCGATATCTGACGAGCGATCGCCTGCTATTTTGAGCACTAATGCTGCTGAGTATGAGCTCCCCCAAATGATCATTTGACCTTTTGCCAAATACATCTTAGCATGGTTGATAGCCGCTTGCATATCGGGTAGAGCATCAACGTATTTGGTCTCTTTCATGAGCTGTCGTGCACTCACAAAGGTCTTGTTCTGCACATTATTTACCATATTACCCGATCGCTGATCCACTGCCATGCAGTTGAACCCCCATTGGTTGAGAATAGGGGCGATTTCCTGATATTCTCCTCGGCTCCATCCTGCTTGATGGTACAAGATGATCATAGGCACCGTGTCTGGATGTACCATATACAATTCCACGGTAACCTCTACTCCATCTGCAGCCTTGATTTTGATGGTCTCTTTGGCCAAGACATTCAAACCAAAACACAAGAAGAATATCAGGATTAAATATTTCATAAGATCTAGTTTCTATTCAGACACTCAATCTAACGAATGTAACTTATACCGCCACGCTATTTTCTCTTAGCGCATCGTTGAGCGACGTCTTTTTATCTGTACTTTCTTTTCTTTTACCAATGATAATAGCACACGGCACATTAAACTCACCAGCAGGGAATTTTTTAGCATAAGATCCAGGGATCACCACAGAACGCTCTGGCACATAACCTTTGTATTCTACTGGCTCATCACCTGTCACGTCTATGATTTTAGAACTTGCCGTCAAGGTTACATTAGCCCCTAGCACAGCTTCTTTTCCGATGCGTACACCTTCTACGATGATACATCTAGATCCGATGAAAGCATTGTCTTCCACGATCACTGGCGCTGCTTGTACTGGCTCCAGCACTCCACCGATCCCTACTCCACCACTCAAGTGAACACCTTTACCGATTTGCGCACAACTACCTACTGTAGCCCAAGTATCCACCATAGTTCCTTCATCTACATAGGCCCCAATGTTGACATAAGATGGCATCAAAATAGTACCACTAGAGATATACGCTCCGTATCGGGCTACAGCATTAGGTACTACGCGAACACCTAATTTATCATAGTCAGTTTTGAGTGCCATCTTGTCGTGATACTCAAAAGGTCCGACTTCTATTTTTTCCATTTTACGAATTGGAAAATACAAGATCACAGCTTTCTTCACCCAGTCATTTACCTGCCATCCATCGGCTGTAGGTTCAGCACATCTCAGACGTCCTTTGTCCAATTCCTCAAGTACAAACTCGATGGTTTTAATTACTTCTGAATCTTGAAGTTTTGATCTGTCTTCCCAGGTTGCTTCTATGATTTTTTTGATGTCTTCCATTTCTTATTTCTGTTTTTATAAACTTCTAGAGGTATCTGAATTTTTTAATGATGCAAAGCTAGTGACAATTAGAAGTATGAAAAACAGATCCCTCACTTTCATTTTCACGAAGCCTTAGCGTTATGTTAATTAATTAACAAATAAACAGTAGGTCATTCTTAAAAATCTGATTTTAAAGTTCCCTGTATTTTACTTAAAAATTGCTTTAATGAAACAAATACAATTTGTTGATTTATAATGATTTAAGATGCTAAGCCAAATAATATTTGGTGCGTGTGCGCAAATACAGAAAGTACTTTTATTCCCTTTAATCAACCTTCCGCCTTAGGGAAACACCCTATCACAAGTTTTATTTAATCCCTTGGTTTAGTTAACTTGACTTCATATCTATATGCCACTATGATAGAGCTATTTACCACCCCACAAGTAAAAGAATTACTTCCTAAATACAGAGCCTTCATTGCAAAAGAAATCATACCTATTGAGCTCCAACTTCTCGATACAACAGACCGATCCGCACATGAAAAGTTACTAGCCAGACTCAGACAAAAATCCAAAGATGCAGGGCTCTGGGCCCCGCATCTACCAAAAGAATCTGGAGGTCTCAGTCTCAACCTGATCGAGTTTGCACAGCTCAGCGAAGTGATGGGCACTACCCCATTTGGGCACTACGCATTCAACTGCCAAGCACCAGACATCGGCAACATGGAACTACTACATGGCTACGCTTCGCCTGACATCAAAGCCCAGTTTCTCACTCCACTACAACATGGAGAAATTAGAAGCTGCTTCTCCATGACCGAGCCCGAACATGCAGGATCAAACCCAAAATACTTGAGTACTACAGCCATAAAAGAAAGTGAGTATTACATCATCAATGGACACAAGTGGTTTACCTCTTCGGCCGACGGCGCAGCCTTTGCCATAGTAATGGCTATCACCAATCCTGAAGCCACCAGCCCCTACGAAAGAGCCAGCATGATCGTAGTCCCACAGACACGCCAGGCTTCGAACTCGTCCGCAACATTTCCATCATGGGTGAAGCAGGCGCAGGTTATGCGAGTCATGCCGAAATTAGATATACCAATTGCAAAGTTCCTGCCTCCCACTTGATTCATCTGGAAGGCCAAGGCTTTATGCTGGCCCAACAGCGACTAGGCCCTGGACGCATACACCACTGCATGCGCTGGATTGGCATCTGTGAGCGTGCACTTGATCTGATGTGCAGTCGAGCGGTAGCTAGACAGGTATCGAGTACGGAAGTATTGGCTGACAAGCAAACCATACAGTACTGGATCGCCGAGTGCAGAACTGAAATAGACGCTGCAAGATTGCTTGTACTACACACCGCCTACAAAATTGAAAATGAAGGCAGTAAAGCAGCCAAACAAGAAATTTCTTCCATCAAATTCTATGTAGCCCATGTTTTGCAACAAGTACTGGACAAAGCCATACAGGTACATGGTGCCTTAGGCATGACTGACAACCTCATCCTATCGTGGTGGTACAGACACGAACGCGGTGCGAGGATATACGATGGCCCAGACGAAGTACACAAAACCGTAGTAGCCAAAGCTGTTTTGAAGCAATACTACCCTTCTAAATCATAACCCTATGAGTATGAGAGAGAAAAATATGTTAATGGATCGGTCAGGTATGATTCGACCAGGAGAAGGGCTTGACATCAAACGACTCAACGAATACCTAATAAAATGGCCTGAATTTGAGGAAGGTGTTAGCATTGAACAATTTCCCAGTGGCTTTTCTAACTTAACTTATTTAATCAAAAGTGGCGCTCAAGAATTCGTATTACGCAAACCACCCGTAGGCGCCAATGTAAAAGGCGGACACGACATGAAGCGAGAATATGATCTGCTAACCAAGATCAACCCTGTATGTCCATACTCGCCCCGTCCAGTTTTGCACTGTGCAAATAAGGAAATCATTGGTGATGAATTTTTCATCATGGAACGGGTTCGTGGTATCATACTCAGAAATGCGCCCCCAAAAAACATGCCCATGACTAGTGAGTTGATGCACACCATCAGCAGCCATGCAGTAGATATATTATGTGATTTACATCAATTGGATTTAGACAAAAATAACCTGTGGGAATTAGGCAAACCAACAGGCTATGCCAAACGCCAAGTAGAAGGATGGATCGATCGGTACAACCAATCGAAAACGGATCAACTAGCAAGCATGGAAGCGCTCAGCAACTGGCTACTACAGCACATCCCAGAAAGCAAAAACGTCTCTCTTTTGCACAACGATTATAAGTATGACAACCTCGTACTCTCGCTCGACAACTACTCAGATATATTAGCCGTGCTGGATTGGGAAATGGCTACTATTGGCGATCCACTAATGGATCTAGGCACCACACTGGCCTACTGGGTAGAACTACTCGACCCTCCTGCCCTCAAAACTTTCAATCTCACCTGGGTGCCAGGCAATCTCAATAGAAATGAAGTTATCGAGCGGTATACAGAGAAAACTGGAATAGATACTACAAACATACTTTTCTACTATGTGTTTGCTTGTTTCAAACTAGGAGTCATTTGCCAACAAATCTATGCCCGATATAAGCAAGGCCTCACCAAAGACCCAAGGTTTGCTGGACTCATCAGTGTGGTAAATGCCTGCGCAGCTAATGGACAAAAGGCTTTAAACACAGGTAAAATTTCTAATTACTAAGACATTGACAGAGAAGTTTGGTTCGTTCAGCGAGTATTCTCATTGCTTTTGTATCAATTCAACACCTTTAAAGAAAAGTTTTTAAAAAACATCCAAATGAAATACTCTTCACTACTCATTTTGATTTTCTTGAAATCAATACCTCTGTTCGGACAAGGACTTCTTCTTTCTGATGGCACCAACAACATAGGCTTTACAGGTACAGATGGTTCAGGATTTTCTGCCACTCCATCAGCGGGTCAACTCAATAGCAATGAATGGAAAATTACTGGCATGAGTGATGGGAACACTACCTTTGGAGGTGAGTATATTACAGGAGACTATACAAGAGGCACTAGCAGCGGAGGAGTCGGTACAGGAGGTGTTTACATATTTGATGTAGGAGGAGGAAACAAAGCATTAGGCGTGCAACCAGGAGGATCAGACTTCACCCCAGGCTTCTTTCATTTGCAAACAACCAATAACGCGGGGGCTACTATTCAAGAAATTGAAATAGCCTACGACCTCCATATCTACAATGATCAAGGCCGAGCCAACTCCTTGGTATTTGCACATAGTGCAGATGATGCCTCCTACACACAAGTCACTGCATTAGATTATATCAGTGAAGAAGCTGCTGACGCTATTCCTGCTTGGCAAACGACTAATAGATCAACTACACTAACTGCTTTACAAATCGCCAATTCATCCAATTATTACTTCAGTTGGGGAGGATCAGACGTAAGCGGGGCTGGTAGTAGGGACGAATTTGCTATAAGCAACATTTCAATAACCGTACATTTGGACGAAGTCACTGCACCGCGATTTATCACTAATTTTCCTATAGCTAGAAATATTACTACTGACAATTTTGACTTGGTCGTTCAGCTCGACGAACCTGGTACAGCCTACTATGTCGTATTGCCTACTGGTGCCCCTACACCTAGCAATGAGCAGGTAAAAACAGGGAATGACGCCTCTGGTGCCTCCGCAGGTATCTCAGGTTCTATGTCTGTACCTACAGCCAACACAGATGCTTCCTCCAACGTGCCTGGACTAGTCGATGGACTCACATACGATGTATATGTGATTGCTGAAGATGACGAAGGCTCCCCCAATCTACAAGCAAGCCCAACGATGATTCAAGTAGAAGCTAGTATCGAAAGTATTGCCATCACAGAATTTATAAACAACCCATTCGGAAGTGAGCCTACAGCCGAATGGATCGAAATATTCAATTTTGGAGAAACTTCTGTAGATCTAAACGGGTGGACTTTATCTGATGAAGGCGTAGACAACATTACAATCGCTAACAGCAGTTTGATTATCCCAGCCAATAGCTTTCTTATCTTAGCTAACAACAAGGCTTTATTTGAAACAGAATGGCTAGGAGGCACTCTAAATGCTCAGGTCATAGATATTCCCAATTTTTCCTTAGGCAACACCTCCGACCAAATCATACTAAGCAATAATACGGGTACTGCCGTATGGAGTGTAGCATACAATGATGACGACACTGAAGGTATAGCTACCTACCTAGACTATAGTGAATCTATGGACACCCGATCATATGGTAGCATGGCACTACCCGGCATCGTCAGGAATGGCAATGACAATCTAGGTGCTACCCTTGGCTATGAAGGCAACAATTTCACTACCGACAATAAAGCTTATAGCTCCACTCAAGGCGACACAGGCAGCCCGTTGGACGGAGACTATATCATATCTCTTCCCGTTACTTTGATCTCTTGGGAGGGGTATTTCATATCGTCATTTACACACCTACAATGGCAAACGGGCTCAGAACTCAACAACGAAGGGTTTTATATTGAAGCATCACGAGACGGGGTCGAATTCTATGATTTGGATTTTGTGATAGGACAAGGCACCAAAAGCTCTACTAGCAAGTATAGCTATCAAGACCATACGTTTGAGCAATCTCGTTATTACCGACTCAGGCAAGTAGATTTTGATGGCACAAAAACATGGTCTGAAGTGATTTACATCAAAAATAAGGATCTATATAGCCAACAGCTGTATCCAAACCCAATAGCACAACAAGTGTACTATTCACAAGCTTTTCAAAACGAACCACTGCGATTCTCCATTCACACCAGTCAGACCAAAACCTTTGAAGGGCTGGTGGATTGGCCCGAAGCCAAACAACGTCTATTGGCTCTCCAACCTGGCATTTATTACATTTCGATCAATAACCAAATTCAAAAAGTAATTAAAAAGTAACAAAAAAGACTGTTTCAAAAGTCTATAGCCAACCAAAAAGGTAGAATAACTCTTGAAACAGTCTTTTCTAAAATTGAGTAAATTCCGTTACTCCTTTCTGAATTTCTTCAAAATTTGCTCCATGTGCTTACCAGCGGCTTCTCGCCCACCCAAACCATAAGCTAAAGCCACAGTCACTGCCAATGACCCCAACGTAAGACCAAAAGCCAAATCAATGATGCTATTGGCAATACCCATGGTACGCAATGCAATAGCTAAAAACAAACCTATAATAGCTACTCGAGCTACACCTGCAGCAAATTCGTTCTCCTTTTTCTTGCTCATAGAACCATAGACTACTGAAGCCACAAAATTGCCCAACACCATGACTACTAAGCCAAAAAGGATATCACCAGATAGGTTTAGAATATTATGCATCACTTCGGTAAGGCGATCCATACCGAGCAACTCTACACCAGAGATGACACCAAAAAAGACAATAAAAAAATGAAGCACATTCGAGAGCACTTTAGATAGCGACTGATCATCTGACACGATAAATAAATGCAACTGTTTTGAGAGCTTATCTACTCCCACATTGACAAGCAAATCATTGACGAAAGTCGCCACAAACTTGCCCCCTATAAAAAAGATTGCCATAATCAGTCCTGCCCCTATGATGTGCGGTACAGCATCCATAAGCTTGTGCAAAATATTATTGGCTGGTGTAGTGATGGCATCAAGTTCCAAAGCGTTCAACCCTTGAATAATCGCTGGAATGAAAATAGCTATAAATACAATCTGTTGCAGGAAATAGACCAATTTTTCAGTTTCTTTAAAGCCAATCTGCTCTCCTATTCTATCTAAAAAACTACCAGCCATTTTCACTAGATTAGAAACAAATTTGGCTAAGATATATCCGATGAATACGACCGCACCAGCTGCCACTATTTTAGGAACAAAGCTCAAAAACTCATCGAGCATATTGCGAATAGGATCAAGTACATAGCTGAATCCCAGCATTTCTAGTACGATCAACAGGATCACCACCATGAATATGTAATAGGCAAAATTGGCCAAAAACTTATTCGTATCTACGATGGTATTGCCCAGTAGCCGTTCGTCCCAGTCCGTTTTTTTCATGAGGCTATGTACTACCCTTTTGATGAGTAGTGCAATGAGCCAGCCCACCACAAAAACCACGAGTGCACCGAGTACGCCTGGCAGCGTATCATGGATTGAATTTATTAAGGTTTGTAAGTAATCAGGAAAAACCATTTCTTCTTATACGTTTAGATTTATAAAAATTCTGACGAATAAGTTAACTCATGCCTACCAATTATCCTAAGAATACAGCCCTTGACCTATTGGAATAGTTAAATTACATCTCCTATTTATTCAATAATTTTCAGTGCTTTTTTGATCAAAATGAGATCCTTTTCTGCATAGTTCAACTGTAGAGCCAAATCATGTCCCTTCTCTGTCATCTTGCCCCAAGTCTTTTGCACGATATCCACTACTTTGTCGTCTGCATGCTCAGTAGCGAAAGCCGAGAAATAGTATTTCAAAAACACTAAGCATACCACATCTTCAAGTTGCTGAGTCTCCAAATCATTTTTCAGCCGTTTTTTAGTGACCAAATCATTCACTTTTACGACAAGTTCCTGATCAGCACCTTCTTGCTCTAGTATTTCCGAAAGGAGCTTTCCATGATATAGTTTGAGATCGGTACGCCACTTGAGGTATCCTGCACGATCCATAGGGTAATCTGACCTTGGTATAGCCCATCGCTGAATGTGCTGACCACGAGCAGCTATTTGCATGGCTACAGACGGTGCATTGTCATATTTGCCAAGCATCTCTGTCATTCGTTGTCCATAGATCAATTCTTTTGGATATGCCTTGCCCTCAAACTGCTCCTCATTAGGATCCTTACTGTTTATACTATCTATTTCTGCTATTATCTTGTCAATCATATTTGTTCATTTATAAGACCGTAAATATATAAGAAGCGGGGCAATTGGCATTCGTCGGATGATATTTCTAACTTCGCCGAATGAATATAGGAAACCAAAAAGTAGTATCCATCACCTATAAACTCCAAGAGGGAAATAAGAGTGGTGCGGTAGTCCAAGAAGTGGACAGCAAAGAACCATTCGTATTTTTGTTTGGAGCACAGCAGGTATTACCTGACTTTGAAATTCATCTGAATGAAAAAGCCGTTGGCGATTCTTTTGAATTCGGCATCGAGAGCGACAAGGCCTATGGCCCTGTAGATGAAAACGCAGTAGTAGATTTACCCAAAAACATGTTTGAAGTAGATGGCAAACTTGGTGATATCGTAAAAGTGGGCAACTACCTACCGATGAACGATCAAGAAGGCAATCCACTACAAGGGCTAGTCGTGGAGATCAAAGACGAGCATGTGAAAATGGACTTCAACCACCCTATGGCTGGCAAAGACCTTTTCTTCTCTGGTGAAGTAGTCGAGATCAGAGAAGCCACTGCCGAAGAATTAGAGCACGGTCATGTACACGGGCCAGGTGGACATCAACATTAAATTAATAATAAAAAAGCTACCAGATTTAGAACATGGAGGGTGCTCTTCGTCTGGTAGCCGTAACAAAAGATACTTATTAGAACTATTCTTAAAAATCGTATTGGAACATCAGCTGTACTGTAGGTCGCTCTGCATACCTATCGGCAGTAGCCCTGATCCACTGGTGCAGAAACCCTAGCTGCACATTGGCATTTCTTGCCACCCTATACCCTGCTCCTACATACAACCAGTTTCTATCAAAAGACTTCGGTTTCAATCCATCTTGGTGAAACCAAATCTCATCAAATACATGAACAAACCAATCGTCTGTCAGGTCTCTAAACATCGTAAATCGGTACCTAAAACGATTAGTGAAATGCGTCCCGTCTATTTCATAATTATCGTCTGACACCTTAACAGGCACACCTATAAACCGATGTTCCTGCCGATAGCGATGCATTATTTTCAACTTCCCAATCTTTTGGGTTAAAGTCACTTGCTCCCAAATGTTATTTTCTGGTACTGCCGTAGGTAGCGGATATTTGCCAAACTGTGAATTTTTGATGTAGGTATATCCGACCGTAAACGACACATTATCATTGAGTTTATAATCCAAATAAGGTCGAATCAAAAACTGTTCTTGCTCTTTGGTCCAATCGTTTCTTCTGACATGCAACTCATTGCCTATTCTCCATTTTTCATTGAGCGAATAATGATTCAACATAAAAAACCAAACATTAGGATCTCCATGAACCTCTTGTCCATAACTATCTATCGTACTGAGTAGGAGCAAGACTCCTGCTAAAATTCTTTTCATTATTAATTTTCTTTTATGCGGTGAAGTGAATTTGTTTATTTAAACCACTTCAGTTAATCTGATATTTATGAAATCTGACACGCAAACTATCTACTCTTTTACGATCTTCTTTCCTTTTATTGTATAAACTCAATATTAGGGCTATATGACCTAAAAGGGTTCAGCATTTTTACCTATTTATAAAAGAGAGTTATTACCTATTCTAGGTTTTTATCCATTATAAATCATAGGTATACCGAGGTGGAATGGCCATATAGCCCACAGTCAAAACATTCGTTGAATGCTTTGCTGCTATTGGTAATAAGCAAAAAAGGGTAAAAATTTAGCCTAGCAGGCTAGCTTGAGACAGCAATAGACAATATAGAGAGCGACTGGGGACACTCGGTGGACTGATAGCAAAGCTGCAGCCTTTGTGTGACTACGAAAGTAAATAAAATCAGAACGGTCAATAGTCATTGACGCACCCACATCATCTTCATCGTCGCCTGAGAAATTCACAAAACTCTTGCGCCCCGACTCCAAGGTTTCTTGGATCTCGGTCTCTTCTACTTCTCTGCCCTCTATAGCGTCAGTCCCAATATTAACCATCGCCATACCCATGTCACAAACCGTGAAAAACCCGGCAAGGAAAACAATGAATGTCACTACGATATGTCTTTTGGTCAACACTTGAACTTTACTTGATTTGAAAGAGTAGTCTGTCTATGTATTTCTTATTTGATAATCTGAGCCGTATGCTCTTTAGTTTTCACTTTCCCAATAATTTCTGATATCACGCCCTGCTCATCGATCACAAATGTCGTCCGTACTGTGCCCATGTACTTGCGACCATACATCTGTTTTTCTGCCCACGTGCCATAGAGGTCATGCACTACTTTGTCAGGATCTGCGATCAGATCAAAGGGTAGTTCGAACTTGTCGATAAACTTCACGTGGGATTTTTCGGAATCAGTACTCACTCCCAAAACCACATAGCCTTGCTTTTGTAACAATTCGTAATTATCTCGCAGGTTGCACGACTGTGCAGTACACCCAGGGGTATTGTCTTTGGGATAAAAGTAAAGGACTACTTTCTTACCTTGATAATCAGACAATTTAATAGTCGTGCCATCTTGTATCTTCGCCTCAAAATCTGGTGCTTGGTCTCCTACTGATAAACTCATATTCGTAACGTGTATTAGAAATTCAGTAGCAATTTAAAAACTTATTTGGAAGGCGCATGAGCTTCCTCCAAAGATATAAGTAGTCAATCGACAACCGTCACCATGACGAAGTCTAGATCCTCTCAATTCATACGCTTTGTATTTGTCTGACATACCATAAATCTAAATCCTTCTCCATCATATTGCAAATACTCTAGAAAACCGACACGCCTTGAAAAAGCGCATCAGGGGCAGTTTTTTTTCACATTACTAACCAGTATGATTTATTTAGCTATTGATCTAATATTCTTTTTAATTAACCTAATTCTGTCTTTAGCACGTGGCATAAACTAAGAAAAAATAGCAACTACCATTTTTTCATGAGGTATCCTTCACAATTCACTAGTGTTTAATAACTCTAGCTTAGACCATAGCTATAGGTGCTGCCAGACAACTATCGGGGATTTTGAATGCCTCTACCAACGGAACTGCATTTTCCCTGATTTGCATGCAGAGCTGGTTGATCTCACGACGGATAGCTTTGGTTTTGACACCAGCCATGTAGTCGTGCTCTAGATACCATCCCTTGTTTTTTTCGATTTGAGACAGAGCAAAAAGCTGACACAGTTGGGTGAGTATCGCTTTGCAGCCTGCATCTTCTGTTCGCTCGATTTGCGCTACAAACTGTTCCAATATGATTCTTTCCACATAGGCAAAACCAACGTTGAGTAAGTGGTTTTGCGTTTGGTTGAAGGCATCAAAAGAGTCCATTCCTTGATCAATATGCTTTTTAATCCTACGTGCAGCTGCACTCAAGATTTCTTTTTCTCGATAGCGAAAAGCACTCAAATGAAAATCAAAATCCAATAAGTGCTCCTTACTGGTGTTTCGGACAGTGATAGGATTGAGTTCAGTTACAGAAGTTTTCGCCTGATCTGCAATGTAGCCCAAGATACCAAAAAGGTTGATGTCCGAAAATTCCTTTTTAAACTCCGACAACCTGCTTTTCGCCACTAGTTGCATCAGTACAGTATTGTCACCCTCAAAGGTCGTGTACACATCTGTGTCATTTTTGAGACGGTCGATGCGGTTTTCGGAAAGGTAGCCTTTGCCACCGCAGGCTTCTCTGCATTCCTGAAGTGCCTGTGTTGCATGCCATGTCGTGAAGGATTTCAACCCTGCAGCGAGTGCTTCGATCTCCTGCATATCATCCTCTGTCCTGCTCAAAAACCGCTCGGTCAAGTACTGGAGTGAAAAGTGCAGTGCGTAGCTATTAGCCAAAAGCGGCATCAATCGACGCTGATGGGTTCTGTAGTTGAGAATGGGTACTTCACTTTCATTCTCTGGGCCAAACTGTCTGCGTTTGTCGCCATATTTGATGGCAATGGCTAGTCCACTCTTGGTGGCACTGAGCCCCGAGCGAGGGATGCCGATACGCCCTCCCACCAAAGTGCCGAGCATCGTGAAAAAGCGACGATTGTCGCTGGTGATGGGGCTTTCGAACTGCCCTTCTGAGCTAACAGAGGCGAATCTATCTAGCATATTGTCATAAGGAATGACGACTTGATCAAACCATACTTTGCCATTGTCCACACCATTGAGACCCATTTTCCGACCACAGTCTACTATTTTGACGCCAGTCAAAGTGTTTTTGTTTTTGTCCCGGAGCGGAACTAGAAAAGCATTGACTCCATAATCTACACCATCGATAACGAGCTTGGCAAAGACTGTCGCCATTTCACCATGTACAGCGGCATTGCCTATGTACTCTTTGCAGGCATCAGGGTGAGGCGTGTGGATGATAAAGGTCTTATTGCCGTGATTGTAAGTTGCCGTGGTTTCGATCCCTTTCACATTGGACCCGTGACGCGTCTCTGTCATAGCAAAGCAGCCTGACAACTCCAAGCTACCTACTAATGACAGGTATTTTTCATGGTGTTTTTTGGTTCCTAAAAAGTAAATACTCATCCCAAAAAGCCCAAACTGCACACCAAACTTGATAACCATGCTGAGGTCGTGGTACGATAGTGTTTCCATGATGCTGAAGTAGGATCTCATGTCACCGCCGCCGCCATACTCTTGAGGAAATGCCATGGCACCAAAACCCTGCTCCGCGAGGTACTTACACCACTGCAAGACTTTTTCGCGATAGTCGGAAAGATTATCTGGATCGATGTAAGCAAACTCTTTGTCTGAGAGGACTGTTTTCACCTTCCGGATAATTTCTTTGTCTGGTCCGTCTAGCAAGTCGGCCATTTGCTGTATGTCAAATATCTGTTCGGTGCTTTGACTACCAGTGACAGTGTCACGGTTGGCGGAGCGCAAGTGGTAAGCAGCTTCGCTGGTAATCACGCCCAGTGCTTCCTCTATGTTGGTCAGTGGCTCGCGGGCTTTGTCGAGCGAGTCGATGTCTTGACTACGAGCATTGAGTGCCGCTAGCTTGAGACCTATATCTACTAGGGAGTTGCGCATCTCTGGACTGAGCTGATTTGCAGTTTTTCTTATTTCTACCAACCAAGACTTGAGTTGTCTAGGGCGAGGTGGATTTTTGGGATCCAAATATGAGAGTAGAAACTCCCGCTCTTCACTACTCAGCCAGCCTTGACTTTCCATCAATTCCCTGATTTTGACCACCTCACTTGGCGTAAGGACAGCGTCTGCCCATACCATGTAGAGCATAGGCAAAAAGGCGTAAAGTGAAGGGTTCTTTTCGAAATATGGAGATGCTAAGAGGTCTGTGGTCATATCAGTTCAAATATTAATTACCTGTTTGTATCGTAAGATAGCAAACGTGGAGAATGAAGAAATAGATTTGAATCCAAATAATTCGATGAGGGAGTCATTTGCAGATTGGAGGAATGTACACCCATCAGCCACTTATTTAAAGAAAAGTAACTCGCACAAGAGATTAGACTATTCGCAAAGCAAAAAAACAACAAACCACCAAACGGAGTATATTCTACACTACTTCCATTCGGCTCTTCTCATCGGTGCTGGCCCAACTAAACCCAGGGAAATAATAGCTTCATTTACTTCCCTCTTGTGTGACTTTGACATAATCAAAATAATTGCCAGCTTGTAACGATATGATGAAGACACGAAAAGTAGCCTCTGGGTTTTTCCCTAATTGGATATCCAAAGTATTTACATCACTACGCGTGACGGTTATACTATCTCTCTTGATGGAATATCCCGGAAATTCCAAATCTACACCTTCAAAATCATAGTAGGATTGGTTGTCGACATGGATTTCGGAAACCCACCACCAATCTCCTTTAGTAGTGACTTGACCAGAACTGGCTATTGCAGGCAAGATCAATTCTCTAGTAGACAAATGGATATTATCATCCCAGTCGCCATCATCTCTCGATTTTTCACAAGAGGTATTTGCTAAAACAATAAGCAACACGAACAGTAGATAGTATAGCCTCATGACGAACTGATTTTAAGACAATCAAATTTAAGAATATGAGCTTGTATTTCAATATTCCCAGAAGAGATTGAATTGAATGTCCTTGAAAAATGCAATCATAAATAGCATTATATCAGTACGTTACCATCAGAAAACACAGGCATCCATTCTTGTATCTCTCAAAATTAACCTGTATTTTCATCATTAAGAATGGGCTTTCGGACGAAAGTCACATAACCAACCTAAACAATTCAATTATGAAAAAGTTATTTTTTGCACTATGTGCAACACTGATGATTGTGTCCTGTCAAGATTTTAACGAAGTCAGTCAAACACAAAAAAACAAACCTAAAATCAGTATCACCATCCCAGATGCGCTCATCAATTACCAAACCGCTGCACGCCAAACAGGTACTGTAGACATCAAAACAATGCTAAATAGTACGCTCTTTGCCGGTAGCAACATCCAAGTCAAAGATGTACATACCTTTAAGACTATCGATGCTGCAACTACAGTGGAGACGGTTGATCAACAGTTTCAGAGTACATTGACTTCCAGATGGGTACCTGGAGATATCAACCGTAACTGGAATGGTGACGGAGACTTGGATGATATTGATTGGGTTTCGTTCTATCCCTTTGCTGTGGCCAATGAACTCTATGATGCCGAACCGATCTATCGCAGCATGTATGCCAAGTGGCAAAATGATGGTTATTGCAATACCGTCACTGTAGACGAGATGACTTATGACTTTGCCATGGGTAACCCTAGCTTGATTTTAGACTTTGGTTTGCCGAGTACTGGCAATCCGATTGCAGATATTTCTGTGGTCGGTTTCTTGCCCGCTTCTATTTTTGAAGCTGTTCTTGGAGCTGAGAATATTTTGGGAGTGGCATTTTCCTTCGTATTTGTGGATGACAATGGTGATCCTATCAAGTCTACCCGAGGCAAGGAAGATAAGGCTTATACTGAGGTTTGGTTCAACGACGGATTTACCTGGGCAGATGGTGCAGGGTCGGGCGTGATCGATTTGAAATCAGTGATTTTACATGAGTTTGGCCATACGCTCAACCTCGGTCACTTTGGTATCCTACAAGCATTCACAGATACCGAAACTGGGGCTACCGACTATGTCTATCAGCCTGTCAATACCATGAACGCGCTTTACATAGGAGAATCTAGGGACTTCCTAGGGCCTAATGACAAAGGCAACTACTGCGAAGCATGGGGTGGGTGGCCTTGGAATTAACTCAAGCAAGTACCGAGTAATCAATAAAAGCTTGCATTTCAATTGTTAGACGATTGAAATGCAAGCTTTTATTTTAGTTGTCAATATTTAGCTGGGTAGTGACTATTTGCAATGCGGAGAGTTCAAAGGTATTCTTGGGCGAGAAATTTAGTCCCCGCAAAGTTTTTGATTTCACTTTAATGAAAGATTTATTAAACACTATTGTAGAACTTAAAACCGAACAAACCCTGTCCTAACTATTGGTGTATGATCACTCCATTCTAGCAGAGAACACGGATGATATCATACAAAATGTTACAGTTCTTTTAAACGTCAATGCTGATTGTTACTTTGCCGCCAAGACCTTTTTCAACAATATCGTAAAGTGTTTTAAGGGTTAAGTTACTTCCGTCATTTTCAACTCTGGAAATGTACGTTCTTTTTTTATCAACGAGTTCTCCAAGTTGTTCCTGAGTTAAGTGTTTATCTTCTCGGGCTTTCCTTAAAAGTAGTCCAACTGAGAAACTTGAGGCTTCTCGTTCCAACTGGTCACGTCTCTCAGTTCCTTCGACTCCATAGACGTCATCTTTGATTGATTTCCACGATTTAGTTTCCATGTTTCTTCAGTTTATCGTTGTAATAGTCTGACTTCAATTTAAGTGCTTTTTGTATTTCATTCTTAGGTGTCTTTTGGGTCTTCTTCTGAAATCCGTTCAATAGAATCACCAATTTTCCTTTGTCGAAAAAGCAGAATACTCGCCAAATGTTTGACCCCAGCTTAATTCTTGCTTCATATAGACCGTCTGAATTTTCAAGATGTTTGAGGTATTGACTTGGTATTCGTTCTAGAGTTTCAATAGCTTCAATTATTTTGAAGACTTTGTCTTGAACCTTGATTGGTTGGCTCTTGAGAAATTCTTCAAAGTAATGTTTGTATGCTATTACTTCTCTGATTTTGTTCATACGACAAATGTAACTTAAAAGTTACCATTATTCAAAATGGTCATGAACTGTAACGCCTATACATCAAGCGTGCGTTTGTTATGTAGTTAAGTTTAGGATGCAATATAGCTGAATCTGGGATTCAGCGCATTCCTTTTCATTTTCCATGGGCTGAATCCCAGATTCAGCGGGGCTAGAGTAAGCTCAAAACTTTCCGCTAGCATCCATAAGCATGATTTGATGTATGATGTTAGATGCTTTTTTATTCTACTCTTATAAGGTTCAAATCCTGAAAATCAAAGCTGAAATCCATCTCTGGTGAAATACCTTTCAATTTGATTCCTTTTGCTTTTCCTTCTTGATTAAGAGAAAAAATGACAAATGCATCTGCGTTCAGTTTTTGATATTCCCATTTTACAGCGAATGAATTAGCTTTATAATATTGCAACCGACCGTTAAGTTTTGGTGATCTAAAAGATTGAAACCAAAGTTGATCGTTCCTCTTAGATATTTCCACTTGTCCAAACCAATTGTCTTCATAAATACCAACGTAGTTGTCTGCTACTATATGATCATCATTTGCTTGTTCAACTGTTTCCCAAACTGTAATTACTACACTATCGGCGATACTTGTTCTTGATTGGAGTCTTTTGTGAACTTTATTTACCCAATCATTATCAGGAATTTGTAAATATTTATCAAGAATTGTCAGCACTATGGGTTCAACAGGACTGTTTCCAACTTCATCAGAAGTATTTATCATTACTACTATTCCCAGTTCTAAGTCAGGAACTAATATTGTCATAGAGGCCATTCCTGGCAAAAGACCGCTGTGGTAGGCTACCATTTTCCCTTGTACATCTGTAAGCTCCCATCCTAAACCATAGCCAGAAAAATGAGAATTATATGGCTCAGCAGGGTAGGAAACATGAGAATTATGTATTCTCCACATCTCTCTTTGAGTATCCAATGTGAACAACTCATTTTCATTATTGCTTCCATATTTTCCATGATTTAGATGAACGAGCATCCACTGACACATATCTGCGACAGTGGAAATAATGCCTCCAGCTGCCCCGTTTGCTGTTTGTTCAAAATGAGAAATTGGTTCTAAGTTTCCGTTTTTAATCAAAAATGGTGTTGCTAATTTATTAGTAGACTTAATGGACGAGAAAGAACTAAATGTATTTTGCATACCTAGAGTTTTGAAGATATTGTTTTGGACAAAATCCTCCCAGCTTTGACCGCTTACTCTTGCAATTAATTCTCCAGCAACAATGTAAAGGATATTATCATAGTCATATTTGGTTCTAAAGGCAGATTGAGGTTCAAAGTATTGAAAATTTGATAAAATATCTTGAATTGTAAAATCTGAACCTTCTGGAATAAACATCAAATCTCCTGCACCGAGACCTAGTCCGCTACGATGTGTTAATAAATCTTGAATTGTAAAATTTTCTGTTACATAGCTATTGTACATTTTGAATTCTGGAATATGCTCAATGACCTTATCATCCCAGTCAATTTTGCCCTGTTCAACCAGAATAGCCAGTGCGGTAGTGGTGAAGGCTTTGCTATTCGAGGCAATCGCAAACTGAGTGTGCTCATTTACATAATCGTTGGAATTTTTGGATTTTATTCCATAACCCTTTGAATGTATAATTGTACCATCTTTTACTATCCCAACAGCCATTCCTGCGCTACCAAACTTCTCTAAAGTGGTTTCTACAAGTGCATTTACTTCTTCAGATTTGAGTTGTGAATTACCATTATGAGAAATGGCAAAGGTTATTAGAAGTATAAATATTATTGATCTATTCATCTATGAAAGGTTGATTGCATCTAACCTTTAGCTTTCCTGTCTATAATTAATCAAAGAAATAAAGGTTTTACTTTTAATAGTAAAAGAAAGCAAGCCAGAACTACGCGCTAACCAAGTTACCCAGACTTATCGGGCGATTCAGGGCTTGCTTTCCATTGTTAAATGTTCAGATAGATATTCAGGGATCCCGATCCGTCGAGATGCCCTAACATCAAGGTTTTGAACTTAATATTGAAATTATGGAAAATACCACCCCTAAACAAATCTTCTACCCACATATCGTGGGTATAGACATCAGCAAAATGAGTATTGATGTGGCTTTGATTAACAGCTCATCGATGAAGTGCAACAATGGCTTGTTTAGTAATGATAGCGAAGGCTTCCAGAAAATGAAAAGATGGCTTAAACAACATGGCAATGACTGTGGTGAGGACATCCTTTTCTGCATGGAACATACCGGTATCTATACCAGAAACATTGTCAAGTATTTGCTCAAAAGAGGATGCAAAGTTTGGCTGGAATCCTCCCTGCACATCAAAAGAAGCATGGGACTAATCAGGGGTAAGTCAGACAAAATCGACGCTGAAAGAATTGCCAATTTTGCTTTTGATCATCAACGTGATGCCAAACTGGTCAAACTCTCACATCCTACCTTAAACCGCCTCAAAGATCTAATGAAAACCAGAATGAGGCTTCAAAAAAGTTTACACAGTCAGCAAATTGCTGTAGATGAGTTGACCAAAGTAGACCCAAAAGCAGGACGTGAAATCGAAAGAATCAGTAGATCAGCTATCAGTGGGTTAAAAAAATCTTTAGATAAAGTTGAAGCCAAAATGGACGAATTGATTCAGATAGATAAACACTTAAAGGCCCTCTACGAATTGGTCACTTCGGTGAAAAGTGTAGGCAAGGTTTTGGCCGTGGATCTGATCGTTTATACAGAAGGATTTACTCGCATGTTGGACAACCGAAAGCTGGCTTGTTATTGCGGTGTAGCTCCTTTCGAATACAGTAGTGGAACCAGCATATTTGCCAGTCCAGGCACATCAAGTTTTGCCAACAAACAACTCAAATTTCATCTACACATGTGTGCGATGAATGCCATCAAATGTCACAAAGAACTTCGAGGATATTACCTTCGGAAAACCGAAGAAGGGAAAAGTAAAATGAGTGCACTCAATGCAGTGAGAAACAAACTACTCCATAGAGTAGTCGCCGTAGTAAAAAGAGGAACCCCTTATCAAGAGAAATTGGATTAAAAAAAGACCAATACGCTTGTTTTTACCATAGATATCGTCCAGCTATCATCCGTGGCGCTTGACGCGTATTTTGTTTCGTTTACAAATTAGGAAAATCTTCGATTTTCATCACTACCTTTTTTCAACCATGTGAGGAAAAGCGAAGATTTTCCGGTGATGCTAGAAACTGCCACACTCAACTCTAGCAGTAATCACCATGGAGTGGTAGGTAATGTTATGTCTATTTTTAGTATCCTGAAGAAGAAACTGCGAACCATAAGTTAGGAAAGCCATTGTCATCAATAAACTTAATCCAACCCTCCTTTACTTCTTGAACAGGGTATGAGTCACAACACCATTCAACTTCTTCACCACATTCTACCGTTGTAGGTTTAATAAATTCTACATCAACAAGAGCCCAATTTTCTTGAATAACCTTAATAATTACTCTTGTTTTTATTTCTGATTCCCAGTCGTTTCCAGGAATGCATATAATGGCTTTCCCTTCTAAGGAAGGTGATTCTCTTAATTTGAGACAACTTTTTATTACGTTAACTCCCATAGGGGTTCCTCTTTCAGTTGCATAATATCTTTTGTGCTTTGAAATATCATCACGTATAATTAAGTCACGATAACTATATATATAAGCTTGGTTGTCAATTAAATCTTGTTTTTTTAATAGATAACCACCGTTTATTGATTTCCAATTAAAGTGGTAATACAGGCTGTTTTTCCATTTTTTTAATTTTATAAAACTATTAGATTCATGACTTATTGCAGTAACACTATTAAAGTTAAGAACGCCTACCTGCTGAGACTGTTTATTATGTACTGTTGTTTGCCAATTCTTTTTTAGTATATAGCCAAAAAAGTTGTGGTTGGTGTCGTATATCGGGATTTCTATTTCCATTGGTATTTTACAAGCACCAATACCCCAATCTTCATCTTCTCCATATGGTGACATATAGCCATCATGGCATGGATTTTCACTTATGCCGTTAAAAATAATGAGTATAAAAAATACCGATAGAGTTATTTTTTTCATTTAAAATTCTAGTTAGACATAACGCCACTGTATCAATCGTGGCGTGTGATTTAGTTTAAGTTTCGGCTACAAGATAGCCAAATCTCTGATTTGGGCCGGGACGCGCAGTCTATCCCTTTTATTAATTCCATAGAGCTAATCTGAGATATGGCGGGGTTTCCAGAACGCTGAGAGCTTTCTTTCACAGCTGAACCGCCATGATTTGATACAGAATGTTACCACACGTTATTCAATTTTACATTTAAAGATTATTTTTTCTAGAGATCCTTTTTGAGCGTCAGTTAATTTCCCTTTTCGTTTACAGCTCTCATTTAGTGATTTCACAAAAGTTGTATCAAACCAAGTATTCTGATCTGCCCATTTCAAGACAAGATTAATTCTGGAGAATTGTGTGTTCGCTTCGCCACTCGTAAAGTCTAGCAGCTTCTGATTTATCCTTTCCCTTATAGTTTCTTGCTTAGTTGAGAGTTTTCTTTTCCGAATTGTGTCAGAATAAAACTTGTACTCAAATTCAGAAACTACTTTTTTGCTAAACAAAAATTCCAATACTTCTGAGCTCATTGATTTGGTCAAATCTTCCTTTAGCCTCTTTATAGAAGTGAAAATCTTATTCCCGTCTTCAATACCTAGAAATTTGTTTACGCAACAGTTACCAACTTCTGTTGTGTTGTTATTCTCGGAATTATTAAGAACACAGATGTTTTTTATTGGATAATGTCCGCAAAGGCAGGATTGAAGCTCTTCACTAGAGTATGCATATTCAAAAGTCCATTCGTTTTTAGCCTGATTCCAAATTTTGGATTCACTAAGTTTTAGAATTTCCTCAGTTAATTTGAATTGCATACTTAGTAATTATCGCATGGGTGGTAACGCCTGCGTATGGTGCGTGTGCGTGTCGTTTGATAATACAGCCAAAGTAGTGAAAATCTGCCGAACCTACTAGTGATTCGGTGAGAGCTGCGTTCCGCTGATCTTCCGGTGCGGCGAACTGGTCTCACTATAAGCAGAGAAGTTTTTCCCGCGGCAGATGCACGGGTTCGTTCCGCCGAAGATGGCTAAATGCTCAGTTCGCACATGCACTATGACGCCATGTTATCTGTATTTATTTGCCGATATTGCTTTTGTACGTTCTGAAATTACCATTCGAGTCCAATGAATCTACCTTCATTTCTAGACCAATAAATTGAAGGTTAATTGAGTCGTTCGCTGAGGGTTCCAGTCGCCAATGTTCCTTCACCCATTTTTTGTGTCCACTGGCAGAAATGTTCTGTCGTTCCCAGAAGATGTCTGTAGAATCTGCCCCATAAGTGTTGAAATAAATAGAGTCGAATGTTGACTTACATTGTTCCCAAGAGTTTATAAAACTGCGCGAGTCGGCCATTTGCAGATTGTACTCTTCAAGTTCCGATGGCGGTAGGTCTAGGGTGTCTAAATTTGGGAGAACAATAGTTGTGTCAAGTTGTTTGGCTGCAAATGGGTACTCGCCATGCATCGCATGAAAACCCATAACGGTTGTTAGAGCAGTCAGTTCGCAACTATCCAGTAGGGCTTCTTGACTAGCGTCATACATTGTTGAAGCAACTGGTATAAGCATTTTTGAACAACTTGATGCTGTAAGCAAGACCGATGTTAGAAATAATGGAAAGCGCATGAGGGTTCAGTCAGTTACAGATAACATCCGAATATAACACACTAGTGGTTGATATATCCCTTACATCCGGGATTTATCCGTTTTTATACGTTTAAAAATACACTTAATTTTTCTTAACTATTATGCACAGAACAGCAAACAGATCAATAACCACGAGATATAATAGCCGATAGCTCGTCGATGTCTTTCAAGGTGATTTGATTTGATTTGATTTCGATCAATTGCTCCTTTTTGAAATCCGACAACGTACGAATCACAGACTCAGGAGAAGTGCCTACGATATTGGACAGGTCCTCTCGCGAAAACTGAAACTGCTTGCACGCCATTCCAAAATTGCGCTGCACGGTGAGCAGGGCTTCGGCCACACGCTGACGCACAGAGTTGTAGGCAATATGAAGCATCTTCTCCTCCTGATCTTTCAGGTTGCCAGAAATGATCTTGATAAACCGAGAAGCCACCGATCTGTCCTTATAGATCAGCTGTAGAAAGTCTTCTTTAGGAATAAAATAGGTTTCGCATTCTTCCATGGCCATGGCCGAATCGGTATGGTCGGATTGGGTAATCAGGTCGTTGAACCCGATAAAATCTCCTGGGCCGTACAACCCCGTGATAAGCTCCTTGCCATCCTTGTTGGTCTTATAGGTCTTCACCTTCCCTTTATTGATGAAAATCAAATAGTTAGGAAAGTCCCCCTGCAGATACAAATTTGTCTTCTTTTTATGTCGTCTGATGCGCTTTTCCTTGGACAGCGCTTTCAGGCTTTCGATCTCCTGAGCATCATTAAAAAAGTGATCTAAGCCCGAAATGTTGCTATCATAGTCGTGCTGAATCTGGCGTGTACGTTTCAGCCGTGCCTCTACTGCGCCAAGCAGCTCTATGTCGTCAAACGGCTTGGTGAGATAATCATCCGCACCCAGATTCATCCCCATGCGCATATCGGATTTTTCCACCTTGGCTGTCAAGAAAATAAATGGTATATGTGCGGTAGACGGATTTTTTGATAGAATATGTAATACACCATAGCCGTCTAGCTCGGGCATCATAATATCGCAAATAATCAAATCTGGCATTTGCTCTTTGAGCTGCTCCAGCCCCGCCTTTCCATTAGGTGCGGTGGTAACTTGGTAGCCTGATAACTCTAGGATTTCCGCGGTATTTTCACGCACTTCCACATTGTCTTCGATCAGCAGTATTTTATTCATTTTCGCCTGATTTAATTTTTAGATTAAAGGTCGACCCCTTGCCTTCTTCACTTTCAAAAGCTATCTCCCCTTCGATCAGTTCTAGATATTTATGAACAATATTGAGTCCTAGCCCCGTACCTTGTATATGCGCGGCATTGTGCGCCCTGAAAAATTTGTCGAACAGGTACTTTTGATCTACCTGAGGAATGCCAATCCCCTGATCAGCGACCTGAATCTCTAATTCATCATTGATAAGCCTTACCTGCATGCGAATCACAGATTTTTCTGGAGAGTACTTGATGGCATTGGACAGTAAATTGACTAACACTTGCTTAAGTATCTGAGGATCTGTCACAAATATTGAATCGGGATGTTCACACTTCAGGTCTAATTGTTGTCCACGCTTCATCAGCTCACGCATCTCATCTACGATCTCATGAAGAAAATCACAAAGCTTAATCTCCCGATGCCACACCGACAGCTTACCCGCATCCAAGCGATCCATTGATAGAAAATCATTGAGTATACTCGTTAGCTCTCCCACACTCGATTTGATTCGGTTGATATGCTTGAGTTTTTTGTCTTTATTTTCCTCTGTGTTGTATTTGCCAATGAGTGATACAGAAGAAAGTATGGCACTCAGTGGCGTACGAAACTCATGCGAAGCCATAGACACAAAACGTGTTTTCAACTCATGCAACTCCTTTTCTTTCCCTAGTGCTATTCTTGCTTCATTTTCAGCTTTTATTCTTTCTTTGATTTGCAGTTCTAGGTCTGCATTAGTTTGCTGCAATTCATCCACTACAGCATGTAGCTTTTTAGTCCGATCATTCACCCGCTGCTCTAGTTCGGCGGCATAGTGCGTCAGCTGTTCCTCACTACGCTTGAGCTCTTGCTCTATTTCTTTTCTCTTGGATATATCGATAATGTGTGCAATCGTTACGTCTTCATCATCTACTTGCGCCACGTTGAGACTTACTTCCACAGGAAAAGTACTTCCATCCTTTTTTAGCGCCACTAGGTCTCTCCCTACCCCCATTTGTCTTGGTTCAGGGCGCTTATCATAATTCTGACGATCCACCACATGTTTGGTTCGTACATCCTTTGGCATTAGCTCTTCGATACTCATCCCCAGCAATTCGCCTGACCCATAGCCAAACAACGCCTCACATTGTGGGTTGGCCAATGTGATTTTGCCCTGGTTGACAAGCAATATGCCTTCTACACAAGAATAAAAAATACTCTGAAACGTGTTGGAATGAGAACGATGCATTCGTTTTTTAAAATTTGAAATCAAATCTAGCATTTATGATTTATCCATAAAGTGATTTAGATCATATTATGAAGTGATCATCGCTGTCATTCGGTGAAAAATCCCTATTTAGTTTTGAACAGACAACTAATAGAAATACAAGCACCTATCCTTGACAGATCGTGCATTTTATTCCACCGGTAATTACTAGTTTTAGACAAAATTTAGAAACTTGAACCAGACCACAGCACCAGACAAAACCACCTGCTACCACTGCGGAGAAGACTGCAAAGGCCAACCGCTGTGGCACGATGAACGCACCTTTTGCTGCTTTGGCTGTCAGACCGTATTTGAACTTTTGGCGGAAAAAGACCTTTGCGATTATTATAGTTTTGAAAATAATCCTGGCAATCAGCTCAGCCATTTTTTTAAGGATAAATACATCTTTCTGGACGACGAGGAGATCGTGCAGCATTTGCTGGATTTCAAATCAGCCGAGTTGGCAAAAATCACTTTTAGCATCCCCTCGATCCATTGCAGCAGTTGCATTTGGCTATTAGAAAACATACGAAAGTTTGACGACGGCATTTTGCATACCAAGATCGACTTCTCCAAAAAACGACTAGCGATAGATTATAACCCTGCCAAAACTAGTCTACGCAAAATAGCCGACCTACTCTACCAGCTCAGCTATGAACCTGAAATTTCGCTCGACCGCAAAACACAGGCTCCCACCACCAACCACAAGACACGCGATCTCAAAATCGGCATTGCAGGCTTTTGCTTTGGCAATATTATGCTACTGGCATTTCCAGATTATCTAGGTATCGAACTAGACTCTGAGTTTATTGCCTACTTCACATACATCAGTCTTGGGCTCTCGCTTCCAGTTCTGCTTTATTGCTCAAGCGAATTTTTCACCTCAGCGATCAGCGGCCTGCGCAAGCGGCTCCTCAATATAGACCTGCCCATCGCCATTGGCATCCTGGCTCTTTTTGGCAGAAGTCTATTTGAAATAATCACCGAAACTGGATCTGGATATTTAGACTCATTATCCGCCTTGGTGTTCTTTTTGCTCATCGGACGATGGGTGCAAAACAAGACCTATGAGGGACTTGCCTTTGACAGGAATTTCAAATCCTACTTTCCACTAGCTGTACAAAAAATCATTGGCGACAATAAAAAAAGTACGCTTGTGACTCAGCTAGAAATAAATGATCTGATCGAAATCAGAAATGAAGAGATCATCCCCTGCGATGCCGTACTGATGAGCACAGAGGCCTTGATAGATTACAGTTTTGTATCAGGAGAATCAGCTCCGAACCTCGTGACTGAAGGGGCTAAACTCTATGCGGGCGGCAAAATAAAGGGGGCTTCTGCTCAAATGACAGTGATCAAACCCGTCTCTCAAAGCTACCTTACCCAGCTCTGGAACCACTCCTCATTCGACGAAGCAAAATCAGGAGATACTCCTTCGTTGATCGATCAGGTCAGTAGATACTTTACACCTATCGTATTGTGCATTGCTTTGGTTGCAGGTATCTATTGGTCGTTCGCGGATAGCTCCAAAGTACTGTTTGTTGTTTCTTCAGTTTTGATTGTGGCCTGTCCATGTGCACTCGCGCTAGCGGCACCCTTCACGCTCAGTGCCACTATGAATACTTTGGGTCAGTGCAAAATGTACCTGAAAGGTACGGCAGTTATAGAAAAGCTTTGGGAAATCAGAAAAATCGTATTCGACAAAACAGGAACCATCACCACTGGCGACAATCAAAATATCGAATGGCATGGTCGAACTTTAGCACCAGCTGAAAGAGCGGC
Organism: Reichenbachiella carrageenanivorans; assembly: GCF_025639805.1. NCBI lineage: Bacteria > Pseudomonadati > Bacteroidota > Cytophagia > Cytophagales > Reichenbachiellaceae > Reichenbachiella > Reichenbachiella carrageenanivorans. The sequence continues at coordinate 3,507,308 of NZ_CP106735.1, read as the reverse complement.
TATCATGGCTCTAGCAAGCCAATCTGTGCACCCACTTAGCATGCAGCTACACGCCCACTTGCATCGGGGCGAACCTGTACAAACAGTCTCTGGCTACCAAGAAGAAAAAAGCAAAGGCCTATCCGGTATTATAAATAATCAATCGGTCAAAATGGGATCTGCCAGTTTCGTAGGCACCACCACTCCCGCCTCCGACGGTGCAGTCATCGCCATAGCTATCAACGAAGAAGTACTGGGCTATTACCTCATACAAAGCAAATACCGAACAGGGCTCAAAGCCATGATCGACCAACTCGCTACGCGCTTTAGTTTTGCCGTACTATCAGGGGACAACGAGACCGAAAAGCAGAACCTAACCGCATTATTTCCTAGGCATACACCACTTGCGTTCAATCAAAGTCCGGAAGACAAACTACAAGCCATACAAGCCTTCGAATATCAGGAGAAAACCATCATGATCGGCGACGGGCTCAACGACGCAGGCGCTTTAAAAGCCAGCTATGTAGGCATCTCAGTAGCAGAAAACATGTCCAGCTTCACCCCTGCCAGTGATGTCATCATCATGGGCAATCAACTGACAAAATTGCCTCAGTTTCTCAAGCTCGTTCATCAATCCAAAAAGATAATCCTCGCAGGCTTCATGGTTTCGTTTGGTTACAATATCGTTGGGTTATCTTTGGCTGTGGCTGGCTACATCACACCAGTGATCGCCGCCATACTGATGCCTGTAAGTAGCATTTCGGTTGTGTTATTATCTACACTTGGTGTAAAATATTTGAGTAGTAGACTAAAACTAAAAGCATGAAAATTCTAATCATATTGATTGTGGTGAGTTTGGTGATCGCATTGATCTTTTTGGCGCTATTTATATGGTCTGTAAAATCGAATCAATACGAAGACACAGACTCTCCGTCGATACGCATCCTCTATGATGACAAACCCAGAGAGGACTCTTTAGATATATGATCAAAATCATGAAATGAGCTGACCTATGGCTTTAGTGGCTTAACTATATTCTAGTTGATTTGCTACAAAAGCGAATCGTATGGCAACTACACTCACACGCAAATATAACGTACCTGGCCCCAGATATACCAGCTACCCTAGTGTCCCCTTTTGGCAAAAGAAAATAGACCTTGAAGGCTGGAAAAGTAAAATCAAAGACACTTTCCGTCTGACCAACAAATCCAATGGGATCAGCTTATACATTCACTTGCCATTTTGCGAAAGCTTATGTACCTACTGTGGGTGCACCACAAGAATCACAATCAACCATGCCGTAGAAAAACCTTATATCGACACTGTACTCAAAGAATGGAAACTATATCTCGACCTGCTAGAAGACGTACCTGAAATTGCTGAAATACACTTAGGCGGAGGCACTCCTACTTTCTTTAGTCCGCAAAACCTAACCTACCTGATCGAAGGAATCACCCAGACATGTGTGATGAAAGCAGCTGCCGAATTTAGTTTTGAAGCTCACCCAAACAATACCACCGACACACACCTAAAAACCCTTTATAACTTAGGTTTTCGTCGAGTAAGTTTTGGTATTCAGGATTTTGACTCTCAGGTACAACAAATTATTAATCGAGTGCAAACTTATGAGCAAGTACAAAAAGTGGTCGACTCTGCCAGAGCCATTGGTTATACTTCTATCAACTTCGATTTGATCTATGGTCTACCCTTGCAGACGCTCACAAGTATATCAGATACTTGTACAAAAGTAGCCACACTCCAACCCGACCGCATCGCCTTCTACAGCTACGCCCATGTACCCTGGATCAAACCTGGCCAACGCATGTTTACCGAAGCAGACTTGCCCAGCCATGAAAGCAAACGAAGTCTATATGAACTAGGCAAGCAAATGCTCACAAACATGGGCTATCAAGAAATAGGTATGGATCATTTTTCACTACCAGACGAAGCGCTATTCAGAGCTGCTAATGAAGGCCACATGCACCGAAACTTCATGGGCTACACCACACAACACAGTCTGTTGTCTATAGGTCTAGGCGTATCTGCCATTGGCGATGCTTGGTCTGCCTATGGGCAAAATCTGAAAAAAGTAGAAGAATATAAAAAAGCAGTAATATCTAATGAATTTCCCATTTTCAAAACCCACCTACTCAATGATGAGGAAGCTTATATCCGCCAACACATCACCCAACTGATGTGCAAATTTGAAACGAGCTGGTCTCCAGCGGATCCTCACGCACACTTGTTAAATCATGTAGAAAACCAACTGCAAGAAATGATCGCTGACGAGCTCGTCATTGCGACTTCAAATCATCTATTGATAACGACAAAAGGCAGGCCGTTTGTAAGGAATGTATGCATGGCATTGGATATCTATCTAAAACCCAACCGATCTAGCCAACCACAGTTTAGCAGCACTATCTAATATATGTATTAATGGCATCTTATGTCATACCCCAACATCTATGTATAATTAGATTTATCGTTGGATTAGTCGAAACATAACCTTTAAGATCATAAAAAATGAACAGTATTATCATCGCCACCGCAGCTATACCCTTCGCTATTCGGGGAGCTGTTCGCAGCCTCTAGTAACTGCGCCATTTCTTCAAAAAAAAAAAACTAAATGGTTAGCTATCATTATTTTAACACCCATTAGTAGACCCATAATTATGGGTATCTCTTTAAAAAGAAATCATAATAGAAATCATTTAGAATGATTTCTATTATCTTAATGATAATGAAAACAAAATGAAACAAACCAATATGATAATTATCATATTAAAGAATGATCTGGAAGATACATCGATGTATTTTTCTCACCTAATTTAGACCTCAAATCATAAAATCAATTGCCTCATATGGAACTCGAAAAATTTAGTTACGACAATAAAATTGTCAAGTACTTCACTATTGCCTCCATTGTATTTGGAGTGGTGGCTATGCTGGCAGGTCTCACTGCTGCTATTCAGCTATTCTATCCAGCCTTCAATTTCGATCTGCAGTATACTACTTTTGGTCGTGTCAGGCCGTTGCACACCAATGCTATCATCTTTGGTTTTGTCGGCAATGCCATGTTTGCAGGGGTATATTATTCGTTGCAGCGCTTACTCAAAGCCCGTATGTATAACGACACCCTCTCATGGATAAATTTCTATGGTTGGCAGCTTATTTTATTGGCAGCAGCCATCACCTTACCATTGGGCTATACAACTAGTAAAGAATATGCCGAATTAGAATGGCCTATAGATATTGCCATCACTTTGATTTGGGTCGTATTTGGGATCAACATGATTGGTACCATAATAAAAAGACGTGAACGGCATATGTATGTAGCCATCTGGTTTTATATAGCCACATTCGTTACAGTTGCCGTGCTCCATATTGTCAATTCAGTAGAAATCCCAGTGACCTTATTCAAGAGTTACTCTTGGTATGCAGGTGTACAAGACGCACTCGTCCAATGGTGGTATGGTCACAATGCAGTCGCATTTTTCTTGACTACCCCATTTTTGGGAATCATGTACTACTACCTGCCAAAAGCTGCCAACAGACCCGTTTACTCCTATAGGCTATCGATCATTCATTTTTGGTCTTTAATATTTATATACATCTGGGCTGGCCCCCACCATTTGCTCTACACCTCTTTGCCTGACTGGGCACAATCATTAGGAGTTGTCTTTTCCATTATGCTATTGGCTCCATCCTGGGGGGGCATGCTCAACGGGCTAATGACCTTAAGAGGCGCTTGGGATCGGGTAAGAGAAGATCCCGTTTTGAAATTTATGGTCGTAGCCGTGACCGCCTATGGTATGGCTACCTTCGAGGGGCCGATGCTTTCGCTAAAAAATGTAAGTGCTATAGCCCATTATACTGACTGGATCGTCGCTCACGTACACGTGGGAGGATTGGGTTGGAATGGCTTCTTAATCTTCGGAATGTTCTATTGGCTCGTGCCAAAAATGTGGAAGACAGAGCTCTTTTCACGTAGCTTGGCCAATACCCACTTCTGGTTGGGTACACTGGGTATTATATTCTATGCTCTACCCTTATACATAGCAGGTATCACCCAAGCTTCTATGTGGAAGCAGTTCGATGCTGATGGATTCTTGGTTTATAAAAACTTCTTAGAAACAGTAGTTCAGATTCTACCCATGTATATGCTAAGAGCCGTTGGAGGAAGTTTGTACCTATCTGGTGTACTCATCATGATATTCAACCTGATGAAGACTGCTGGTAAAGGTTCTTTTGTGAGCGATGAAGCAGCAGAAGCTCCCGCGCTAGAGAAAAAAGTAATTACTGGCGGGCACTGGCACAGTGTATTGGAAAGAAAGCCAATCATATTTACTGTATTATCATTAATTGCCATTCTGATCGGGGGTCTAATAGAAATGGTACCTACCTTTTTGATCAAATCTAATGTACCTACAATTGCTTCGGTAAAACCATATACTCCACTAGAATTACACGGCAGAGACATCTACATCCGCGAAGGCTGTAACAATTGCCACTCGCAAATGATCCGTCCTTTCCGTGACGAAACCGAGCGATACGGTGAGTACTCTAAAGCAGGAGAATTTGTCTATGATCACCCCTTCTTGTGGGGATCGAAAAGAACAGGTCCAGATTTGGCTCGTGAAGGTGTAGGCAAATTAAAGAAATCAAACTCTTGGCATTTTTATCACATGCTTGATCCAGGGCAAGTTTCGGAGGGTTCTATTATGCCTTCTTACCCTTGGCTATTTGAGCAAATGATCGATAAAGAATTGACACCTGGCAAAATCAATGCCCTCAGAACGGTAGGTGTACCGTATGCAGAGGGTTATGAAAACACAGCCAACGACGACCTTGCGGCGCAAGCCAAGGGTATTACTGAAAACCTGGCAGCAGAAGACATTGAGATCTCTGACGACGCAGAAATCATTGCACTGATTGCTTACTTGCAACGCCTAGGTAAAGACATTACTGTAAAAGACTAAAGGAAAATAATTATGTTTAAATACTATTTCGAACAAGTAAATGGTGTGGAAATATGGCCAATTATTTCCCTATCCATCTTTTTCATCTTCTTTGTAGGACTGCTTTGGTGGGTATACAAAGGCGTCGACAATTCATATATCGACGAAATGAAAAACTTACCCATTACCAAAACACCTAAATCTTAATGACATGAATAATTTTAAAACATATATAAAGGGTCTTGGGGTTTGTATGCTATTGCTCCTGACTGGCCCGATATCATTCGCACAATCGGAAGGCTCGACCATAGCTTTGCTCAACACCACTGAAATGATGATTATTCTGGTGCTCTTTGTGATGCTTTTGGTACTGCTAGTAGCTTTTTACCTTTTGACCATACTACAAGTCATGGTGAGAGAAGACGGCATCAGAAAGGCAAAAGAAAAAGGACTAGCTTATATAGAAGAACCCAGTGCTTGGTCTAAATTTTATGATAGCCTCACAGGTGCCGTACCTATTGAAAAAGAAAATACCATTGTACTAGATCACGACTACGATGGCATCAAGGAACTAGACAATCACTTGCCTCCATGGTGGACATACATGTTTTATGCATGTATCGTATTTGCTGTCATCTATATGTTTCTCTATCATGTGAGTGGCACACTTCCACTACAAACACAAGAATATGAAATAGCCATGGCAGAAGCGCAAGCCAATAAAGCTTCTGCTGAAGCAGATGGTAATGCTGTAGACGAATCAAATATTGTATTCTCCGAAGATCCCGCAGTCATCTCTAGTGGAAAAACCGTCTACAACAGAAATTGTGTAGCTTGTCACAAAGCCGCTGGTGAAGGCGGAATAGGCCCTAACCTGACAGATGACTATTGGCTACATGGTGGCAGCATTCAAGAAATCTACAACACTATAAAAAATGGTGTGCCAGACAAAGGAATGATCGCATGGGGCGAAGTACTCTCCCCTGCTAAAATGAATGATGTAACCTCTTATATTCACACACTAAAAGGCACCAATCCTGCAGGGGCTAAAGAACCTCAGGGAGAATTATACACAGAAAAAGCAGAAACAGAATAATGGAAAACCATTATCAATTTGAGGAGGAATACAGAGACACCATCGCCACTGTAGACGAGTCTGGTAAGCGTATTTGGGTCTACCCCAAAAAGCCCAAAGGCAAGTATCACAACTATCGGATAGGGGTTACTGTAGTTCTCCTTGGATTGCTCTTCGCAGGCCCCTTCATCACCATCGGTGGCCGTCCAATGCTTCTACTCAATATTTTCGAACGCAAGTTCATCATCTTGGGGCAGGCCTTCTGGCCACAAGATTTTTTCCTACTGGCCTTACTGGCCGTTACCTTTTTTGTATTCATCATCTTATTCACTGTAGCCTTTGGACGAGTATGGTGCGGATGGGCTTGTCCACAAACACTGTTTATGGAAATGGTCTTTAGAAAGATCGAATACTGGATAGAAGGCGATGCCAATCAACAAAGAAAACTAAATACTGCGCCTTGGAGTGCCAGCAAAATTTGGAAAAAGTCATTGAAGCATTTCATCTTTCTGGCAGTTGCGATCCTCATTTCGCATACTGTAATGGCCTACCTTATAGGTGTAGACGAAGTGATTGCGATCATATCTCAGCCACCTACCGCACACATGAGTGGGTTTATTGGGCTGGTCACTTTTACTGGTATCTTCTATTGGGTATTTGCCTACTTTAGAGAACAGGCCTGTGTGGCCGTGTGCCCTTATGGGCGGCTACAGAGTGTGTTGATCGTAAAAGACACCATGGCCGTGATGTATGATTGGCTACGTGGTGAGCCCAGATCTAAACTGAAAAAAACAGACCAAACAACAGCAGCAGGAGACTGCATCGATTGTAAGCTATGCGTACACGCCTGTCCTACAGGCATTGACATTAGAAATGGCACACAGCTAGAATGTGTAAACTGTACCGCCTGTATGGATGCTTGTGATGAGGTCATGTACAAAATCAATAAACCAGAAGGTCTAATTCGATTGTCGTCACATACCGCTATAGAAACTGGGCAAAAGAAATTGTTTACCCCCAGAATAGCTGGATATTCTGTAGTACTACTAGCCTTAGTCACCTTCTTATCTTTTATGCTCATATCTAGATCAGAAGTAGAAATTACAGTTTTGAAGGTCCCTGGTACGCTATACCAAAAAACAGACGATGGTCAGATATCGAACCTATACAACATACAGTTTATCAACAAAACTTTTGAAGACATGGAACTAGAGTTAAAGGTGCTAGACAACTCTCATGCTCAAATAGACCGTGTAGGTACACAACGCATCATCATCCCTGCTAATGACAAATATGAGGGAGTGTTTTTTATTAAAATGCCACCACATACTATCTACAAAGCTAAATTCAGCGTAGAGATAGGCGTATTTAGAAATGGAGAATTGATAGACGAAATAAACACTAAATTTTTGGGACCTGTAAATATGAAATAATGAATTGGCCACGTAGCATCATATTAGCCTTCGTCTTGTTTGCTGGATTAGTCATCACTATGGTGGTCATTTCTATGAAGCACGAAGTGAATTTAGTCGCACATAATTATTATGAAGAAGAATTGGCCTATCAAGACCAAATCGATAGAATTCAGAATTTCAATGATCTAGCAGACAAGCCCACCATCATCAGACGTGGAGAAGAGATCATAGTGACTTTTCCTATCCATTTGGCTAGCGAAATACAATCTGGAGAAATTCATTTCTTTCGACCATCGGACAATTCGATAGATAAGAAAATCGAACTAAAACTGGATCAGGCTTATAGCCAGTCTTTCCCTACGAATGGTTTAGGCAAAGGGCTTTGGAAAACAAAACTCCGTTGGAAATCTAACGACAAGGAATATTTCTCCGAACAAAGATTCGTACTGTAATGTACTGGACAGCCTTATTTCTTGGATTTGTGGGCAGCCTACACTGCGTCGTGATGTGCGGACCAATCGCCCTCAGTATGGCGGGTCAACAATCGCTCTCTAGGTTCTTAATTAGTCGTCTTTTGTACAACATGGGTCGGATCGTTACCTATGCGGGTATCGGTTTGGTATTTGGTCTGCTAGGCGAATGGGTTGCTTTAGGCGGATATCAGCAAGCATTTTCAATCGTCATTGGCTTATTCATGATCCTTTTGGCCATAGGACTTAGCTCTTCGGCCAAAGGAAAATTGTACCAACCCTTGTACAAACTCACCCAGGGTTTGAAAAACAAACTGGGCAAATGGATAAAGTCTAGTAAGCTCATGGGCACTTTCTTTTTTGGCGTTTTAAATGGTTTCTTACCTTGTGGATTGGTCTATGCAGCTGTAGCAGGTGCACTGGCTACTACAGATCTATCAAACGGCCTTTGGTATATGGTCGTCTTTGGGCTCGGTACGGTACCTGCTATGCTTTTTATATCTATCTCAGGACGAGCCTTCAAAAGCTTTTCATTTGTTTCCTTCACTCGGCTTTCTACTTTCTTCGTATTTGTTTTAGGTTGTCTATTAGTGATTCGAGGACTGAATTTGAACATCCCCTACCTCAGTCCCGCCATCGCCTATTTATATCCTACCACCGACATCACCGTTTGCAGATAAAGCACATCGTATGCCTTTCATATTAGAAGAAGTATTCATTTTCTTCTCAGAACACCCCTACAAGTCTTGAATTCAATTTAAATTGGGCTTTGAAAATTGATCTTACAAACCACTCATGAAGATTTTATTAAAAGCCGTAAAAATCACCTTACTCGTATTTTTAATTGCCTTTACTACGCTTATCGTTGCTGGTTGGCTCATGCAAGAAAAAATCACAAAGCTAGCAGTAGCCTATCTAAGCGAAACACTAGGTTCTCCCATGGCAACAGGTGAAATTTCATTTTCATTGATAGAAAATTTTCCTCAGGCAAGCGTTCGAGTAGATGGCATTTGGGTAGGTGCTCGTCAAGAGCAAGTATCAGATCCTATAGACACACTTGCCAAGATCAACAAGCTATACATCAACCTAAAATCAACAGACCTCTTAGACAATGTTTTTACTATTAAAAACCTCTCTCTAGAAGATGGTTATGTAAAATATTTAGTGGATTCTACAGGCGCTACTTGCTTTGACTTCCTCATGCCTAGCGACACTACATCCACTCCAGAAAATGAAGTAGAATCCGCTCCTTTACTCCTTACCGTAGACAAAGTCACCATCAGAAATATCACTACGTTATATAGTGACGATCAGCTAAAGGTGAAAATGAAAGCTTATTTGCCCGTGATTACTTGTGCAGTAGATATAGACGAACTTGACACCCGTGTACTTGCTAACGGTCAAGTCAAACTCAGCAACATGAGCTATGACAACACTCATCTAAATCGCATGAAAGGAGCTGATATACAATTTGACGTGGCTTATCGATCAGATTCTGTAATTGCCAAAACACTTAAAATAGCCACAGACGAAATTGATTTTTCTGCTAAAGGCAAAATAGCACTGACTGATATGTATACTGACCTGACACTATCCATCTCCGTACCAGAGCTAGCCGCATTGATCAAATACGCTCCTGAGGATTTATTAAATGAATATAAGGTAAGTCAGCTGTCTGGTGGCATTGAGTTGCAAACCAAAGTAAAAGGCATGGCTACCGGAGATGACCTTCCCCATTACGAGGTTAAATACAAGCTCACTGAAGCAAGTATAAAATATGACACTTTGCCACTTGCTTACAACATCATACTCAAAGGGTCTGCTACCAACGGGGCTAAGAGCAATAATAGCACGACAGCTATTCTAGTAGACTTATTTGCAATTGATTTCAGTGGTAACCATATCGAAACCAGTGGCAATTTCAACAATTTGGATCAACTGAACTACAATCTCAAAACCAAGATATCACTCGATTTGTTGGCTTCCAAACCTTTAATTCCACGTGATTTGGTTCAGCAACTTAGCGGACGTGTACAGGCATCCATTCAGACACAGGGCACACTACCAGATTCGATTGACAATAAGTTTATCGAACAAGCTTTACAAAATACACGGGCTCAGATCCAAATCAGCGACTTGGATTTAATTATGGATTCGGTAGTGACACTCAACAAACTATCTACAAGCATAGACTACAAAGCACGTACGATCAAACTTAAAAACCTGAGTACTAACCTACCTGATTACAAGGTCAATTTGCTAGATAACTCCATTCACGTAAGACTCATAGGTGATGTGATGAATGTAGAGCGATTAGATCTTGACATTCCCTCTTTTTATCTAGCTACCGACGAAGGCTCTGTTTTTGGGTCGGCCTATGTGGGAAAGATGGAAGATGTATCCTTTGCTATACAAAGCAATATTGATGTCGAGTTGGCCAACTTAAAACGCTTGGCTCCCGACACTTTGGTCAACGATATGAAGGGTCGATTCCAAGCAAAAATCAGAACAAGAGGAGAAATATGTCTGGATTCTGTAGCAACTCAGTTCGAAAACATACTTTATGATCAAACGACAATCGACCTGAGAATGAAAAATATCACACTGGACATGACAGATACTCTAATGAACGTTCAGAATTTGAATGGACACATAGCTGTAGACAGTCGAATGATTAGCATCAGTAACTTCGGCGGCATGTATCAAAAAATGGCTTTCAATATCGATACTACCACTATTCAAAATCTATTCAACACAGTGATCCGAAACCGACCTGGCACACTCAAAGTCGATGGTATATGTAGCTTAGGAGACTTGGATTATACCGTTCTTGGGGCATTTGCATCTAGCGAAGATACTCCCGACATAGAAGCTGAAGAACCAGCCTCAGAGCCACAAGCTTGGAACTACGAAATCAAAGGCAAACTATCTGTCAACAGTTTTAAATATGAAAACTCGCTGGTCAAAGACATACAGACGACCTACGATATACAAGATGTCAAAAAAGTCATCAAAGCACAGGTATCCGTAGGCCACGTCAACTATGAAGGCACTTTGCTCAATGGCCTCTCGACAAACTGTGAAATGAACACTGCCACCAATGAAATCAAAGGCAAACTAGCCATAGACAATGTCAAGTATGAAGACGCCCTGCTAGAGCAAATCTCTGCTTTGTACAACGTAAACGACACGGTATATACGGTAGATCAATTGAAATTTTTAGCCTTTGGCGGAAAGGTCAATACAGCCATTAAAGTAAAAATGGATGAAACTGACCACATGGAAATAGAAATGAAAAATAGTGTCTCTAATATTGATATTAGAAGATTGATGAAAGAAATGAAAAACTTCGATCAACAAGAAATGACCTATCAGCAACTTAATGGCAAACTATCTTCCGATAACTTCTTTTTAAGAATGACTATGATAGGAGACTCCATCGTATACGACGACTTGCGTATGACTTGTGATCTAAAATTTGAAGATGGGGGAATATATCAATACCCTCCTGTTCAAGACATGGCACAATACCTTCCAAAAATTGACAATTTGGATACTATGAGTTTCAAAACCATCAATACACATATGTTCCTTTTCAAAGATGCTGTTTACGTTCCTAGAACCTATGTTGTTACTAGTGTTTTTGATGTAGAAGCCATTGGTATGCAGAGTTTTGGAGAAGACTACCAATATCATATCGGAATAAATCTGGGACAGATTTTGGGTAAAAATAAGCAGTCGAGTCTTGATGAAAATGCCCCAACAAAACGAAAGAAAATGATACGTCTAAAAGCCACAGGTAGAAAAGGAAAATATAAAAGTGGGTTTGACAAGGAAAAGGATCGTGATGCTATGCTAACAAAAGTAAAAACGCAAGAAAAAATTCTAGAATTCCGATTCCAACCTAAATTTTTCACATTTGATACTGGAGCAGAAAAACTCTGAGCAAATAGATTGAAATTTTATGGCGTTCACACAATAATAACGCGATCTGATGATTACTTTTATTAAAGAATTTATTTAGAATAAAAAGACTTAAGATATGAAACACAATTTATTTTTAACCGCCATGCTTGCAATGGCTATTGGTTTTTCATCATGTAGTGATGATGATGATGAAAGTTGTAGTGCAGATGAAGATATATGCACTGTAGTTGTTACTGTTTGCTGTACTTCAGAAACAGAATGTAAGTACCAAGTAGGCGACAAGGAGTATGATTCTTTTGAAGAAGCCTCTAAAGATTCAGAATGTGCGGCATCGAAAGCACCAGATGAAGAAAAAGCAAGGGTAGCAAATAGTCTAAAAGCACTAGCTGCTCGCGCTAAGGCGAACTTCTAAAAGCTCACCTTCACTTATCAAAAAGGGACTTAAACCAAGAATCGGATTTACGATTCTTTTTAAGTTCCTTTTCTAGTTTATCCCCTCTTGGGTTTACGGCTACGATTACCCCATCTCCATCGATCAGGTAGCTCATCGGAATACTCGAAATGCCGTAGGCGACTGCTGCATCGCTTTTCCATCCTTTAAGATCACTTACATGAGTATCCCAGATTAGACTGTCTTTTACAATCGCCTTTTGCCAAGCCTCTTGTTTTTTATCAAGCGATACACTGAATACAGCAAAGCCCTCTCCATTGTCGAAAGATTCATCCTTATACGTTTGATATACACGTACAATCTCTGGATTTTCTTTCCTACAAGGCTTACACCACGAAGCCCAAAAATCTATAAAAACCATTTGTCCTCTCAACGAAGAAAGCTTGACCACCTCGCCTTTCAGATTAGTCATTTCGATATCTGGAGCAACCTGCCCCTCTTGAAAAGATTTTTGATCAGACCCAGACCATACAAAGGCAAAAAAAAGTAAAACGGCGTATTTCATAAGTTGCATTAAGCTAAAACTAAGCCAGTTGGCTCTAGTCAGAATATTAGAGCATTAAATATAGTCTTTCGTTATATAAATTTCACTCCTTATACTTAGCAATTCTCAGTTAAAATCAAGCATAAAAAAAAACCACGCAGAAGCGTGGTTATATAGTTGAGGTTATGTATTCATACAAATGACATAACCAGTTGAAATCGTTAACAATAATAAGTACCTACTGTCCATAATACAAGCCTAAACTCTTTTTCTTCTAAACGTAATAGGGATATATTCATCTGTAGGAATACCAATATGTGCCAAATCCCAAGCATCATCATAGCTAGCCACCAGGTTTTTTATACATTCTACTCTATCAGCTGTAGGAAATGGGCATTCTTCCCAATAGAAGATTTCTACTCGATAATTATATTGTTTTTTAATACCATTGATTTTAACCTCTACACTGATGTCCTGATCCTCTGACAATCGTGGAATTTCTATACCGATGATGCTCATGTCTTTAAGTTTAATAGTGTATAATAGACATTGAATTATCAAAAAATATACCTAACCACTTATCTAGCTGTAATACTGATAGTTACAAATAATATTTCCTTATTTAATTGATCGATTTTGATACAATTAATGTACGATATCTGACCAACCAGGCATCAACAACAATAAAAAATTAAATGTTTGAACATATTTATAGTCAACACGTACACAAGATTCAAGAAAATATTAATTTGGCGATTTGAAAGAAAGGTTAATGAATATGAAATTAAGCAGTAGGTGGGTACTAGTAGTTATCCTCACCCCTCTTGCATTGAGCGGTTGCTACCGTCCAGAATACCCATCTAAATTCATCTCATCGGATTTAAGGGAATTTGAATCCTATCAAAAAAAATGTGCTTCACGTCCCTCTCCCCCTGCCAGATCGCTCACTACCATAGACCGAACAGACATATTTGTAACTTATAGTCAACCAGCTGTGAAAGAACGTAAAATATGGGGTGGTCTAGTCCCCTATCATAAAGTCTGGAGAACTGGTGCCAACGAGGCTACCGTACTCTCTGCCACGGGAGACATATTGGTGAATGGTGACACCTTGCTGGCAGGCAACTACGCTCTATATACCATACCTGCAGAAGACAAATGGACGGTAATCCTTAATACAAAATATGAAGTATGGGGTGCCTACGACTATGATCAATCATTAGATGTACTTCGATTCGATGTAGTACCTACTATAGTACCAGACATTTCGGAGCGGTTAACTTTCGAGGTAGACGAAACTGGTATTGTGTACTTTGCTTGGGATCGACTTAGATTTGACTTTAAAGTACAGCCTCTTTAATTTAAACAACTACACTTTCTAATACGTCCATGGTTCCTTCTTCATTGACGGCTTCCATCTTCACCAAACGTACTTGATTGACCAAATCTTCTTGAAAAGGCAATTTGACTTTCAAGTAATTTTCGGTGAACCCAAACATATAACCTTCCTTCACATCGTTTTCTAGCAATACCGAAAACGCTTTACCAAGCTGAGATTCATAAAAGGCATGTTTTTTCTTTTCGGAAAGAATCCGCAGCATATTAGAACGTTCATTTCGCTCTTTCTTTGGCACTACACCATCCATTTCTACGGCATGGGTATTGGCTCGCTCAGAATAGGTAAATACATGTAGGTAAGATACTGGCAACTCATTGATGAAATTGTAAGTATCTAAAAAATCCTCATGCGTTTCGCCAGGAAACCCCGTGATCACATCCACCCCAATACATGCATCTGGCATTTCTTGCTTGATCTTAGCCACACGCTCCACATACAGCTCTCGCAGATATCGACGATTCATCAACTTCAAAATCTTATTGCTACCTGACTGAAGTGGGATATGAAAATGAGGGACAAACCTCTTGCTCTTCGCCACAAACTCTATAATTTGATTGTTGAGCAAATTGGGTTCAATAGAAGAAATGCGATATCTCTCGATCCCTTCCACTTCATCGAGTGTTTGTATCAGTTCTAAAAACCGTTCTTTTCTCCGGCCATCTTGCACACCAAAGTCACCGATATTCACACCCGTCAGCACCACTTCCTTCACCTCTGTTTGAGCAATCTCATGAGCAGATTTCAAAATATTTTCGATGGTATCGCTTCTACTCTTACCACGCGCCAACGGAATGGTACAAAATGCACAGCCATAATTACAGCCGTCCTGTACTTTTAGAAAAGTTCTCGTACGGTCAGCTATAGAATACGCATTGTTAAATTCGGTAGCGTTAGAAATTTCAGAAGCACATACGATAGCCTCTTTTTGTTTTTCAAAACCTTTTAAGTGTTCTAGCAGTTTGAATTTTTCTGCAGCACCCAATACCGCATCTACTCCTGGTATTTCAGATATTTCTTTAGGCTTGAGCTGAGCAAAGCAACCAATAATGACTACAAATGAATCTGGTGAGTTTTTCTTGGCGCTCTTTACAATCTGTCGACATTTTTTATCTGCATTCTCTGTGACCGAACAGGTGTTGATCACGAAAATATCGGCCTTTTCTTCGAAGGCCACTTTCTGATAGCCTT
The DNA here is from genome assembly GCF_025639805.1 of Reichenbachiella carrageenanivorans. NCBI lineage: Bacteria > Pseudomonadati > Bacteroidota > Cytophagia > Cytophagales > Reichenbachiellaceae > Reichenbachiella > Reichenbachiella carrageenanivorans. The sequence continues at coordinate 3,491,962 of NZ_CP106735.1, read as the reverse complement.
CCTCTTCAAACAATCTTGATATCGTAGAGGTCTCAGAAAAATTGAGTTTACAACCCAGTGTATAAAATGCGACTTTTTTCATGCGTAAGAAATAAAACGCAAAGCTACTAAAAAAAAGAAAGCCCCACTAGGGGGCTTTCTCCAAGGTAAATATTATCTACCTTTTTCTCAATGAAGCGTCTTTAATTCTTTTCCGTGTTAATTAACAACCCTAAAAATAGGTCACTCAGTTCAAACCTTCAAAAGTACGGTGCTTTTTATTTCAAAATATGCAACCTTTTGATGCTACCCCAGTCCATCATTCGTAATCAAAATATAAGAACTCATGAAAAAGCACCTCATTTGTGTGATCCTGGCTCTTGCCTTCAATTTGGCTCAGGCACAAAATAGCGAAACAAGAAACCTAGGTACATTCGATCAAATACGAGTCTCTCAATCCATCAAAGTCAATCTACGCCAAGGAGCCGCTAACGAAGCAAAAATAGAAACCCGTGGAATCGATGTAGACCGAGTAGAAACCGATATAGAAGGCTCTACACTTTACATTAGAATGAAAAAAGGAAACTACTCTTCTATGGATGTAAATATTGAACTCTCCTACTCCGACGAACTAAAAGAAATATCCGTTAGCTCTTCTGCTTCCATATCTGGTGAAGATGCCATAGCAACAGAAGATTTCGAAATTAGGGCAAGCAGTTCTGGCAAGGCCAACTTAGTACTCAACGTAAGATACCTAGAAGTTAAAATTTCTAGTAGCGCAAAAGTAGAACTCTCTGGCAAGGCCAAATACCAGGACTTAGACATCAGTAGCTCTGGCAAACTATATGCCTATAACATGGATAGCGAAAACGTAGAAGCCAATATCAGCAGCTCTGGCAAAGCCCAAGTGACTGCTCATCGTAGCATTGAAGGCCGTGCCAGCAGTAGCGGCAAAGTGTATTATCGCGGCGCTCCAGAAAAAGTAGACGTAAGTGCAAACAGTAGCGGCAAGTTCGTTAAAGATTAAACGATATAGCCCTTAAAAAGCAAAAGCCCGAATTTCATATGAGATTCGGGCTTTTGCTTTTTTCATGTTTTTATTAATGATGATGGTGTACAGAAACATGTTCTTCTATTCCTACAATGCTTTCTGTAACATTGATCACGTGATCTCCAATACGCTCACAGCCAAAGATAATATCTCTATAGACAATGCCTGTTTGGACATCGTAGTGATTTTCTTCTACGCTCTTCCAGTGCTTCTTGCTAAGCTCTTTTTTCATTTTGTTGATGGCTTCTTCACTCTTTCGAGCACCCTCCAACAGCACTTCTGAATAATCTGATTTCAAATTTTTGTGCATTTCGGCCAAAGCAGCATCTACCAATCCAAATATCTTTTGGATGTTCAGAATCTGATCAGAAGTGAAGGTCAGGTTGTGCTTATTTTTTCTATTGATCTCACGAGACATTCTCATAAAAATATCCGCAGACCTTTCTAAATCGCTTGTGATACTCATGATGGCACGAATCTCTTCGGATGCAGCCGTACTCAATCTCCCCTCAGACACCTTCACCAGATAATCGTCGATTTCCATTTCCAACTCATCTGTTCTGTCCTCATATTTAGATATTTTTTCCGTTAGAGCCTCTATTCTTTTGTTATCATCAGAAGTGACCAGCTCTTGAACAAACCTACTCATCTTCACAACTTGCTTACTAAAGTTGACTACTTCTTTCCTAGCCTCCATCAAGGACAATTCGGCTGTACGCATCAATTGAGTCCCAATAAACTCAAGGTGAAATTCTTCATCTTCTTCATCCTTAGAGGTAACTAATTTGGTTACGATCTGCTCGATCTGAGGCACGAACCAAATCATAATTAAGGTATTCACAATGTTAAAACTGGTATGAAAACATATCAACCCCCAGTTGATCGATGCCGTATCGTTGAGTGGTGAACCTAAGTCAAATGAAACCATTATAGAATCAATGGTTCCGATGTACAGATTAAACACCAATAACATCCACACCACACCAAACACGTTGAACATAAAGTGAGACAATGCCGCACGTTTAGCATGCACGTTACCTACCAAGGCAGCTAAGTTAGCCGTGATGGTAGTTCCGATATTCTCACCCAGCACAATACCCGCTGCCATATCGAATGGAATCCAACCGTTATGACACATAATAAGTGTAACGGTCATTGCAGCACTAGAAGACTGAACAACGACAGTCAAAATAGTACCTATTAATACCGAAATAATGACAGATATAAATCCTAAGTTATTAATATCAGCAATCCATTCCAGAATTTCCGGATTTTGCTTTAAATCAGGAACTGCATGCTTCAAGGCATCCAATCCCATAAACAAAAGGGAGAATCCAATTAAAAATTCACCCCAGTATTTCCACTCTACTTTTTTAGCAAATAGCATGGGAAAACCCACCGCTATGATAGGCAAAGTGTAATGCGATATACTAAACTTTGAAAATCCAAATACCAAGATTAAAACGCCTGTAATGGTGGTGCCTATATTGGCTCCCATAATTACACCTATAGCTTGCCTTAGTTTTAGCAATCCAGCATTTACAAAGCTTACCACCATCACGGTAGTCGCTGATGATGATTGTATAATAGCTGTGGTTAAAAAACCTGTAAATACTCCACTCACTCGATTGGAAGTAATAATACTCATGACAGATCTCAATGAATCCCCCGCTGCCTTCTGAATAGATTCACTCATTACCTTCATCCCATAAATGAAGAAACCTAGTGCTCCTATTAACTGTAAAATGTCAAAAATTCCGTATTCCACGAGATCGTTATTTATTTTTCTGAATTGATTTTAAAATGCTTGCAAAGCTAATAATATTAAAGAAGCTCAATTTTAAATAAATGTTAAGGATAAACCCAAGCAGTTCTACTTTACCTTTCACTTCATAACAATTTAGTAATATATGAGAAGTCAAACTATTCTACTTTTGCAGCTTGAATTATGGAAGGTAGTACAACACAAAAACTTAATCTAGTACAGTTTATACTGAGCATATCGCTCGCTTTATTGGTATTCTTATGGTCATTAGATCTAATGACCAGCTCTTTTCATGTAATTGGCAATGATACGGTAATCAAAGTATTAGCCATTACCTCCAACCCTTTTATTAGTCTCTTTATCGGACTGTTTATCACTGCCGTAATTCAAAGCAGTTCTACGAGTACTTCTCTCATAGTAGCTGTAGTAGCCTCAGGAGGAATGACTCTAGAGAATGCAGTACCCATGATCATGGGTGCCAATATGGGTACTACCCTGACTAGTACCATTGTCTCCCTTAGTTATATCACCGACAACAAAGAGTTTAAAAATGCTATTGCGACTGGCGTAATGCACGACTTTTTCAATATCATGACGGTGATGGTGTTGTTTCCATTGGAATATTACTACCACGTACTCTCCAAACTCTCTACTCAAGTCGTCACAGCTTTAAATTTGTCTCATACTCCTGCGGCAAAAGGACAGGAATCGGGATTGAGTTTCTTTGATATGATCAATGGTTTTTTGATTGATTCTGTCGAGTACAAATTCGTACTGGTACTTGTAGCTTGTATTGCATTATTTGCATCCATCAAGATTATATCCAAAATCATTTCCAACAGGATGATAGGTGCATCAGAAGAACGTTTTCAAGAAGTGTTTTTCAAAAACAAACTCAATTCATTTGGTTTAGGCACAGTACTAACTGCCGGAATTCAATCTAGCTCTATCACTACCTCTATCATCGTTCCATTGGGAGCTACTGGAAAAATCCATTTGAGCAAAATATACCCCTACATTGTAGGCGCCAATGTGGGTACTACCATTACTGCACTCATCGCTGCATTCAATAAATCTGAAGCTGCTTTAAGTATTGCAGTGGTTCACTTTTTATTCAACTTGATAGGGAGCATTCTTTTCTTAGTTATACCCTACCTCAATCAATTGCCTATTCGCTATGCGAGACAATTTGGACTTATGACCATGCAATACCGTGTCATTGGTTTTTTCTATATCCTTTTCATATTTTTTATATTACCCCTCGCGCTTATCTTTTTGCATAGGCTCTGAATCATTTAAGCAGCATTTCTTCATTTTGTTAACAATTGCTTAACATTAAGGAAACCTTTAATTAACTAGTAAGCAAGTTTGGCAGGGTATCTTCGCGGCTTATATTCAGAAAATATGAAACTTTTTTACTTCACTTTAGCTTTGGCTACCTGTGCCGTTATGGCCCAAGCTCAATCATTCGACGGCAGTAAAATCGGGAACGGATTACGGTTCGTTGACAAAGATTCGACTTTTAGTACGCAAATCAATCTCAGATTTCAAACACAATACCTAGGCCTCTACGACTTTGACTCAGAAGAATATGCGGATCAGTTTCTAATAAGACGGTATCGCTTAAAATTCAAAGGTTTTTTGTATGACCCACGAATCGAATACAAAATTGAACTGGGGCTATCCAACCGCGATCAGGGTAGTTTTTACAATGAAAACTCTGGAGCAGCCAACATCGTCCTAGACGCTGCGCTCAAATGGCATTTTCGGAAAAATTGGCACCTCTGGGTAGGTCAAACAAAACTACCTGGCAACAGAGAAAGGGTGATTTCTTCTGGCGCCTTGCAATTCACAGAGCGTAGTCAGCTCAACAATCGATACACGCTAGACCGAGACATTGGGATACAACTACATCACGAACATACAATTGGTCAAATGGTGTTGCGTGAAATTGCATCTATTTCTATGGGTGAAGGTCGAAATGTGACTATTTCGAATAGTTCTAATGGCTATGACTATACAGTAAGAGGTGAGATTCTTCCTTTTGGCAAATTCAAAAAGAAAGGAGATTATTTCGGTTCTGACCTGATGAGAGAACCTAAGCCAAAACTATCGATCGGAGTTACTTATGACTTCAACGACAACAACAACAGAGAAAGAGGACAATTGGGGAGGTTCCTAAATACCGAAGTGGATTTTTCCACACTTTTTATAGACGCGATGTTCAAATACAATGGATTCTCAATGATGTCGGAATACGGTATCAGAACCATACTTGATGGACCTCATGATGGCATAGATGAAACTGGTACCACCCGATATTATTATACAGGAGAAGCTTTCAATATTTCCGCAGGCTATCTACTTAAAAATAATCTCGAATTTGCAGGTCGCTATGTATATAATGCACCTGAAAGTGAATCTATTGGAGACAAAGAAAATATTTACACCCTAAACGTCTCCAAATTCATTGCAGGGCATACGCTCAAAATACAAGCCAGTGCCTCTTACATTGACAATTACACTGCCGATGATGCCCTATTGTTTATCGCGCAGATGGAGATCGGATTTTAATGAAAAATGGGTCGAAGCACATAAGTTTCGACCCATCACCTAAAATAAAAAATTAAGACTTGGATGGTGCTATGTTCACCCTTTGTCCATTTCTAATTTCAGGGTTACCTACCAATAAAATATTTTGTTTTGCTTCTATCGCTCCAAATACTTCCACCAAATCTTCAATTTGGTTTCCTTTCTCCACGCTTACCCATTCTGCGGTATTACCCACCGTTTTAATTACGTATACGCCTTCCGACGTATGCACCAATGCAGAAGCAGGCACAAACAAAGTAGCCTCATTACGCACCAAAGGCAAAGTAACTTCAGCATACATTCCAGATTTCAATTCGCCAGATTTATTGTCTACATCAAATTCAGTAAGCATAGAACGATTCATCTCTTCCAGACTATTGGCACTTCGTGCATAGTGCCCCACAAAGCTATCACCTGGATTAGCCGCGACTACAAAGCTTACTTCACTGTCTTTAGGAATAGCATTCGTCATGCGCTCTGGAATGGCTACAGTCAACCGTAATCTTGATCTGTCCTCTAGCACAAACATGGGAAGCCCTTGGTTGCCTCCCGATCCCACAAGCGTCCCTGGGCTCACATTCCTTGCCGTAATGATCCCGTTGAAAGGTGCCCTTACAGTTAGGTATTTCACCAACTGGCGCTGCGAGACCAGCTTAGCCCGCGCAGCCTCCAACAAGCCCTCTCTTGATACTGTGGCAGCACTATCCACCATCATTCGAGCATAGGCCATATCTATTTCATTAGCTGATACTGCGCCAGGAGTCTTGCTCGTCACCATCAGGCGATTATAGGTCAGTTTACTAGACCTTAGTCGAGCCTCTTGCTCTATCACACCTGCTTTGGCTGTCTCGTATTGCGCCTGAGCATTGCCTAATTCCGCCACCACTTCGGGCGCTTCCAAAACAGTCAAAACCTGCCCTTTTTTCACCATACTCCCTCTATCTACATGAATCCCTCCTACATAGCCTCGGACTCTGGCCAGAATATCTACTTTGTTCCATGGCTTCAGTTCTCCTGGCAGCACAACCTGTCTAGAAGGAGTCTTTTCTTGCACATTAGTTATTTCAACTTCGGGAACCAATGTCTTTGGGCTCTCATTAGATTTAGCCCCATGACTACATGATTGTATGAGTACAGCGATCACAATCAAGCACCCTACTCTTTCTATTGCTTTATACATCTCTTTAATTTTTAAACTCTTTTTCACGATTGTTTTTGAAAATATTTACTCTCTACGTCTTCAGGATCTAAAGACACAGAATCAAAACCTGCCTTGGCTTGCAACAAGCTAAAAGTACTTGGCAGAATAAGTAACGATGCCAGTGTAGAGGCAATAAGCCCTCCGATCACTGCCTGCCCCAATGGAGAAACTTGATCGCCACCTTCTCCCATACCTAAGGCCATAGGTGCCATACCCATAATCATGGCGATACTGGTCATAATGATGGGACGTATTCTTCCATTAGCAGCCATCAACCCCGCCTTACGTGCATCTTTCTCTTCCAGTCTAATACTCTCTGCATTAGTGACCATCAAAATGGCATTGGACACCGAAACGCCTAACGACATAATCATCCCCATATAGGACTGCAAATTGAGTGTGGCTCCACAGAGCAGCAACATCATCAGTGACCCTGCCAGCACAGCAGGGATAGATGATAGTACTACAAGTGATAGTTTGAATGATTGATAATTGGCCGTAAGGAGTAAGAAAATAATTACAATTGCGACAAGTAAACCTCCCTGTAAGCTATCTAAAGTCTCCGTAAGCAATTGAGCTAAACCCTTCGATTCTACGATCATACCCCGAGGGGGCTCGCCAGTCTGATCAATCGCATGCTGCACAGCTTTTTTGGCTGCACCCAAATCCTTTTCTTGAATATTAGCAGTAATGGTTACCAACCGGTTTGGCCCCGTACGGTCATATTGTCCTGGGCTAACCTCCTGAGAAATAGTAGCCACATCGGCCAGTGCTGGTCGTGCCGCCCCAGCTTGCAACGGAATATTGGCCACATCATTCACAGAAGACATTTCATGCTCTGGTATTTGTACCTGTACCTGATAGGCCAACCCTTTAGAATTGTCCAACCAAAGGTTTTTATCTGTAAACCGACTCGAAGAAGTAGCTGCCACCATGGACTTCGCTACCTGAACTGGCGTGACCCCTAATTGTCCCGCACGTGCACGATCAATGTCTATATTTAGTGTAGGATAATTCATTGGCTGTTTGATCTGTACGTCACGCAAGAATGGAATCTTTCCCATATTGACACGTATCTTCTCTGCAAAGCCATATGCCTGTATGATATCTTTTGCGGCCACTCGAACCTCTATAGGCGTAGCAGCACCCTGACTCATAATCTTATCTACGAGCTCAATAGGTTCAAAAGACACTTTTAGCTCAGGCATATTTTCAGAAACTCTTGCACGAAGCCTTTCTTTAAGTTCATCCATTTTTACGGGATACGATTCATCCAGTGCTACTTGCATCACCGCTTCATGAGGGCCACTATTAAACACAAAGGCTTGCGCCGAACCGTAACTCGTAGGCACGTTGCCCACATAGGCAGAAGTAATGACCACATTCTCCTCTCCCACTTCCTCATCAATCAAGTCGAGTACTTTCAGTGTCATTTCTTCGGTACGCTCTACACGAGTCCCATCTGCAGCTTTGAGTCGGAGCTGAAACTGATGACTATTGGCATGAGGCAAAATATCTGTACCGATCACATAAAATGATAATCCTGCAATACCCAGAGCTATCACCAAATATCCGCCAACCCACCATTTTCGTTTTTCCATTATCTCGCCGAGCAACTTGAGGTATCGATCTTTGAATCGATCAAAACCTGTAAGTTCTTCACTCTTTGGTATTGAAACATGACCTTTCAATAACCAATTGGATAATACAGGCACTAAAGTTTGAGATAGTAAAAAGGAGGCTATCATCGCAAACCCTACAGCCAACGACAAGGGTAAAAACATAGACCTAGGTACGCCATGCATGACCAAAGCGGGTAAGAAAACAGCCAAAATACATAGCAGAATTAGCAACTTAGGAAATGCGATTTCTTTACATGCTTCCCAAATCGCCATGGCTTTAGTTTTCTTCATTTCTAGATGCTGGTGAATGTTTTCGATAGTGATCGTAGCCTCATCTACCAATATCCCAATAGATAGTGCCAATCCACTCAAGGTCATAATATTGATCGTTTGCCCAAACAGATTTAAGATCATCACAGAACAAAGAACCGACACAGGAATAGTAACCACCACAATGATTACACTTCTCCAATCTTTTAAAAACAAAAACACCATAAGCCCTGTTAGTAAGGCACCGAGAATTCCTTCCACAATTAAACTCTTGAGTGAATTGGATACATAAACAGACTGATCAAACTGATAGGAAATTTTAACATCTTCAGGTACTGCATGCTGCAATCGAGGCAATGCTTCTTTTATATTATTCACCACAGAAAGCGTAGAGGCATCTGCCTTTTTCACCACTGGTATATAAACTGCACGCTTACCTTGAATAAGGGCAAATCCGACTGTAATATCTGCAGCATCTTCGACAGTGGCTACATCTCTGATAAAAACAGACGGCCCTGACCCTGTTCGGATAGGCACATCGAGAAACTCCTGTGGGTCATCGATGAGTGAATTGATAGGCGCCATCAATGCTTTATTTCCGATTCTAACATTCCCCGCAGGAGAAGGCTGGTTGTTGGCAATCACTGCCTTGATCACTTCCTCTGGAGTCACTTTATAACTTCTCAGTTGTTTTGGATCTACTTTGATCACAATACTTCGCTGATTTCCTCCAAGTGGCGGCGGGCTCGATACTCCCTCTATTTTCGAAAACATAGGTCGAACACGCGAAGAAGCCAAGTCTTGTATTTCATTGAGCGTATGCGTCTCACTCTCAAACACCAACTGCCCTACTGGTACTGAGCTGGCATCAAATCGCAAAACTTGAGGCGGCACTGTACCTTCTGGCATATAAGCCTTTGTTCTTGCTATATTATTAGCCACTTCAGCGGCCGCTTCTCCCATGTCCGTTCCTGGGTAAAATTTCAATTCCAGAATAGACATCCCTTGTATGGTACGTACTTCGACATCTCGAACTCCTGATACATACAGGAAATGATCCTGATACCGAGTAGTAATAAACCCATCCATCTGATCAGGTGCCATTCCTCCATAGGGCTGAATAATATATATCGATGGCAATTCCAATTCTGGAAATATATCAACAGGAATTTCCTTGATGGAAATCACCGAAAAAAACAGAATGCCTATGATACCTACCATCACTGATATAGGTTTCTGTAAGGCAGATTTTATTAGTTTTAACATAATCCTTTAATTAATTTTTAATAGGACTCGCCTTGATTAGAGCGAATCGAAAAATGACGTCAAATCTCCTTTTGCAGCAGCTACCATTAGGTGTGATCTCCACACATTACTATAGGCTATGGCTAAATCTGCCTCTGCTTGATTGAGCACAACCATACTTTGAAGTAGTGTCGACAGGTCACTCAATCCATTTTCATATCGCGCTTCTGCTTGGGTATAAGCCTGCTTTGCGGCTTTCATTTGTAGTGGTATGGTTCGGGCCTTTTCCATCATAATGCGATACTGCATTTCTGATTCGGTCGCTTGACGTTTCAGCATGTTTTGTTGCTGATAAAATTGCTGTGTATTCTGATCAGTGATATATTGGAGTTTTTTGTATCTATTTCTGATTAAAAAACCATCGGTAACCCTCCATTTGGCAGTCACGCCAAGCAGATAATTGCTCACTTGGTACTGAGTTCCGTTAGCAAAATCTGTATGGTAAGAACCATCAGCATTATCGACGCCAGCACCTCTTGCCCAGCCAGCAGCTACTAATGACACCGTTGGCATAAAACTTCGCTTCATTGCTAAGGCTCGCTGCCCTGCAGCTTCGATTTTGGCTTGCTGCATTCTGAGCAATGGGTTTTGATCGATCTCCATATTTGCAAAACCTACAACTGGCAACTGCGAACAAAAACTCATACTATCAATTTCCAATGAAAAGGTCTGTGCATCCTCTCCTAAAAGCTCGATCAGACGATATTTTCTCATCTGTTCATTGCGCTGACTTTCTAGCAGAAGCACCCTAGCCCGTGCATATTCGGCATGCGCCAATGAACTATCAACACCGGCTCGAAGCTGGGCTCTGACACCTGCATCTACCGCATCACTAAAGTTTTTCGCTCGTATTACATTATGCTCTTGTACTTCGGTTAGTTTTTCTGACACCAACAATAATAGATAGGCATCAGCTACTCTGATTTGATGCTGAAATATCTCGTTCTCAAGATCCAACTGACCAGCATTGGCATCTGCTTTAGCTGCTCTTACATTAGATGATTGCTTTCCAAAACTGAAAACATCCCACTCCATAATAGCCGAGGTAAAACTCCCATATGCACCCTGATTTATGTTTTCAGTACGGATACCTCCTGACGGTGAAATCGTACCTTCGTTGGGGAAAAAACCACCTTCTACACTGTTGCCAGTTGAATAGGTATATTGATGCTGTAGCATCAACTTCGGCATGTATATGTTTTTGGTCGCCCCTACTTCTTGTAGTGTCGCTTCAGAAAGGGCGCGTTTGGCTTGAATGCTTGAATAGTTAGCTTTGGCCATTTCTAGGCTTTTTGCCAAATCCAATGTTTGCCCCAACACGGCATTCCATGCTCCATTCATTATTGTCATCAAAATCAGGAGCTTTAATTTGCTTCTACTTTTTGTCATTTGCTCACACATATTTGCTGTTTAAAAAAATATGAGACAAACCTATAAACCGACTTTGGAAACAATTGGGAATCTAGAAAGCGCAAATTCCAAAATGTTTACAGAATTCAAATCCTATATTTACGGTCTAGTTTTAAAAGAAAGTACGCGTGAAAATTTTGGTTGTTGAAGATGAAAAAGGGCTTGCCGAAAGTATTTCGGAGTATCTGTCTAAAGAAGGTTTTGTTGTAGAAACAGCAGACGAATTCAATCTGGCTCATGAAAAAATCAGTCTTTACAACTACGACTGTGCTATTGTAGATCTCAACCTTCCTAATGGAACTGGGTTTGATATTGTATCGTATATCAAATCTAAAGATGTGTCTACTGGCATTATCATCATCTCTGCCCGCAATGCTTTAGAAGACAAAATCAGAGGATTAGAAATTGGATCTGATGACTACCTAATCAAGCCCTTTCATTTATCGGAACTAAATGCCAGAGTTAAATCATTAATTCGAAGACGGCAATTCGGCGGCACAAATGAAATGACTTATAAAGAAATCAATATCAACCTAAACTCTCGTAAAGTATTTGCCAACAACTCAAATGTTGTCCTGTCGAGAAAAGAATTTGACTTACTCATGTACTTCATCTCCAATATCAACGTGGTTTTGACCAAACCAGCTATTGCCGAGCACCTATATGGCGATTATATTGATTCTTCCGATTCATTTGATATGCTTTATTCTCAAATAAAAAATCTTAGAAAAAAACTAACCGAAAGTGGGTGCAACGACTACATACAAACTATCTACGGCATCGGTTATAAATTTGGTCTAGAATGAAGCTACTCACACGCACCAATCGACAATATATTCTTTTTTCGATCATCGCCTATTTAGTGATTGCTATCGTCTTTTATTCCGTTACAGAATATGTCATTTACGAAGAGGTTGAATATCGACTCAAGGTCGAAAGGCAAGATTTTGAGCACTATGTTGCCGAACAGGGTGTATGGGAAGCCAGCTGCTATTTTGTGGAAAACAAAATTGAACTAAAAGAAGTCAAGGATACGCTCACTCCATTAGTTGAATTTGCTGATACTTTATTTGTAAGCCGATACAGTGACCAAATTGACCCATTCCGCCAATATAGCTTTTACACCACCATAGGAGATCAGCCTTACGAAGTCAACATCAGAAAATCACTCATAGAATCCAATAAGCTCCTTACGTTTATAACTACAACCATGCTTATCCTTGTGAGTTTCGGGCTAATCATTTTGATCCTGCTGCAGCGACGCATATCCAAGAAAGTCTGGAAACCTTTTTACCAATCATTATCGAATTTGAAAGCATTTGAAATTAGTCAGGGCGCTGGGCTAACTATGGACAATACTGATATTTACGAGTTTAACGAACTCAATGAAGTATTAGAAAAAATGACTAACAAAATCGCTGTAGATTATCAAAACTTAAAAGAGTTTACTGAAAATGCAGCACACGAAATTCAAACACCACTAGCTCTAATCACCACTCGCATTGAAGAATTGATTCAAGGGAAAAACTTCACTGATAAACAAATGTATTGGATAGAGGACATTCACAAATCTACTATTCGGCTATCCAAATTGCATCAAGGGCTGCTGCTGCTTTCCAAAATTGACAATGGTCAATTTTACACTCATGAAACTGTGAATCTCAATGAGCTAATCCAATCCAAACTAAATGAATATGAGGAATTTACAGACATTAAGGAACTCAAAGTTGCCTTCAATAGCATCAGTGACCTAATAACAGAGATCAACCCCACACTGGCAGATATACTGATAGGCAATTTGATTAAAAACACTATCAAGCACAATCAGCCATCAGGCTATATCAAGATTACGACACAAAAGAAAAGGTTAGAAATATCTAATACTGGAAGTACATTAGAAGTGAGACCTGAACAACTATTTGAACGATTCAAGAAACATAACCAATCGTCTGCTTCTCTAGGACTCGGTTTAGCAATAGTGAAAAAAATATGCGAGTATTATAATGTTAACATCCGATATATCAACAACGCAGACATACATACGATCACTCTTGATTTTCCTACATAAATCCAATCTGCAACAGTACGCTTATACAAAAGGGCATTACCTATTACTTAGCATCTTTCAGCTTGATAATTTCGTTCTGAAGGTTTTTTACAATACCTGATAGTTCTTCCATAGTTAAGTCTCCTTTGCCATTAGCATCTGGAAAATTGATACTAATGTAAGCTTTTGACTCCCATACTTCTAAAATATCTTTGGCGTCTACTTGATATGGAGAATAGGACTTATTGTCCGAAACGAGAAACAACTTACCATTTTCATCGACATAGTTGAATACACGCTTGTATACAATTCCTTCTTCTTTGCTCAGCAACACATAGGTTTTTCCATTTTTGATATGGGCAATATTCTCTATGTATTCGCCTATTATTACCGTCCCTGGCTGCAAGGGCAGCATAGAATCACCAGACAATTCAAAAGCGCGATAGGTTGCATTTTTGGGCAACATGGGCAATTGAAACTTAGGCATATTTTCGATATAGGTAGGATCTGCATAGCCATTCATATAGCCAGCTGAGGCCTTCTGAGGAATGAGTTCAATATTCTCATTATCGTCTTGGTCTACCGTAATGGCAAGCACACGAGCACTCCCTCCCGCATCCGACTGGTGCAGCTCATCATCAGACAACTCACTGACCACTTTACTAATCAATGTATCTACACTCACATTAAACACTTCAGACATGCGAAGTAGGTTGTTGAGCCGAGGATCAGCACGCCCCTCTTCATAAGCCCCTACTAGCGATCGTTTGATACCAATCGCTTCTGCAAATGTCTCTTGCGTGTACCCAAATTTCTTTCTTAAGAACTTTATGTTGTCGTTTACCTTAGCTACTCCCATGTTCAGATTGAATTGATAACAAACTTAATAGAACCTCACAATTATTTCTATTATTAAGCATCGAATAGCACCATACCCGTATCGTTAGTGCTGTACTTGCCTATAGAATATAGGTTAATGTGATGAAAATTTTCTCTGTTTTTAAGCTGATCGAGGCGTTTGATGATTTTTTCTACGACTTGCCTCAAGGTCTCCCCGGAGTCTGCCAATACATAACCGTACATCTTTTTGGTATGTAGTACCGATGCATGAAATTTTACTTGACACTTGCCCGATTTCAATTTCTTAGACGTAAGCTTTAGCTTGTATTCTCCTCCTACTGTATATGTTTCCATTACTAATTATTTTGTCATTAAATTAATTAAACCTGTGGATTGATTTATTAATTAGCGCTAATGACAATAAAATTAGCAATATTATTTCAGCCAGCAAAAGAATTTACTAATTATTTTAGTGCAAAGAAGGGATGTCTGCTTATTTCTTTGGAGGTCTGCGTTTTCCTTTGCTTCCACCACTGCTACCGCCTCTTGGCTTAAACGATCGCTGCTTTGGATTATACACTGGTCCTTCGCCGATGTGCTCTGGCAGCCTTATCTTCTGTATTTCCTTTCCGATCAGTGTTTCGATATTGGAGAAGTTGTACATGTCCTCTTCGTTTACGAACGTAAAGGCTACACCATTGGCATCAGCCCGTCCTGTACGACCAATTCTATGCACATAATCTGCGGCATCGCCTGGTACATTGTAGTTGATCACCATATCGATCCCTTTGATATCGATACCACGGCTCATCACATCTGTAGCTACGAGTACGTTGATTTTCTTATTGATAAAGTCTTGTAATACCGACTCGCGCTTGGACTGCTCTAGTCCAGAGTGAATAGGTGCCGCATTCACCCCTAGCTTGGAGATCTCACGTGCGATCTTGTCCACTTCGCTCTTGCGAGAAAGGAATACAATCACACTGTCCATTTTCTTGGCAGAGAATATATGGTGAATCAAAGCAGATTTCTGTCCATCGTGAATCATAAATGCACCTTGAAGAATATTCTCTGAGGGCTTAGATATCGCAATACTGACTTCTTCTGGCTCGTTTAGTATCTCCTTGGCGAGCGTACGGATCTTTGGTGGCATGGTAGCCGAAAACATGAGCCGCTGACAATCCTTAGGAATGAACTTCATGATCTTTTTGAGGTCATCATAAAATCCCATATCGAGCATACGATCGGCTTCGTCCAAGATGAAATGCTTCACCTTCGATAGGTCTACATACTCTTGGTTGAGGTGGGCGATCATACGGCCTGGTGTAGCGATGACGATATTGGCTCCTTTGAGCAGTGCCTTTTTCTGCACCTCCCAGCTGACACCATCTCCACCACCATATACAGCGACAGAACTAATGTCTACAAAATACCCCAACCCTTGGATCTGTTGGTCGATCTGAATGGCTAGCTCCCGAGTAGGGACGACCACCAATGCATCAATATTTCCATGATCGGCCTGATCGTGGATTTGCTGCATTGTAGGCAGCAAAAAGGCGGCGGTCTTACCTGTACCCGTTTGCGCGCAAGCGATGAGATCTTTCTTTTCTAATATGATGGGAATAGCTTTCTCCTGAATCGGAGTCGTATTTTCAAAACCCATGGCATCTACTCCATCCAATACGGGAGGATGAATACCAACTTCTTTAAATTTCAATGTAGTTATTCTTATTGATCGAGCCCAAATCTACTAGTTATTCTCCAGTTTCTCGGGCTTCCCTTGTATTTCTACTTCATTATTACTATTTGGGTACTTATTATTTTGAAAATCAAGGTCTGTCATACGCTGACTTGGGTCTATCTCTACAGATTCTATTTGATCTTTAGCCACATCTATGATAAAAGAGTAATAAGGGTTTACCCATTTCCACTCAGTCATCAAAATTTCACCTTTTGCCAATGGACGGTGGCCTCGAGTCATTCCTAACGGAATATGATAACTCAGCTGCTCGCCTCCTTTGAGCGTAACTAGCACATCTAGCGGCATGGGTATGTAGCCTTTGCGTGTGAGTGCAATCGATGTCCCCTTGCTTTCCATGCTCACATCAGCCACCGCATAGTCTATCGTTTTAGCAGATTGAATCCAATAATTGAAAAACCAAGACAGCTCTAGCCCACTCTCCTTTTCCATAATGACTTCAAAGTCTGTAGCGTTAGGGTGTTTAAACTTCCAGGTATTATAATAGCGTAACATAGCTGCATCGAAAGCTTCAGATCCCACAAGGTAGGACAAGTTTTGCAAGGTAAGCCCTCCTTTTCTGTAAGAAGCCATGCTATAAGCTTTGTTGGTTTCGAAATGATCCGCATGGGTGGTCATTGGCTCTTCCAATCCACTTGTCACGATCTGATTATAGTATTTATAAGAAGACTTCATGAAATCTTTTGACGGATATTTTTCATTGAATAGATAATCCATCGTCAGGTTATCATAGTAAGTGTTAAACCCCTCATCCATCCAATAATACAAGCTCTCATTGGTACCCAATACCATCTGATACCAGCTGTGCAAAAACTCATGTATCGTCACGCCCACCAAAGACTTCAAAGACCGATGTCCTGTGATCAGGGTTGCCATCGGATATTCCATACCTCCATCTCCTCCTTGAATCACCTTATATACAGGATAAGGATACGTACCGCATCGCTCCTCTATAAATGGCACTGCTTTTTTTATGTAATCTTCCATTTCCACCCACCGATCGGCTAGCGTATCTGTCTGGTAATAAAATTCAAAATCCAATCCATCTCGAACATTGACGACCTTACGTACATAATCTGGATCTGCTGCCCAAACAAAATCGTGTACGTTTTCTGCTGCATATCTATAAGTTGTTTTCTTCTTTCTATTTATCTCTTCCTTAAGCAATCCAGTAGCGGCCACTACATATTCGTTATCAATTTTGATAGACACATCAAAATCTCCCCATGGGCTGTAAAACTCCCGCCCCACATAATCATAGGCATGCCACCCAGAGTAGTCATATTCTGCTAATTTGGGATACCACTGTGCCATAGACAGCCGAATGCCTTCTTTATTATCTCGACCAGAACGACGCACTTGTAGGGGTACTTGACTCTCGAATTTCATTCGAAATACCACGCTAGTATTAGGCATAATGGGTGCAACCAATTGCACAGTCATGACCGTGCCGTCTATCGAATAATCCACTGGTTTTCCATCTTGAAAAAGAGAATTTATCTTATGATAACCTATTTCGTCTGCACCCAAATGGTAAATCCGATCACCCACTCTTTTGTCAGGATCAGAGATCGTTCGGCTGCGAACGTCCATCATGCTACCTGGCTGAAAAGCATTGAAATAAAGGTGATAATACACCTTAAACAAGGTGTCTGGAGAGTTGTTATAATAAGTGAGTTCTTGTGTGCCCGAAAATTGATTGGACTCAGCATCCATATCAATCTCCATTTTGTATGCTACTCGCTGCTGCCATCTATCCGGTTGTGCAATAGCCACAAATCCAAAAAAAATCAAACTCAATCCAAGTATTCCCCTAGTCACCATGCTTTTTTCATTATAATTCAAAGCGGCAACTTAATGACAATACTTGAATGAAGAAACAGAAAATGTGATGGACAGGACTATAACGTGCTCGACGGTGCAAATATCAATTTTAAAAAGTGGTCTTGACAGACTCCAGACGAGTACAAACAAAAATCGCCTGAGGGTTCAGGCGATTTTACACTTTACAAGATTTGTTAGATTTCAGAGATCAATTAGCTCAACAAATGACTATTCCTCATTACACAACACTTTCCACGATACTTTGTAATACGCTATTCAGTGATCTATAATCGCTAACAACATAAACGGTTGTACCTTCGGCTACCGTGTGGTGAATATCCTTCACCTGATACACTTTAGCGTCTCCACTAGATGTGCGCAAAACTATTCGTTCATTAATTCGAGGTAGATATTCGAATTTGTGTGATTCAAGAGGTATGGTTTGACCTTCGTAATCTATTTCTACAATATTTATCTTTTCCATAATCAAAGTTTTATCGTTGTATTTTCAGGAAACTCAACCGTTCGCTTTAGTGCTTTATTAAGCCTTAGAAAACACGAAATAAATATTCCATCACAAATGGATGAATACTCCTTCCTTTTTTTACAACTTAGGTTTTTAAAATCACAGAAGCAGGTCGTTGTTGCACGATTGTGACAAGCGATCACACTTCGCAACCTTCAAAACTTGACGTATCTCGCCCTGCATTCTGCTAAAACAAAATAATAAATTGGCATAGTACATAAAGAAGTCTAACTCTTACGGCTTCTTCTTTTAGATACTACTAACTAAGAAAATCAGGAAAATGACTTGGGTGGAGGATTTAGAGAGCTTAAGAAAGGATCCTCATAACTCATAACAAGAAAACTCGCTGCACCGTGAATATGGTATCGCAGTATCGTTTCGAACTGAAATGGGCTAGACGGTATAATATGATCCAAGCCTAGAAAACACGTTTCAGTTTCGGGATCGGGTTCGTCATGCTCAGGCAAAACATCCCCTTGATCCATGATTACTTCTAAAACTAATTCAAAAACAGACTCAATCTCGTTAACAGTCGGATCATACCGACCTTCCATGTCTGCTGCATCTATAGAAAGATTCAACATATAAATGCTCAGCAAAAGACTGGTGGACTTGAGGAAATATTTTTGAATAAACTGGATCACGCTTCAAATAAAACCAATGTTTTTATCATCACAAATTTGAAAACATTTTTAATAAATCACAATGACTAGAGGCTAGAGTCAAAAGAAAAATTGCAGTGTTTGAGTCTTCGGGTTCATTCTCTATCTTCCTTTATAAAAAATCAATCACTCCAAGCAACGCTGGAGGACCTCTCGTTGCACTTCGTGTTTCCCTTCGAAAGTGATCACCTCTGGTTTAAGGCCAATAGCGACTTCCATCTTCTCTATTTCAGTTTGATAATTTTTACCCAAAGCGTAGAATTCATCTTGGGTACCGATTACTACTTTTAGCTTGGCATACATGCTAAGGTGAGAAAAATCTGCTTTAGACAATTCTGGAGGAAAACCTCCCGCCCAAAGAATTAGGTTTTTAAAATCTATCTTGGCATAAGCCGCCATACGGCTAATCATAGACACTCCTTGAGAAAAACCCATGAGGTGAATATTAAAATCATTCAAAACACGCCCCTGAAGAACGGCGATCATCACGGCATCGAAATAAGCCTGCTGATTTCTCATTTCAGTCTCTCTATCTTCCTTGGTCATCCAACTCGCTCCTACATGTTTTTGATCTGGCAAATAAAACTTAGACAAGCCCTGTAAAGCCACCACAAAATGCTTTTGTGAATCAAAAACATCAAACCTTCGAATAAAATATTTGGCTAATTGGCCATAGCCAGGACACACGATCCACAAATCTGTGGTGTGCCCACCCAGCTCATTGAGGGTATAGTATGGCGCAGAGCAACTAAAATCAACATGACACTCCATCAGGTGGTAGTATAGGCAATACGATAAATCACTCCTGCTTTATCGTCCGACACCAGCATAGAGCCATCTGGCATAATGAGCACATCTACTGGACGGCCAAAAGCCTCTTGTTCGTCCTCATCGAGCCAACCGTACACAAAAGGCTCATAACCAGTAGCCTTACCCTCTGCCATAGACACTCGCATGATACGGTAGCCTATTTTTTCAGACCGATTCCACGAGCCATGTTCGGCAATGAATATATCTCCTTGGTAGTCCTCGGGAAACATATCACCAGAATAAAACTTCAAACCAAGTGGCGCTACGTGTGGCCCTAGCTTCTGTGCGGGCGGCACAAAATCGGTACAACTATACTCACCACCATGTATAGGATCAGCAATGTCCCCTCCATGACAATAGGGATAACCAAAATGCATCCCAGCCATCGGTGCGTGGTTGAGCTCGCATGGGGGCATGTTATCTCCTAGCATGTCTCTACCATTGTCGGTAAACCACATTTCACCTGTCTCTGGATGCCAAGTAAACCCTACTGTATTACGAATCCCCTTGGCAAAAATCTCAAAATCAGATCCATCTGGGTTCATGCGAGTAATGGTGGCATAGACTTCTTTCTTGCTTTCGCAAATGTTGCACGGTGCACCTACAGGAACGTAGAGCTTGCCATCTGGACCAAAAGCGATGTACTTCCACCCATGGTGTTTATCACTAGGAAATCGGTCTGCAATCAGCACAGGCTCTTTCAATTTCCCTAAATCGGATTCTATGTTTTCAATTTTCCATATTTTACTAATCTCAGCGATATATAGGTCCCCTTTGTAAAAAGCCACACCATTAGGTGTGTTCATGTCTTTAGCCACTATGTATTTTTTATCAGCCACATGATCTCCATTCGTATCCTGCAAGGCATATACCTTGTCATCCTTTCGTGTACCCACATAGACTGTTCCGCCAGGGCTGATTGTCATAGATCGGGCGTTGGGTATATTGTCTGAATACAGACTGATCGAAAAGCCTTCTGGCAATTGAATTTTGCTCAACTCATCAGTAAACACCTCCTCTGAGGTTGTTTCTTCTTCGGTTCTTTGCGTATCGCTTTTGGGCGTAGACTCACATTGAAAGAAAGAAAAGACACTGAAGGATAGAATAATAAATGATTGGTTATAGTGCATATATACTTGGGCTTTGTCTCAGATAAAATTACATGGGATGTATCCCAATATCAAATGAACTCAGAGTTTTAATTGCCTATGATCCTTTGCATATTTGCGACATGATTTCTATCAATAATTTATCTTATTATCTGGGCAGCAGAGCCCTTTTTGAAAATGCCTCACTACATATCAAACCTAAAGACAAGATTGGTTTGATTGGACTTAACGGTACGGGCAAGTCTACTTTATTGAAATTAATCATAGGCCAACTCCAAAAAGACAGTGGAGACATTAGTATGTCTAAAGACTGCTCCATCGGTTTTTTAAATCAGGATTTGCTTTCCTTTCAGTCGGACGATTCTATCCTATCGGTAGCGATGGAAGCCTTTTCTGACGTCACCAAGATCCAACATCGAATTGATAAAATCCTACACAAGATGGAGACTGACTACGAGGACAAACTCGTAGAGAAACTAGCTAGACTACAAGAAGAATTTGAAGCCAAGGATGGCTATGTACTCCAAAGCAAAGCCGAAGAGGTACTAGAAGGAATTGGTTTTAGAACAGAGGATCTACAGCGTCCGCTAAGAGAATTTTCTGGTGGATGGCGTATGCGAGTGATTCTAGCCAAATTGCTTTTAGAAAAACCATCGATTCTCATGCTCGATGAGCCGACCAACCACTTAGATTTACCTTCTATTCAATGGATAGAAAACTACCTAAAATCCTACGAAGGCGCCGTGATTGTGGTCTCTCACGACAGACAGTTTCTGAATAACACGATCAACAAAATTGTAGAAGTGAGTGGGCAGACACTGACCCCCTATCCAGGCAATTATGACAATTACTTAGAAGAAAAAGAGCTTCGGAATGAATTGCAAAAAAACGCATTTGAAAACCAACAAGCTAAAATAAGACAGACCGAACGGTTTGTAGAACGATTTCGTGCCAAGGCGACCAAAGCCCGCCAAGTACAGTCCAGGGTAAAAGCCCTTGAAAGGATGGACAAAATCGATGATGTAATCGAAGAAAATGCAGCGGTCAATTTCAAATTCAACTTCAGCAAACAGTCTGGTCGTCATGTGGCCACGCTGGATCAAGTATCCAAGTCTTACCCAGACATAGACATTCTAAAAAAAGCTAGCGGACAGATAGAGAGAGGCGACAAAATCGCCTTGATCGGAGCCAATGGCAAAGGCAAATCCACCCTCCTGCGGATCATCGACGGAGACGAAAACGTAGAAGGCAAAGCCTCAATGGGTTTCAATGTAAACCCATCCTTTTTTGCCCAACATCAGCTAGAATCACTCAATGTAGAAAACGAAATACTTGAAGAACTCAAGCAATTTGGATCTGGCAAATCTGAGCAAGAGCTTCGTGGTGTATTGGGTTGTTTTTTGTTTTCGGACGAAGATGTATTTAAAAAAATAAAAGTGCTTTCTGGAGGGGAAAAATCTAGAGTGGCTTTGGCCAAAACCCTGATATCTGAAGCCAACTTTCTCTTGCTAGATGAGCCCACCAACCACTTGGACATTCAGTCGGTCAACATCCTGATTCAGGCTTTGCAGCAATACCAAGGGTCTTTCATCTTGGTATCTCACGACAGGTACTTCGTCACACAAGTAGCCAACAAAATCTGGTGGATCGAAGATCAGCAGATCAAAGAATATCCTGGCACCTACGAAGAGTATACCTACTGGTGTGAAAAAAATAACAAACCAAAAGATGCTTTCAAACCAACGGTAGTCAAAGAAGAAAAACCAAAGAAAGAGAAAAAGCAAAAAGAAATCGACGAAGATCTAAAGGAACTAACCAAACTCAAAAAGGAACTGACAAAAGTCGAATCCGATCTAGAGAAGCTAGAAGCTAAAAAAACTGAATTAGAAGCTGAAATGGCCGATCCTACCAACTTCAACGACGCCGAGAAGCTAGACAAACTCAATCAGACCTACGAATCCAACAGCCAAACCCTAGCCAACAAAGACCAAGAATGGGAAACGATCGCAGAAAAAATCGAAGAGCTAGAAGGATAGTTTATACTATGTCTTTTTACTTTTAGGTTTCTTGCGCATATTGTGACGTTTGATGTATTTTATTAAGTGTATGTAGTTCTCTCGTGTTTGGTGGTACATTACTTTTTTCTGGCACTGGACTTGTTTCCACCTCACTCAGGCGCATTGCCTTAAAGATCATCTTGGTGACATTAAGTTTATAATAGTCGTAAAGGATCACAACGCACAACACCAAGCTGGCTACATAAAAGGTATAATAATCGATACTATAATAAACCACACCCGATACTATACCTCCCGCCATATAACAACACATAATCACGATCAAGAGTTGAGCCTTCTGAACTAGTGCCTTGTTTTCTCTGTACTCTTTTTTGGTAAACATTGAAAAAAGGATACCCAAATCCGTGGTGAGACCGGTAAGGTGTGTCGTTTTTACCGAAAAATTGGAAATACTGGCAGTCAGTCCATTCTGAAGTCCCATAGCAAATAGCATCGCACCTACCAAGATCTCCGTTTCTTGTAGTGTTTCTATATAGAAGTATTGCAAGTATATGCCCACAAATATCAAACATGCGATTTCTAACATGACAGGCAAAGCATGAGCGAGGTGTTGCCCTAGACGGCTAGTACCATGTATAATCAGCATATTGGAAGTGAAATTTCCGAAAAAAAACAAGCTGATCCATATCAAAGCAATAGATGCCTCATACCAATTCCCTTTTGCTATCTCCTGAGCCAGAATAGCATAATGCCCAGTCACATTAGAGGTAAAAGCAAAAAACACAATTACAGACATGACATTGACCATCCCAGCAGAAAAGGCCGTGAGCCCTCCCAACTGGATATTGTCTACAAAATTTCGATAATTACTATATTTCCTAAGCATTCTTGTTGTTCATTCGTTTAAACGTCATTTTCACTATTCCTTTCACTTGCAGGTCAAAATTGAAATGTATCACCAAGAGATCTTCAGACAATTGCTGCACTTGGTACTCCTCTATTCGCTCATCGTCATGTCGCAGCTCCAGTATATTGCCACGACCTTTTACATGCCAGCTTAGACTTTCCTTTCTTCCATTTGCCGATATGAAAGTGAGCCTTTTATTAGGCTCGAATTGCCAAATTTCAGACTCGTGCAAAATCAGGTTTTGGATAATTTCCCGTTTTTGAGCTTCGTCTATTGCAGAGTAATTTGAGTTCCCTTGATGATTTACCTTTTCATATTCCCAAGAGAGTTCTTCCCACTCACCCACCAGCAGTTCTTCAGGGCTTTCTAGCTGTATCAATAGACAAGCACTGGTAAGTATCATCGTAGCCAAAAGCCCCTGTACTACCCAAATAATCCTCATGATTTTTGAATAATGGGCTGTGTGGTCGTCTTGTAGAATAGATCAGAAACTTGATTGGTAAAATGAAATTCCTCTTGCGTGTCCGCTTTCATTTTCAAAGCCGTTACAGGTACCGAGCATTTCTGGAGATAGGGTATAATATCAAAGCTTCGTCTGTGCACACTAGGATCCATTCTAATGTCTGAAGGAATGTACACCTCGTCTATACGATTAGAGTCCAGGTATTTTTGCATGTTCTTTTTATCGTTGAAATAGATAAAATCCGTGACCATAGACACAATTTGCGATTTAAACTTACTAGAAATGAGCGCATGAGCTTTCAAAAACTCTTCCGACTCCATTTCTCTAATCATCCTCCCTTTAGAGTAAAACAAGAGATCGCTTATAGAATTAGGCAAAAACATGCCGTGTAACATAATGATTTCAAGAGATTGGTTCGGCATCTGCTCAACCACCTCTTTGACTAGTGACAATGATTTTACAGAAAAATCATTGGGAATGAGTATTCTTTTAGTGTTTTCCATCGATTTGTTTTTTTACCAAAATTATCGATGAGGTATTAGAAGGGATTTACAACAAAATTATAATCAGATTAGATTTCAACCTTCAAATTAGAAACAGATTAGATTAATCTAAGTTTATTAAAATAGCATTAGAGCGAATAATTCCCTATAGGGATATTGATCAAAACAGTGGTTCCTCCATTCAATTTAGAGTTTACTTGCAACGTGCCATCATGCATTTTGATGATGTTTCGGCTGAGTGGGAGTCCGATACCATAGCCCTCATGGCTGCCAGTATTAGAGGCTCTAAAATAAGGATCATAGATATACTGCAATTCATTCTCTGGAATACCAATACCAGAGTCTCGAATCACAATAAAGGCATCTTTGTCCGTAGCGCCAAAGGCAATATGCACGACTTCATTGTCTGAATATTTACAGGCATTGACCATAATATTGGATAGTGCCAAGTGTAGCAGTTGCTCATTACCCTTCACTTTAAGTTTTTCAGGATTTTCGGGTAATAAGCTGAAATCGAGTTTAAACTTAAATCCAGAATTGATTTTCTGAACAGTATCTTGCACATCCAAGATGAGTTGGTCAATTCTAATTTTGTCGAATTTCTGTGCTTTACCATTAAAACCCGTTTGAGCCAAAAACAAGAGTGCTTTAGTTTTTTTATCTAGCTTTTCTGCTTCTTCTAATATCTTTCCTAGAGCCACCTTATATGCAAGCGCACCACGTTCTTTAGACAAGGCAAAATCTGCCTCTCCTATGATCGAAGTCAATGGAGTATTCAACTCATGTGAAGCATTACTGATAAAGTTTTTCTGGGTCTCAAAAGAAGTCTCTAACCGATTGAGCATATCATTAAAAGTCAGCGCTAGCCTCGACAGCGAGTCGTTTTTCTTAGGTACATTCAGGCGTAGATGTAGATTTTCTGAGCTGATTTTCCTTACATCATTAATTATATTTTTTATCGGTCGTATCAAAGTTCTTGATACGACAAATGAGAAAAATACAATCCATAAAATCCCAAAAGCCAATGAGGTAAGTAATAGCGTCCTTAAGTAAGCGATATGATGGGAATAAAAATAGTTTTCGGCAGACACCACTACCATAAACTCATCTCCATTCTGAGATTGATAAGTAATCCCTGAATAAAATATAACCCCCTCACTATCACTACCATAAGTATTATCCAGCACCTCCTCTATTAGAGACTTGGGTAGTAGTTTAGACAGACTATCCTCTTGTATTTTCCCTTTAATTATAGGAAGTATGTACTCTGTCTGATTGGGGAGTTTTTCCAGATACTCTTGCTCCATTTCCAGAATATGACTGACATCGGATGGCTTTTCGAGTTTGATCTTGGCTGTAGTCGCAGCTCTGATTTCTAGTCGTTTGTAGAAATCAGTGAAAGCATAATTGGAAATAGAATAATAGATAAATCCGCTATACAACAAAGTGTACAAGACAAAAATAATAATGACTAGGTATATGATCTTATTTTGTATCTTCATCAGGCTTGTTTTAAGACATACCCCATACCTATCACTGTATGAATGAGCTTTTCGTCACCATACTTGTCTAGCTTTTTTCGTAGATAATTCACATATACATCTACCACATTGGTTCCGATGTCATGATTTATACTCCATACTTCTTCCAGCAAATCTATTCGCGAAAGTACCCGCTTACTGTTTTTCATAAACATGAGCAATAGCCTATATTCGGTAGAAGTCAGTGAGATTTCATTTCCTGCTCGCCGGACAACTTTCGTATCATTATTTAATTCTATATCTGCAAAACGATAGATACTTTCGGCCTTCGAAGGATACATATCTGAAATGTCCGCTCTCCTCAGTAGTGTTCTGATTCTAGCGTTGAGCTCAATGAGTTTAAAGGGCTTGGCCAAGTAATCATCTGCTCCACTGTCCAAGCCAAGCACAACATTTTCGGCACTACCTAACGCTGTCAGCATCAATACGGGGATCTCCTTATAGCCGTCGCTTCTGATTTTGGAACATACCTCTAGCCCATTCATTTTCGGCAACAGGATATCAAGGATGATTAAATTGATAGACAGTTTTTTCAGCAGCTCTATTCCTCTAATCCCGTCCGTGACATGATATACTTTGTAGCCCTCCTCTTCCAAGCTTTTACAAATCACTTCGGCTACATGTTGCTCATCCTCAACCAGTAAGATATTATTCATAAGTTATATGGGACAACTGCAAAATTCCATATTTGCACTTAAAAAGCCTAATGAAACAGATTAGAAAGCCATTAGAAATACGGGCTTCACTCACAAATCCCCAATTCGCCACAGATCATAAGACTTAAAAGCCAGCTGCCTGAGCTATATCTTCAGGAAAATCAGCTATAGGCCTAATTTGGATGTCCTTGGCATAAGCCTCTGCTCCCTCAGATTGTATTTGCAGACGGCCTTTTTTCAAGGGTTGACCATCATGTTTTTTTGCATCTGTTAGTGCGAGTACCACCACACCATTAGTGACATGCACTGCTCGGTCGCCTATCACATACAGATCTACCCGAGTCCACGCTCCATTGGGGCTTTCTGCATCAACGGATCTCTTGCCTCGTTTAGAAATATTGCTACTACTAGGATCCCAATGCTCAGTCGCATCTGTTTTCACCTTTGCCTGAGTACCTGCCAGAATAAACAAATCCCCAAAATCACCCTCTTGAATTTGGGTCTCCAGACTCCTCATCCACACATTCCAAAAGGCACCATGTTCTCCATAGCAATGATACAACAAACCATTGTCTCTTTTTTGTTCCAAGCGTGGTGCATACTTCTGCTCTCCCCACTTAAACAGCAATGTCATATGATAATTCTTATACTCTTTTTTAGACGTGAGTCCCGCATATACCTGACCAGAGATATTGAGCACCAATTCACCGTTTTCCTTAGTCACCTTATAAATACCCATAGGATCACCCAATCCAATGGGTTCTACAGGCTTCCCATCTTCGGGCACCTCATAGCCATCGGGCAACCCCATGACTGATGGATCTGGCACCCCTGTCCATACCTCCCACTTACTTAATTTTTTGTCCAGAAGGTTTTCCCAATCATCAGACACAACCTTTTCTGTCGCTTTATAGCTCACGTTCTGGCTATTAGCTGTAACAACTACTAGAAGTATAAATGCGAATAAGGAAATAAGTTTTTTCATTGTATTATGTTTTATTTTGAATGCAAAATACAAAACACCACAATATAGAAGTGATGTTTTTAAAAAATGAAAAAACAGTAATAAAAAAAACTTAATCTAAAGGAATCCTTGCTTCGGAATAAAGATCATAAATAGCGACTAGAGATTCATGACTGGCAGATGCGCCATAGGGTTCAAATTCTTGAAATGAATGTCGCCCTTCTGCATAGACAGGGATATACTTCGAATCGAGCGAATCCCATACAATCAGCAGGTAGTGATAACTGATTTTGTTTAACCGGCCATTTTCTAACCATGTATCAAAAACGTCCTCTTCTAGAGAGGC
Source organism: Reichenbachiella carrageenanivorans (assembly GCF_025639805.1). Taxonomy (NCBI): domain Bacteria; kingdom Pseudomonadati; phylum Bacteroidota; class Cytophagia; order Cytophagales; family Reichenbachiellaceae; genus Reichenbachiella; species Reichenbachiella carrageenanivorans. Next base: position 3,463,792 of record NZ_CP106735.1, on the reverse strand, counting down.
TGGGTAATCTGAGCCGTCAAACATATACGAACTGTGAATAAATAATCTTAAACGAGAGCAAGTTAGGCAGCGCCTAGCAGTCGCACAACATTAACTGATATGAAAGGGCCTGATGCTCTAAAATAATGTCTAGAAACTAAAAAAACAGCCAAATACAAACCCTATAGCTTGTACTTGGCTGATATTAGCTCAGTATTATACAATAGCTGCTTCCCAAGCAAACTTCTTAAAACCTTCGTCCAAAGGAGTTTCCGCGATATGATTCGTATAGTTACTAATTACCTTTTGAGACAGTCCCAAAATGATATCCAATACGTGACGTTGGTTATACCCTGCAGCATAGAAGGCTTCTAATTCTGCATCGGTCACACGTCCACGGTTGTGTACGATAGACAACGTCATCTCATGCAAAGCCTGTAGTTTAACCGAAGGCAAAACTGTGCCGTTTCTCAAAGCATCTATGATCACCTCATTTATCTGCATGCTATGTGCTATTGCCGTATGTGCAGGCACACAATAGTGACACTCATGCGCTACATTGATGGTCTGCCATACTACTGTCAGCTCATCCTTATCGAACGACGACTGGGTAAAAAGACCGTGTAGGCTCTGATAGGCTTCTAACAAACCAGGGGATTCGGCCAAGGCTCCATGTAAATTGGGAACGTATCCATATGCCTCCTGTGATTTCTCTAGTAGTGCTTTGCTTTCTTGTGGAGCTGACTCTACGGTATGAATTTTTAATGTGCTCATAATGTTCAAATGTTTATTGATGTGTTACTATTCTTAAACTAAACGATCGTTTAGTATTTATGTAAAAAAATTTAAATGCCGCTGAAAATATTGGCTATGTAGTGATCCAACTGAACTGGGGTAAACAACCGAGAGGCATTGGCCAGACCAAGCATAGAAATAATCAAATAATCTGCCTGCTCTTCTACTTTGGCAAGGTCTTTAGTCTCATCTTGCGCTAGGGTATCGGCAAAAAGCTGACGAACTTCCTCTGTAAACTTGGACAACTCTGCTTTCAAAACAGCGTCTACATCAGGGCCAAACTCATTGGCTGTATTAGAAACTAAACACCCTTTACCACAATTACTATCCTTAGAAAACTCAAGGAAATCATAAAAATAAGTTCTGATACCAGCTACTCCATCTTCAGAAGCCGCTAGCTTATCCAAAAGGACTTGTAGTTTAGTTCTGTATAATTTGATACTCTCCAGAAATACCCCGTCTTTACTTCCAAAACTGGCGTATATAGAAAATTTATTGATGCCCATTTCTTTCTCTAGCATGCTCATGGAAGTAGTTTCATATCCATTTCGCCAGAATAGGCTCATGGCTTTATCAATTACCTCATGCTCTATATACTCTTTTTTTCTTGCCATTGTGCAGTGGTATACGACAATACTAAACGATGGTTTAGAAATTATATACTTTAAATAAAAAATAATGAAACTTGTAAATCAAATACTCACTCTTCGATTATTCAACTTATACTCCTTGATGGTCATACCATAAGTGTTTTTAAACGTTTTAGACAAATGACTACTGTCTGTAAATCTGAGTTGATGTGCAATCTCCTTTAGCGAAAGATCTGTATGTAGTATTTTGGTTTCTACTAATTTCAGTTTTGACTTAGTGATATATTCTCCCAAACTAAGACCTGCATGCTTCTTGAAGTATTCAGAAAAATAGGTAGGTGAAATACCAAAACGATCGGCCAGCTCGGTGATACGAAGGGAGGCTGGATCACTGATGTTGGTATTGATATACCTTAGCACCTCACCAAATCTCCCATCCAGATCATTGGCTTGCTGCACATAGTTCTTTTCGATATTGCGTGCCAATATATTGAGTATAGATACCATGGCTCCCATAATGATAGCATCGGAATATACATCTGCTTGCAAATATTCCTGATGTATAAACTGGATGGTCTGTGCGATAAACGCTCGCTCTCGAGTACTGCCTATGATGTCTCCTGGCACTTTGTTGTAGTTGGCTAGGATGTACGACATCTTATCAAACCAATCTTTGTAGTCCGTCATGGAGCGATCATGTAGAAAGTAATGGTCTGTAAAACGAATAAAATAGAATCTGGATTTTTCTACTATCCTAAACGAATGACAGTCTAATGGTGGCAACAAAAAAACATTGCCTACTTGATAGGCAAATTCATGCTTATTGATACACTGGTAGCCATTCCCCTGATCCACGTACACGATTTCAAAAAAATTGTGCTTATGTGGACGATGCTTCCATTCTAAAAACTCTTCTACCTCTATTTCAAATATTCTCTTGGCTTCTTCCAGTTTCATAGTATGTATATTGGTTACACATTACGTAAAAATGTAGATTTAAGACAAATACAACGCGAAAAAAGATGAATATTGGATATTACAACATAAAAAACCAATATATATACCTTTTTATCCAACATATATACTGTCACCCGACTTGAGCAAACTCGTTTCTTTGTAGCATAACGCAAAAAATCAAGTTGCAAAATATTAAAATCAATAGCATATCATGAGTTTTTTAACATCCATACAAAATCGATACACCACCAAGGTTTATAACCCTACAAAGAAGATTTCGACAGCACAAATAAAAGAGCTTAAAGAAATTTTGAGAATGAGCCCTTCTTCTATCAACAGTCAGCCTTGGAAATTTACATTCGTATCTGATCCTGATACTAAAAAAGAGCTAGCTAAGGCGTCATATTTTAACGACCAAAAAGTAATCAACAGTGACACTGTAGTGGTATTCAGCAGAATAGACAACATAGATAAGTTTGAACAGCAAATAGAGCAAACATTGCCAGAAGGCGCCGTTGGGTATTTCAAGCAAGTGATCAAACCACAACCTGAAACCATGATCAAGGAATGGTTCGACAAACAGGTATATTTGGCATTGGGTGTGTTTTTGAGTGCTTGTGCTGAAATGGGTATAGACTCTACTCCCATGGAAGGCATAGAAGCAGATAAGTACAACCAAATCCTCCATGGCGGAGATTACAACACCTTGGTAGCTGTAGCCATTGGATACAGAGATCAAAACGACAGCAATCAGGTAAATATCACGCCTAAATCAAGAAGACCAGTACTTGAAGTAACACAATCGATTTAAAGTCTCCAATATATTTACACCGTTTATCCCATGGTCTTTCCATTGGTTAAATGGTGTAATACTAGATCAAACAGGTATCGCAACTTCTGATCTAGTCAGCTTTGATGCTAAAATGGGTATATCCTATCATTTTTAAATCGATTACTTCTATTTTCGCTGCTTTATTACTGACTAAACTTTATCGATGGATATAGCCGCATTCACTACCAAACTCCAATCTACCCCTACATTTGTTTCATTCGATGACACCATGCAGGTGATCGAAGCACATTATGTCTTTTCTCCTACAGCGTTTCGAAATGGTGACCTTCGTAACGATGAAGGACAAAACTCGGGCTCTTGTAAACTGTTTGCTTTTGCTAAAGATCAAGGGTTTTCACCAGAGGAGACCTTACAATGCTTCGGTGACTACTATAGAAAAGATGTACTTGAAAATCCAAACGGGACAGATCACCAAAACATTCGGAATTTTATCCAACACGGCTGGGAAGGCATCCATTTTGATGGTGTGGCCTTGGTCGGACGATAGATTAGATAGATAGGACACGACTCAAACAAAAAGCCCGCTAATCTTCTCGATTTAGCGGGCTTGCTACTTTAGGTTAGCCAAGTTAGATTTTAATAAAATGCCTGTCGAACTGGACGTAAGTTAGCTTTACTCGGTGTAGTTTCTGAATTATTTACAAACTGCACCGCATATCCTCTAGAACCGCTTACAGTTGAGTGCCAATAATAACCTGCGTTGGTACTGCCGCCAGGGAAATTCCCAGCATTACCATTCTTATATATATTATCTCTCATTCTATACAATTCACTTTTGCTAGGCAAAAACCAATCACTGTACCCTTCTGTACTAATAGAATAGCATGTACGTGCGACATGGCTGCTTGTATTACCCAATTCTGAAATCAGTGTTTCTGTATTTGATTTCCCTTTCCCTATATTAGAACTAAGCATTCTTCCTAAGTCAAAATATTCATCGCTAAACTCCACACTACTTCCAAAATCTTGTTTAGCTGCGATATACGCCACTTCATTATCCTTGTCTATATAGAATATGTAGCCCCCTTCGTAGGTCAACCCATAAAAATCTTTTTCGGAATATGATTCCAACAACTCTGATAAAGCCTCTCCGTCATCCAAAGCCCCCTGCAGATCTACTGTAGGTTCCACATCATCATCATCATCTACCTCACAGGTATTGCACATTAGCGTAAGTGCTATCATAGGAAACAACAAACTACGTCCTAACTGGTTCCATTTACTTTTTTCTATACTTTTCATCATATATTCATTTAAAGTTTTTCTCAAGTGGATAACTCCAAATACCACTCAAATACAAAGGAAAATGTATTCTCTAGCTAATCCTATTTGAAACCCGTCAATAAATACTCGAAACCCGTCAATTGATATTTGATCAACCTTGTATTTCTAACCCAATCGAAAGTATAATTGCACATGTACAAGAAAATTGGAATTTTCATACTCTTCCTGATCTGCATACAACCCATAGCGATAGGCAGTCACAACAGAGAATATGATTTCAAGTTGTCCTATATAGAAGATCGACACGATCATTTCAATTTGACGCAGGCCATGGGTATGAAATACACTCCCATAGTCAGTCAAGACTTCACCAAGGGGGTCACTCAAAGCACATATTGGGTTAAAATAAAATTGGAAGAAATCCCTACAAGCCCCTTTGTGCTCGAATTGAACCGGACTCTTCTCGACGAACTAAACGTATTTTATTACGATACGGCAAACCTATTGCACCAATACAATTTCGGATTTAGAGTGACTCCATCTGATCAGCCTGATGCGATCAACTCTCCCTATGTGATCGTAGATACCCCCATCAGTGACAGCACCATCTATCTTAGAGTAAAAAGCACATATGCACTAGTACTACCCATAAGTGTACGTGATGTCGCCAAGCATTTTTTAGTCAAACAAGAGGAAGGTTTTTTTGCTATTATTCTAATCGGTGGACTATTGGCGATGTTTAGCTACAACATGATGCTTTGGTTTTCGGTGAGGGACTTTAAGTACATATTCTACAGTGCAGGCATCCTGCTCACCACGATCATTCAAATGGGAATACAAGGCTATTTTTATGCGATCTTACCACACTCCTATTGGCTGTCGTACTATGTAGTGAGTGTCGGCATCGGTATCAATATTTTCATATCCTCCTACTTCTGTATGCTATTCTTAGGGGAGAAACATTTCACACCTTGGATGAAGTATAGCATATACGCCATCATGTTATCAGGACTTAGTATTCCTTTATTCGAACTTATGGGCTTTTCCTACCTAGCCAAACAAATCGTAGTACTGGGTACAGGTGTGGGATCTTTCGTGGTGCTGATCATTAGTACCACGCTTACCTACAGAAAAGTAACCGTGGCACGCTACTTCCAAGTGGCATGGAGTATTTACCTGATTGGGATCATCGTATATGGGCTGCGTACAGAAGGCTACCTTCCCGACAATCTTTTCACAGCAAACTTTGCCTATGTAGGCAAGCTTATAGAAGTGTGTTTGATGTCATTTGCCTTAGGATATAATTACAATCAAATCCGAAAAGAAAACCTGCTACTTCAGACGCAAATGAACAAAGAGCTAGAGCAGCTTGTGAAAGTAAGAACAGAAAAACTAAACCTACTGGTAGAGGAAAAAGAAGTTCTACTCAAAGAAATTCACCATCGTGTAAAAAACAACCTACAACTGGTCTCCAGCATCCTATACATACAAAGTCACCACCTCAAAGATAAGGCCGCTAAGGCTGCCGTCAGAGAAGGCCAAAGCAGGATCAAGTCCATGTCGCTGATCCACCAAAAGTTATACGCCAATGACGCCTATGCCAAGATCGACATGAAAGACTATGTAACCGATCTGGCACAAATCCTACAAGACACCTTCCAACCGAAAAACAACGTAGATCTAGCAATAGAAGTACGAGACATTACAATGGATATAGATACTGCTGTACCGCTAGGGCTAATCCTAACAGAACTCATATCGAATGCTTATAAGCATGTATTCAGCACCATAACTCAAGGGAAACTTCAAATCAAACTCCATCAAACTCCTACAGGATTTCACCTCTTGGTTAGCGATAATGGCACAAAAGGGCTACCAACTGATTTCGATAAGAAAAAAAGTATGGGAGTCACGTTGGTCTATTCTCTGGTGAAGCAAATCAGGGGCGTGTTGACTGTCGAGCAAACAAACGGCACCGCTTTTAAGATTGACTTTGAGTCTATAAAAAAGAGTTGATTAGAGCATTGACGAAGCTCGAAGTCCGTATTTCTTCTCGAAAAGCTGGGAAAAATGATTGACATTTTGAAAACCTACCTGATTGGCTACTTGCGATATGCTTTTCTCCTGTTTATTTTTCAACAACTCATAAGCCACCTCCAACCTCACCTCTCTAATAAAATTGCCTGGCGACTGATCTATCATTTTCTTAAGAAACCGTCTCAATGTACTCTCACTCATACTCACAGTCTCCGCCAATGATTCTACGCTAATGTCTTCTTTTTCCAAATGCTGTACAATGTTTTCTCGCAATAACCCCAGTATTTTTTCGTCGTACGACAATACAGGAGGCGCTTGCTTTGCCAAACGATCCTCATGGTTATTCATCGCGATCATGATATTGGCTTTGATGTCGGATTCATTAAACGGCTTGGAAATAAAACCTGCAGGATGAGTTTCGTTCACTCGCATTAAAAACTGATCGGTAGTATGACTGGTTACAAAAAGAAACGGCGTTTGTGAGATTTTATTAATCTCATGAGCCAGCGCAATCCCGTCCTTTTCCCCTGCTATAGTGATGTCTAACAGTACGATATCTGGCTGTATTTCTATAATATCTTTGATCGCCTCTCCTGCATTGTCCGTCCCTCCTACATACTCATAACCACTCTCTTCTATAGCTATTTCTAAGGCCCGAGCGATCAGCAGTTCATCTTCCACCACATACACCCTAAATTTATTCATTTTCTCGGCTGCTCATTTGTTTATGACAAACATCCAATTTATTCTAAATCAATTGTATTGTCAACACTACTAAAAATTAATCGCATAAACGGAAATCACACCTCGCTAGCTCATTCTTTACTTTCGTGAAAACATCCAAAACAAGAAGCATATTTCACATCATAGAAAAGAATGGGTGCTATCAATTTTTTCACTGCCTTATCTATATTAGTGAAATTGGATTGAGAAATATGTAGGGGGATTTTATATAGCCTAGCATCGCTTTTTGTGAATGGGCAGGCAACCTTAGATTGGTGTAAATAAGGAATCAAAGTGGTATTGCAGTTGATAGCTATTCGTGCTACCTCATACTCACCCAAGAGCTTAGTCAAAGTTGTGTTGATATCCTCAAAAAAGGCTATAGTAGCTGCCAAACGCACTCTCGATCCTGCTCGTGATTTTCCTTTCTTATTTAAATATTTTATCTGGCTGACCCCCTGCTTTTTGCGATTCATATAAGCAGAAAAGGTGGTGTGATAGACATTGGTTTTACCAAACATCACACTGATGGCCGCATTTCCAGATTCTATAGTCAAATAAAGTACCAGTGTATCTGTGGCCAGTACATCGAGCTGGTCATTTACAGAAAGGTGCAGTGGCAGTCGGATATACCCCATGACTTCGTTCTGCTCATTTTCAAGCATCACTACATGCTTTTGGTAATGGTAATAATGGTTAGAGAAACATGCTTTGACCTGCTCAAAAAGCAGCTCAAAAGGCTGGCCGAATAGATTCACCGTATGTTGCTGCATGAAGGTATGGCGTAGATATATTTTTCGATTCGCAATATACAAAGAGGCTCGTACACATCTTATCAGAAGTGTACAAGCCTGTTATAAATAGTGGAGGTTAATCTCTAATGATGATGTCCACCCTCTTCTTCACTGTTTTTGGCTTTGGCCAATAAAGTAAAGGCACCCTTCACCACTACGCCCAACGTCTCTACTTTCACAGAATCATCCACCAAGGCAATGGCCGTATACTCGTCTTCGGTAGCACCAACGGTCACTTCCCGCATATCAAAATGAAGATTGTCTTCTTTTTCATTGTGAGCCGCTGCTGCTGCTGCTGCTGCTGCTGCTGCTGTAAATAGGTAATGTTTCCCATTGAATCTCACTATCGATACGGCTGGCACTGCCCAAACCTCATGACTTCCTATTTCAATTTTGGCATTCACATACATACCAGGCATTAAATCGGACTGTTCTTCTTTGAGGTGACCATGTACCGTCACCGATCGATCTTCTCGTACACCACTCCCTACCAAAAAAATCTCAGCTTCTCTCCAAATCGACTCTTCATTAGCCAATGAAAATCGAATACGCTGACCAGTTTTTATCTTAGGTATATCATTTTCATAAACAGTAAGTTCTACATGTAAATCGTCCGCATTGGTAATGTCCATAATCACATCCTGAGGGTTCACGTATTTACCTATATTGGTATATACATCTCTGACCGATCCATTCTCTGGAGAATATATATTGACCACAGCACTCACCTGCTCCTCTGCGATCCGTTTTGGATTGAATCCTATCAGTTCCAAACGTGCCTTCATCGCCTGTAGTCGAGCTTCGTTAGACAGGTAATTGCTCTTGGCTTGCTGATAGTTTTTGCCCGAGGCTACCTTTTCATTAAAAAGCGATTTTTGTCGTTCATACTCCATTTTGAGGTATTCTCTACTGGCTAGGCTTTCGAGGTAACTCTGCTGAAACTGGATAAATTCAGGGTTTTGGATAGACACCAAAAACTGACCTTTTTTCACCTGTGTACCAGGCAGCATTTCCGTATATTTCACAAAGCCCCCATAAGGCATATTGATTGAAATATTGCTCTGCGGAGGCACATCGATCATACCGTTTACTTTGAGTTCCGAACCTATTGTACGTTTTTCTATTTTACCCATGACTATTCCTGCACGCTCAAATTGCGCTGGGGTGAGCTCTACCAAGTCCTCTTCCTCATGATGATCCTCTTCTGCTACCTGTGGCGAAGTGCAAGCACTCATCACAAGCGACCATACCATAGCTGAAGCCAACAGCTGTTTATATCTTTTAAATGTATTGTTCATATCTATTTTATTTATTGAATTCCAGAAATGAATTCGATTTGTATGAGTGTCTGATTGTATTCATTGAGTATGGCGAAGTAGTTGAACTTCACGTTCAAAGCTCGGTCGAGCCCTTGAGTATATTCCACATAGCCTATCTCTCCTCCTTCAAATCCTTTCTGGGCTTGTGCCAAAATCAGATCAGCCTGAGGCAAGGCATTGTTTTCATAATAATTCAAACTATTTCTGTGCTTTTTGTATTGCTGAATCAGCGCACGCCATTGCCCATTTACTTCATTGGTGGCAGCTTCTAATTGTGCTGTACTTACTTGTTTTTTGAGCTCTGCCGCCTTGACGGCTGACAGCTGTGACTTCGACCCAAAAATCGGCAAAGCCACCCCTATTTGAAAACTAGAAAACCGATCACTAGAACTGTAATTGACTGGAGTACCATTTATATCAAGTCCAGGACCATTGAGCGATTGATTCACATAACCCAACGTAATGTCTGGCAGCAGTCGAGATTTTTCCACCACTTTTTCCTGATCTAGAATATCTATCTGTCCCTGAAACCATTGCAAGGTAGGGTTGGCCGCCAGCGAAACAGAATCTGGTGATATAGCAAACTTCTTTGCTGTCAAATACCCTAAATCGGCCTGCCTCACCGTTTCTGTATCTAGCAATGTACGAAGCCGCGTACGTAAAATCTCTATATCCGATTTGTTTTGAGCAAGCATCACTTCTATATCAGCTACCTGCGACTGAGCCGTTGCTTTCTCTAGCAAATTGCTTTCACCAGTAGCATAGCGTAAACTGGCAGCTTCGGCATAGCGCAAATAGATACTGTCCTGTTGCTTTAAAAGTAAAGCCTTGCTTTTGGCATACCACAGCGCATACCAAGCCGCCTTCACTTCTTTCACCAGTTCGTTTTGTGTGATGGCTTTTCGCTGTTCGCTATGCTCCACTTTGGCTTGCGCCAATTTACTTTGATTGGCATATACCGTCGGAAACTCAAACCGTTGACTGATACTAAACTGATTGTCATTATCATATACGCTATTGTATTGCCCATGCGTCCACCTTACATCCGTTTTAGGCAGGTTCCAACTGGTTTGTTTGGTCGCTTGCTGCTGCTGTACATACAAATCTTCTGCTTTCAGCGTGGGGTTATTTACTAGCGCCACATCTAGCACTTCATCAAGCGATTGATAAACCACTGGAGCCGCTTGTGCCATGACTTTTTGCGGGTTAGCGACGAACAAGCTCACAATCAACAACAGAGCGACAACTGGTTTGACCTTTATCCCTTTCTCAAAATAATAATAAAGAATAGGCAATACGATCAAAGTCAAAAACGTAGCCGTAATCAACCCACCTATCACAACAGTAGCCAATGGTTTCTGGACTTCGGCACCAGAGGAATGAGACAAAGCCATAGGTAAAAAACCCAATGACGCAACAGACGCCGTCATGATCACTGGGCGAAGTCGTATCGCTGTACCTTTAAATACTCGCTCAAACACATCTGAAACACCCTCTTTTTTGAGTTGGTTAAACTCCCCGATCAATACAATGCCATTGAGCACAGCCACACCAAAAAGAGCGATAAACCCAACACCTGCCGAGATACTAAATGGCATATCTCGCAACCAAAGCGCAAAAATGCCTCCGATGGCAGACAAAGGAATAGCTGTAAAAATCAGAATACCTTGTTTTACCGACTGAAAGGTGAAATACAACAATACAAAGATGAGCAACAAAGCCAAAGGAACTGCCACACTCAAACGTTGACGGGCTTCGATCAAATTTTCGAACTGTCCTCCGTACGATACCGAATAGCCTGGTGCAAATACAATAGATTGATTGATCTTGTCTTGCATTTCTGTGACTACACTCTCCACGTCTCTATTTCTAACATTGAAAGCCACAATGATCCTTCTGCGTGTATTGTCTCGCTGGATTTGATAAGGCCCTTCTTTGATTTGTACATCCGCCAATTGATAGAGTGGAATCTGATGCCCATCGGGTCTGGAGATGTAGAGATTTCTAACATCCTGCAAACCAGAACGATGTATTTCTTTCAGACGAACCACCAAGTCAAACCTACGTTCTCCTTCATAAACCAGCCCTGCCGATGCGCCAGCAAATGCTGCTTGAATCGTCTGATTCACTTCTTTGATATGCAAACCATACTTAGCCAACTGATTACGCTTGTAGTCGATCACAATTTGCGGCACACCTGTTACCTCTTCGAGATAGAGGTCTACAGCTCCAGACACGCCCGATGCAATAGCACCTATTTGCTGTGCATACTCGGACAATTGATCTAGATCCTCTCCATAGATTTTGATAGCCACATCCTGCCGCACACCAGTCATGAGTTCGTTGAATCGCATCTGTATCGGCTGCTGAAACCCAAACGTAACACCTGGGATCACCTCCAGCGCTTCGGACATTAAATTGGCCAGGTCTTCTCTATTTGAAGCCGATTCCCATTCACTTTTATCCTTTAGAATAATCATCAAATCAGCCGCCTCTGGAGGCATAGGATCGGTAGGTATTTCACCAGACCCTATTTTAGACACTACTTGCAGTACTTCTGGAAACTGCTCCAACAATAACTGTTCGGCTTGCGTGGTCGCTTGAATGGTGTTTTGCAGGGAACTGCCCGTAATCACTCGGGTTTCTACAGCAAAATCACCTTCTTCTAGAGTAGGGATAAACTCCCCGCCCATAACAGAAAAGGTGTATAGCGCCCAGGTAAAAAGAGCCAAAGTTGATGCGAGCAACCAAGGTCTTTTATACATTGCCCAACGTATCAACGGATCGTATAGGCGATGAAAAAACGCCATAATTTTGTCTGAAACATTGGCTTTGTGCTCTCCTTTTTTACTGAGGAACAAAGCGGAAGCCATAGGCACATACGTGAGTGATAGCAGAAAGGCACCTAGGATAGCAAAACTTACCGTCTGTGCCATAGGTCCAAACATTTTGCCTTCTGTGCCTACCAATGCCAAAATCGGCAAATACACAATCAGAATAATAATTTCGCCAAAAGCGGCCGAGTTTCTAATTTTGCTAGCAGAGGCATATACCTCATCATCCATTTCTTGCTGAGTGAGTCTTCTGCCCCACTTTAGTAGCCCGAGGTGGTGCATAGTGGCTTCTACAATAATGACCGCACCATCCACAATCAGTCCAAAATCTATAGCTCCTAAACTCATTAAGTTACCTGACACACCGAAGAGATTCATCATACTAAAAGCAAACAACAAAGACAAAGGAATAACCGAAGCCACAATAAGTCCTGCTCTAATATTGCCCAAAAGCAAAAGCAGTACAAATACGACTATCAGCGCACCTTCTGTTAGGTTTTTAGTTACGGTACTTATTGCTGTATTTACCAATTTGGTTCGATCCAAAAACGGTTCTATCGTCACCCCCTCTGGCAGGGTCTTTTTAATTTGCTCAATACGTGTTTTGATATTTTTAATTACTTCTGCTGAATTTTCACCTTTGAGCATCATGACGATAGCACTTACTACTTCGCCCTCTCCATTACGCGTGGTGGCGCCATACCTCACCGCATGACCAAGCTGCACTTTGCCCACATCTCGGATCAAAACAGGAATACCATCAGCGTGATTTTTAATGACGATATTCTCAATGTCTTCCATACTCCCGACCAATCCTTCACTTCTGATAAATAAAGCCGTCATATTCTTCTCGATATAAGCACCGCCTGTATTTTCATTGTTCGATTCTAATGCTTCAAAAATATCAGCAATAGATACTTGCATGGCATTGAGGCGATCAGGGTTAATGGCTATTTCGTATTGTTTGAGGTACCCTCCAAAACTACTGACATCCGCAACTCCTGGTGTACCCAGCAACTGCCTCCTGACAATCCAGTCTTGTATGCTACGCAATTGACGAGCATCGTACTGGCTCTCATACCCTGGTGCTGTACTGATTACGTATTGGTAGATTTCGCCCAACCCCGTGGTGACTGGTGCCAACCTCGGCCTGCCTACGTTAGGAGGTATTTGTGCTTCTACTTCCGCCATGCGCTCGTTTACTTGCTGGCGTGCCCAGTACACATCTACACGCTCATTGAATACGATCGTGACGACAGACAAACCAAAGCGCGAGAACGAACGAATTTCCTCTATTTCTGGAATAGTCGCCATAGTAACTTCCACTGGAAACGTAATCAGTCTCTCCACTTCTTCTGCCGCCAATGTCGGAGACGTAGTTATAACCTGCACCTGATTGTTGGTAATATCGGGCACTGCATCCATAGGCAACTGCGCCAATGAAAAAATGCCCCAGATGATCAGTCCAAGTGTAAACAAGCCCACAATAAGCTTGTGATCGACTGAAAATCGAATGATTTTATCTAACATATATATAGTATTAAATAGTTATTCTAAAAATGAATAAGCACTACATGACAGTCGTGCTAAAAAATAAGATACACCTCGATTAGCCCATACTAAAAAGCTTATGCTTTGCTGGTCTATCTTTTTCAAAAAAATGGGAACAACTATGCCTTGGGAGGCTGAAAAGGACTTTCTGAATATTCAGATGTAAGTGAAAACGAATAAAACCCGAAAGTAATATCCATAGGAAATGTCTGATATGACATTTGAAATGGCACCTCTAGTGAGCAGTAATACATGGGCGCATGATTGCACTGGTGCTCGCCATGTAGTGGCAGCTTTTCGTCGTGTTCATCACCATGATGGTGAGCGGCCGACTCCTGGTCAGTCCCATAGTGCAAATTCAAAAAATCAAAAAATGAAATACCATCGTGTGCCACATGCTCCTTGTAATGCTCAAAAAGCACTGGAATTTTGGGCACTTCACAACACAAATCCATATTAGGCACAAAAGCCTGCAGAAAAAACAGTGTTGCAAATAGTATGGCGATCAATGATTTCATTACAAGAGTAAAGCTAGTACTTTATTTCAAAGTAGAGAAAGTAAGCTGAAAATAGAAAATTGACATCATCGTTATGGTTGGCATATTGCTGTATAGGTATTGATTTTTTAGGCCAAAGAGATCACTCTTTTTTCGCTCGCACTTAAAAATGCCGCTTCGATAATTTTCATCACTCTTATACCATCCTCAGCACTTACAGGTACCTCAGCATCTTGAGTTAGGGCTTGATAGATTCCTTCATAATACTGGCGGTAGTCTCCTTGCAAAGCTGGTACCTCTTTACGAACGTCTTTCCCTTCCAACTCATAGTTTAAAATACCAAATGCTTCTTTAGGTTCGGTACCCCATCCGTCATGGCCTGGCCTTTTAGATGCTTGCAAATCGGCTTCTTGCACATCTGCACGAGCCTTCAAAAATGCTCCTTGCGTACCATATACAATAAAAGAAGGCACGGGCTCTTTCACAAAATAACTTGCCCGCAGTCGCACCAACATCTGAGGATAGTACAATAAAATTTCAAAAAAATCATCCACCAAGGAGTCTTCACGAGTAATCGCTATACTCGCAAATACAGACTGAGGAAAACCAAATTGGCACAAAGCCTGATCGATGAGATGTGGCCCTAAATCCTTGACAATACCTGCCCCTGGCCCTTGTTTCTCTTTATGGCCTTTCAAGCTAAGTTTGGGACTAAATCTATCGTAGGAAAACGAGACCTCAACCAATCGGCCAAGCACACCGCTATCGATAACCGATTGCACCGTTTTAAAATCACTGTCCCATCTCCTGTTTTGAAAAACAGATAATTTCCTTTTTTTCAACTTGGCCAGAGCTGCTAATTCTTCTGCTTCTGCCACAGTAGTCGTAAAAGCCTTTTCCACCACCACATCCTTACCTGCTTCAAGTGCTAATTTGGTGTATTCATAATGAGTATATGTTGGCGTATTGACCACGACCAGATCGACAGTCTCATCATGCAGTACGCTTTCCAGCGAATCATAGCTTGTTGCTTCGGGATAATGTTTTTGAATTTCCTTTTTGGATCGCTCCCATGACCCAGACAAAACAAATCCAGGATGGACATCTATAAATGGGGCGTGAAAAACTCTTCCGGACATACCAAAAGAAAGAAGGGCTGCATGTATTTTTTTCATCATGATTGTAATGTAGACGGGAGAAGCCTTACACATGTTGCTCGTCCCACAATGTCTTGGTGAAATTAGTATATCAATCGATCATCTCAAAGTAGCGCCGACGCCCCTCCTATTGCCAGGATAATTGTTTTCGCTCTGCCCAATAAGCTTTCGGTGATTGTGAAAATACCTTCAACTCTGCTATTTCATCTTGAGTAAGTTGAAACGTATTTGCCTTTAGGTTTTCTCTCAACTGCTTTGCATTGGCTGCACCACTCAACACCATAAATGGATCTACTGTATCCAAACAAAAACGCAAAGCTACGGCATCTATCCCTACGTCGTATTGCTCTGCCATTTGCTCTAATCGATCATACAATCTATGGTAATTCGAATAATTTTCATTTCTAAATAATCTACCATTCGCCAAACCCTCTTTAATTACAACACGCTTATCTTCCAACTCACTAATAATACTAGCCAGACTTTGATCCAAAATATTGTAGGTCACCTGATACACATCAAAGAGCTGCTGATCTTCTACCTGAATATCCAACGCATATTTTAGCACATCTACTTGATTGTCCCCTGTACAGCTTAATCCAATAACCAACTGATGCTCAACTTTCAGTTCAGCCAGTCTTTGCAAGACACTTTCATCATCGAGCACTCCCGTATCGAAAGTTGCCGAATGAATTTGCAATGTGGTCAGTCTAGGAGAAAGTGCCTTAGACGATTTCCATTGTTTTTCCAATTGTGCCAAGCTGTGATTTTTCAGTTCGTGTATTTCAGCATTTGGGTCAAAATTGGCCACATATTCATAACCCCATTTAGTAGCTATTTCAATCTCCAAATCCTCCTGTCGCTCTAGCCAATCGATTAGCAACTGCTCTGCCATACCATAGCCTGGTGCCGTATCAAAGTAGCGAATACCAGCAGCATAAGCCTCATCCAAAGTATGAAGCCCTGCTTGACGAAAGGCTTCCAACTCAAAAGAGGTCGTAGGAGATGGTTTGATATTGATATATTGAGGACGACCAATAGCCGCTGTACCTAAGCCAATTTTCATACGTATGATTATTTGTATAAAACAAAACTATACGATATATCGGGTTCAAGAAAACAAAAATGTTCTACTACGATCAGAGGTTGATTTTTGAAATAAATTTCAATCCTTCAATAATTTTTTCATCAAGAATAAAGGTTAATACGAATAACCTCCCTAATTTTCGAGTTAGAGTACAGAAGCAGATAAAGAAAGAAGCATGTTTGGCCAAAAAGTAGCGGCAGCACTACTTATATCATTCATAATAGACGCAGAAAATATCAATTATGGATTGTTTATTCTCCTAGGTATTTTCGTATGCATTGGCATCTATGTTGTCATCCTACTCAATAGCCGTCGGGTACGAATACAACGTCAAATACTACAACGTAAAGTAGCACAACGCACAGGTGAAATTTCCAAGCAAAAAGAAGAGCTACAAAATCAATCCAATGCGCTTCAAAAAGCATACGAAGAAATCAAAACGAAAAACATGGCCATTGAAGAGGCCTTCGAACATTTGACCAATTCTTATTCGAAATTATCTGATCTGAACAGAGAAAAAGATGGGATCATCAGTATAGTAGCACACGATTTGAGAACACCGCTCAACAACATAGAAGGACTGACCCAACTCATTTCCATGGAAGGCAATTTGAATAAAGACCAACAAGACTACATATCAAAGATCCGTTCGGTTGTAAAAAATGGCAATAACATGATTCAAGATTTGTTGGACATCAACCAAGCCAAAAACCAAAAACCTATATTAAATTTATCAGATATAGCACTAGGGCCGTTTATCGAAAACTGGCAAGCCAACTTCGAAAAGGCCCTTTTATCAAAAAACCAAAAACTAATCCTAACTGGAGATTTTTTTGATCTTGACATACGTACAGATGCTGGCTTGCTTTCCAGAATATTGGACAACCTGATGTCCAACGCCATCAAATTTTCTGTGCAAGGCACTTCGATACACATCGACATTCATTCCCAAAATGATAATCTGAATCTCATAATAAGAGATGAAGGACCAGGGATCAGTGAACAAGATCAGCTCAAAATGTTCAAACCTTTTACACGCCTTTCGGCTAAACCCACCAATGGAGAACCTTCCAACGGATTAGGCTTATCAATTATTAAAAGTCTATGCCAACAACTGGGTGGTAAAATAACTGTGAATAGTGAAATAGGTAAAGGAACAACATTTGAAATCAACTTGCCTATGGCTACCGCCTGTGAGATGGTAAGCAAGTAATAACGGAACTAAATAAAACTATTTATGAAATGTTAATCTCAACTGGAACGCTATTTGTATATGCGCAACAAGTTTGAACAAAAGAATCTTAATAAACACATTCAAATTATTTCAACCATGACAAAACAAACATTAAATATCTCTCCCCTTTCACTCGTGATCTTGATCGCTATGATTATCAGTGTCTCTTCTTGCAAAAGCAAGAAAAATCTGGCACAAGTCACTGCCCCTATCGAAGAAGTAGAAGAAGATGAAGTCCCAGTGAATGAAGTAGAAGAAACACCTGTAGTAGAGGAAAGAATACCCGAAAAAATACCTACAAAAGAGGAAAAGCTCAACAAGTACATGAGAGCAGTATCAAGCGCTCCGTCAACTGCTGCGGCCAACGCCAGCATCGACGAGGCACTGACGATGTTTAGCTCATCAGAAGCACCTGTGCTAGTGGTGATCTATCATGATGGGGCTAATCCTGACTACGACGAACCTACTACCATTGGTAAGTATTTAGATTACTTGAAAGACACTAAGAGCAAACCTGCAGAAGTAGAAGAAGTAGTCTATGATAGCAATGGAAATATCAAAGAATTGGTATTAAAAAAATAAGTATATCACCTGAAAAGAAATTAAAGACATGCAAATAATCAAATATACCATGCTATCGTTGGCTCTCTTGCTGACCGCTAGCGCATTTGGCCAAAGTACAATAGACCCGAAGAGAAAACAAGCCATCGATTCGCTAGCATTAGAAAAGGTAAAAGACCTGAGTAAATACATCAGTATTATCGGTAAAAAGGACACCCAGTTTTCCGAAGCCCAGCGTGTGATGAACAGAGCCGAAGAGCTATTTGCTACAGATAGCGAGATGGGCGTATCGTCGCTCAGTAAAGAAGAAGTGACTTACTACAAAGTGAGAGAATACTTCGAAAGACTAATGGCTTTGAATTATGACAAAGTGAAAATCCAATGGTACGACATTCATTATGTGAGTGATCTAGAGCAGCAGCCTGACGGTACTTTTGTAGGTGTAATCACAGTCTATCAGCGATTCGAAGGCAGCTCTAAAGACGGTACATTGAACTACAAAGACACCACTAAAAAAGACATTACAATCTACGTGAAGAAGAAAGAAACGCAGATTGCAGGTAGAATCATCGAATTCTGGGATGTCATGTTGGGCGACATTAGAGTAACCGAAACGTCTGCATGAAAAGCATCCTATTCGCACTAATTACCTTATTATCTATACATGCATCAGTGGGCCAAGGGCTCACTGATAGTATGAAAGATACTGAAGAGCAACTCCGAGCCTCTACCAAACAAATCAATCAGTTTTTTAGACGCTTCAATGGCGAAGAGGATGAAGATGGTAAACGCTACTATCCTTCAGACAAGCGCTACCGAGATGCCAATCTTCGCAAAAGATACATGCCCGTCTTGTTCGACACCAAAACCAATCAATTGGACAATGATCAGACTAAAGCATTTATTGCCAAAATCACTGACAAAAAATCTCCTGCCTTTTTAGATTTCAATCAAGACGACTGGTTGGCAGAGGTCAGTGCCACATTCAAATACAAAGGCCGTGCAATCTCTGGTACTTTATACATGCGCTTGCAGCAACAAGGTCAAGGCTATGAATGGGTGATCGACGATGTAGCTTTCAGTCAATTCAAAAAATGGTTTGACAAAGACACCACTGAAACGAAGAAATTCCTTCACCCGATGAGTCACGAACTAGATTTCATGACTTTGCGTAAAGGCCTGAAGGACAACAAACATGCAGAGCAGTTTACCCCAAGGACATTTCAGCCAGACTATCTTACGCTATTCATTTATGAATTGAATCAAGGAAATCTAGAATTTACCTCTGTGAAAAATGTCAATTTCCATTTCTTTGCGATCGACGGCTATTATTTTGGAATCTCCAATTTCAACAGACCAGGGTACAATTCTGGGTGGCTCATATCCAGCTTAGTTCCTCTGGCAAACGACGATCAAAAACAACAAATGTTGGACTACATATACGACAAAAATTAAGGTGATGAAATACTTTCTTTTGTTGGCACTCAGCCTCACATACACGCTGAGTCAGGCGCAAACCGCCCCCGACGACAGCAGCATAGATGAAGTGCGCAGCTTGGTGAACTTTTACGAATATATGCTCAACACCATAGGTGGAAATAAAACCTCTACTCGCGACAAAGAGGTCATTATCACGGAGAGCTACAAGAAAGTATTCAAAAATCAGGAAGTACAAATCGAAGATGATTTGATTTTGGACCGAAAGGTAATCACCAACAAAGATGTATCTGCTTACTTGCGCGATGTAGATTTCTTTTTCAACGACATTCATTTCGATTTCAACAATATAGAAATAGAGAGAATAGAAGCTGAAGATGGCAGCTATTACTATTTAGTATCTTTTGAAAGTACCCTGCAGGGAACCACACTAGACGACGAAACTCTCAATAGTACGAAGAAGCGTTTTCTGGAAGTAAACCACAACGAACAGACCAACGATCTGAAAATCGTAAGTGTATACAGCACGAAAGTAAGCCGTGAAAAAGAACTCCAACTTTGGTGGGAAAGCCTTTCCTTTGGCTGGGTCAACATCTTCAAAAGCCTGGTACCTGCTGAAGTGATTGACAGCAAAACATTGATGAAAATTGCCTCACTCGACAGCCTCAACCTGGCTGGAAATCAGTTCGTTTTAGACTTAGAGCCCCTATCAGCCTTGAAGAACTTGAAGCAATTAGACATCAGTGATACAAAAATCACAGATCTCAGCCCCCTACGATACGCCCGACATCTCAATAGCCTACGCTCTGCAAACACTCGATTGGTGGACATTACAACATTAGAATATTTTGACCAACTGGTTCGATTGGATCTGTCCAATACAGGAGTCACCGACATCAGTACATTGGCACGACTATCCAAACTTAAACAACTCAACTTATCTGGTACTGCTGTCACAGATTTTGATGCGTTGAATGCTCTACAAGCATTGCAAAACATCAATCTATCAAACACGGCATTCGACGACCCTACATTTTTCGCTAATAGCACGGGACTAGTAGCTATAAACTTGTCTAGAACCCCAGTAGATCATTTATTTGTTTTTCAAAGTTTGCCTCAAGTGCAAACACTCAACCTATCAGAAACACGCATTGTCAATCTGAACGGACTAGAAAATCACCCTATGCTGAGTGAGCTGTTGATTAATCAAACCAAAGTCTCCAAACTTACTCCATTAGCAGGTCTACCACATTTGAAAAAAATCTATGCTGATCTCTCTAGTGTCACGGAGCAAATAGCTTCTGAATTTATGACGCAACACCCGTCTGTGGTGGTAGTCACCAACAGCCAACAACTCACACAATGGTGGTGGTCGCTACCCGCCAATTGGAAAAGTGTACTAGGCACACAAATGGGCACCAATGAGCCTACCAAAGAAGACCTAGCCATGCTCATGAACATCGATTCGCTAGATGTATCTGACAAGAAACTGTACACCTCTTCTCCCCTGCAAAAATTCAAAAGATTGCGCTATCTCAACGTAAGTCGTAATGATATTGGGAGCTTTGATTTTACCTCCGACATGGAAGATCTAGAGTTTCTATCTGGCATAGACTTGCCTATAGCAAGTTTAGATGGCTTAGAAGCCAACAAAAAGCTAAAGCAACTCTTCCTAACGAATACCAAAGTCAAAGACATTCAACCATTGAATCAATTGAACCAATTAGAACTACTAGACACAGAAGGTACATTCGTAGAGGAAAGCCAAGTCGTTAGTCATTTGTCTACAAATCCGCAGACTGTCATCATATATCAATCGGACAGCGTATTGACTTGGTGGAACAATTTGCCTCCCGTATGGCAAAAGACATTCGGACTTTCCAACCCTAGCTCATTCGAATTGCATCGACTGATAGAAAAGCAAGAGCTTGAAATCGTCAACAAAAAAATACCATCACTCGCCCCCCTACAGGCCTTTATCAACCTAAAGGCTATCAAACTAGATCGCATACAATTAACCCATTTGAGCGAATTGTATATGCACGAAGGGCTCTTGAAACTGACTTGTACTAACGGCCCACTCATCTCACTTGAGGGTATTTCTAAATTGACTAAACTAGAAACTTTAAACATCTCACAAACTGCAATAGAAGACCTCAAAGACCTTTATGAGGTGCGTAGTTTGAAGCATCTCGATTGCTCTGGCACCAATATCAAAAGTATAAAAGGAGTCGATGATTTGATGAACCTTGAAAGTCTCAATGTGAGCAATACACGCATGTGGAGACTGGATCGTGTCTTCGATAAGCGAAATTTGAAATCACTCATATGCTATAATACTCGTCTGAGTCAGAGCAAAGTGGATGAATTTCAGACGATGTATCCCGATTGTGAAATCACGTTTTATTGATTGGACTAGTTAAAACTAATATTCTTTTTTGTCCGTGCTCGCCTCCCATATTTGAAATGCTTCCAAAGCCTCTTCCCTCATCATCTGACGAGTGAAAAGCTTTCGTTTTGCCAAGGGACGCGACAGCTCTTCATAAATAAACTGATCGTCAAACTGTATAGCTGCCGCATCTTCTTTGGCATTGGCGTAATAGACAGCTGCTGGTCGCGCCCAGTAAATGGCTGCCAAGCACATGGGACAGGGTTCGCAACTGGTATATACTTCACATCCTTCGAGATGATAGCTACCCAAGAAAGTGCAAGCTGCTCTGATTGCTACCACTTCAGCATGTGCCGTAGGGTCATTATTAGCAGTAACTAAGTTGGTGCCCCTGGCTATTATTTCACCATCCTTCACGATCACTGCCCCAAATGGACCACCTGTATGAGCAGTCACATTTTGAATCGAAAGCCGAATCGCTTCCTGCATATACTCTTTTTGTTGCTTTTTCATAAATTAAAATTATACATAATGACCATTGCAGGCATGCAGCTTCTCATCAAAAAATGATATGGTATCATTGTTGTTTATACTCAACCACACGTATGCGATATTTCACCTTCATTTTATTCAGCGCGCTCACATACTCGGTTTTTGCTCAACCTAACCAGATAACCAAGATTGAATTTCAATCGACATCCAGAACCTATTTTGAGCAGATCACTATCACTCCTTATCATTCGATCATCACACAAAAACTAAATAGAGAGGCAAAAGCGACTACACAGAAACAAATCATCACCTCCGATAATTGGAGTAAACTTATAAATAAGCTAGAAAAGACTTCTCCAAAGCAGTGGCCAAAACTAGTCTCTCCTAGTCAAAAACGGACATACGATGGGGCAAGACATTCGCAGCTCGTAGCCTACACCACTACTACATCGTATACTCATCTGTTCGATGACCTGCAACCCAACACCGAACTATGCAACTTACTCTCGCTTATCCTCGAGATAAGGGATTCGTCCAAAAAATAATCAGTTAATCCCTTGCTCTAACCATTCATACAAAGCCCGATAGGACTCTGGTAGTTACGCTTAATTTTGCATTATTAGATTTATCGTTTATCTTGTTATAACCCAAATCTGATGCGTGCTATTCGACTTGTTAGCACATAAATACATTCAATACTATATAGAAATAAACTCTTGACGAAGCATAGTTTCATCGGTACACTTTTTCTTGTTGGATCAGACTCAGAGAAATTAAAAACTACTAAGGAAAGGATCATTCTAGCCAATGTGATGTTTTTGATGGTGCCCATCATTATTCTCATTTCATATGTATTGGATTACAAAGAATACTTAATCCCCTATAATGAGTTAAACTTTGACCAGTTTACTCGAATGATGTTTGCTGGTGCTTCATTGTTTTGTTATTATTTAAACCGTCAAGACCAATTTCTGCTCAGCAGGTGGGTTTATATCCTTTCATGGATTGCCTTTTGGCTCGTGTTAGATCCTGTCGTACAGGGTACCTCACCAGATTATTATTTCCATTTCGACCTAAGTATTATTGGATTATCACTTGTCTCTCAAATTCTCTTTTCGTACAAGAAAGAACCCATCATATATGGCTTTTTAATGGTGTTTAGTTTAGTCTGTATTTATTTTCAGCAATCGTACTTATTGCATTTTGATGCAAATCAAGAATTCACTAAGACATTCCTCAATAACGATTACACCTACCTCACATCTATCTATTATTGGGCTATTTTCAATCTAATTATTGGGTATTTGCTTTTCATTTATGAAAAATCAAATATTCATTTAAGTGAAAACAATGTCAAGCTAGATAGATTGACTTCCAACCTTGAAGAGGTAGTAGAAGAGCGTACCACTGACCTTCGAAAAAAGCAAAATGAGTTGATTGGTATTACCGAAAGACTATTAGAAAGTGAGGACAAATACCGTAAACTATTTACCAATAGCTTTGAAGGAATCGCTCGACTCGAACTAAACCCACCCTTAGATACAAGCTGGCCAAAAACACAGCAAGTAGCCCACTTACAGGATCATTTGACGCTAGTAGAGTGTAATCATGTTTTTGCAAAACTATACTTACACAAAGATCCCACTACCCTCATTGGCGAACGCCTATCCTTTATTATGGATCATAAAGAGTCAATGACAAATCTGTTGGAAACCTATGTCGAAAATGACTATCACCTTAATGGAAAAGTCATGACAGAATCGATCCATGGTACGAATCGGTGGTTTATCGGCCATGTAACGTCACAAGTTGACAATGGAAAGATCAGCTGGTTATGGCTCAATAAGCTAGACATTACAGAAAAGAGTAAACAGGACGAAGAGCGAAAAATATTGTTACAAAACCTAGAAGAATATGCCTTTCAGACATCACACGAACTCCGTGGTCCACTCTCACGCCTCCTAGGCCTGACCAGTTTGATGCTCAACAAAAATGCTTTCAACCAAGAAGAGCTACCAGAAATGCTCAAGCACATCAACAATACTTCTATCGAAATAGATGATGTAATCAAAATGATGAATCAGGTACTAAGCCGCAGTAGCTACGAGAGTAAGCTCACCAAAGATAAAACAAAGGAATAACCCTAATTCAAAAGCTCCATTCTTTAAAATCGAATACGCAAAATTCTTTAACTTCATGTTTGTAAAACAATCAACATGAAGCAGTTAATCATTCTCTCACTCCTCACTGGATTCTCTCTGTTTACCACTACTCAGGCGCAGTTCAACTTAGGCAAACTAAAAATCAACGATTTTGTAAAACAAGAGCACCTCGATGTTGCCAATGAGCTATTTGACACAGATAGCCAGGTAGAAAAACTTAGAGCAGAGCAACTGGATAAAGACACTTCATTTTACAACTACATTTTCTCACAGGGCAATAGAGCCTCCTTTTTTGCCAATAGAGACAGTCAGGAAAGTCTACTCTACACCCTAGGGGCTGATTATGATGGAAAAGGCGAACCCATCGTACCTGAAATTTATGAGCAAATATTTGAATTGAACCGTACGGCAGAATTTTCCATATACATCAACCCAGAAATAGCCACTTATAACTTCATGGAAGCGTTAGCGCTCTTTACCAATGAAGCTAGTTATGCCATGATCTCTCTAGACTCTGTTTTTGATATCCGAGACCTGCTAGACATGGATACGGTGAGTCTCGAAGAAAAATACGCTATAGGCAAAACCATGGCCAATATCGCCATCATGATTCATGCTGAAGGAAAATATAACCTATCAGAAGAATTAATAAATCAAACGATCAGCTACTTTCAAGAAGAAATAGGTGTCAACTGTATCGCTCTGGCTTCGCTATACAACAACCTAGCAGTGATCGTGCAATCTCAAGGCAAATACACCGAAGCCGAAGAATATTTTCAAAAATCCGAAGACTTACTTCTGAGCAAAAACAAAAAAAACAGCCTCTCTCACGCCATCCAAACGAGCAACAAGGCTTTGTATTACAATGAAATAGGGCAAGATGAAGAAGCCGAAAAACTCATAGCTACAGCCATGAATATGGCAGGAGAAGAACTCAGAGAAAAAGGACGAGACAATATAAGTTTCAAAATCAACCAAGGACTGATTTATTACAGTGCAGGCAAATACGAACAAGCCGAACAGCTCTTCAATGAAATTCTAGAGTTGAAACAAAAAAGAATGGCTAGAAACCAGACAGATTATGCCAATGTAGAAAACTACCTAGCGAGTGTGCTGCTAGAATCTGGCAAAACCGACCACGTACAAACACTACTTGATGATGCACTAAGAATATTTGCAAAAAAATATAATGAAGAGCACCCTGCTTATATCAAAACCAAACATAACCTAGGTAAATACCACTTGTATCGAGGCCAGTATACAGAAGCCGCAACAGTACTCAATCAAGTAAACGAAGCTTATATCAGGTATTTTGGCATACACCACCCAGACTACCTGAGATCACTTGAGGATTTAGCTGTAGTCGCCTGGAAACAAGGAAATTACAACTTAGCCAATGAACGCTTCAAACAGGTCATCTCTACCAACCTCACGCAAGTAGAACAAAACTTCGCCGCCATGAGTGAATACGAAAAAGGACAATATTGGTCACAGATAAGACCCTCTATTCTAAAGTTTTATAACTATGCTAGTGAGCGAGCCATCGAAGACCCTGCACTACTCACTGAGATGTACAACATCCAATTGAAAACCAAAGGCATCCTTTTTAGTGCTTCATCTAAAATTAGAAATGAAATTTTAAATAGCAACAACGAATCTCTCAAAGCACTATATCTAGAATGGCAACAATCCAAAGAAGACCTCCTGCTCTACTACACCTATTCCAAAGCACAGCTCGATCAACTGAAAATTAATTTGGATGATGCAGAAACTAAAGCAAACCAACTGGAAAAAGCATTGAGCAAGCAGTCTGCAGATTTTGCCGCAGCCAATAAACTACCTACTACAACATTAGGCGAAATCAAGAGTGCTCTGGCTCCCACTGATGTCGCCATAGAAACGATAGGATTTCCTGTTTATAAAAATAGTTTTACAACTCATAAAAAGTATGCTTTCCTCATTGCCGACCCCAATACACTACATCCTGCGCTAGCGATCTTAGACAATGGAGCAGAGCTAGACGGCAAATATGCCAAAGGTTATCAAAACATGGTTCGACTGAAGATAGACAACCCAATCCTCTACGAACAATACTGGCAGCCAGTAGATCAAAAACTGGGTGGTGTAAAAAACGTACACTTGTCTCTAGATGGAGTATATTTTCAAGTCAACATCAGTGCACTCAAAAAGCCAGATAACACCTATGTAGCCGATGGCATGAATTTTCACTTGTATGCAAGTACCCGCGATCTGATCGCCCCCAAAAGCAATAAAGCAACTGCTAAGTTGGCTGACTTTTTTGGGTACCCAGACTATGGAAATGAAGGACTACTCGCTGCCCTACCAGGCACCAAAGCAGAAATAGAAGCCATCAGCCAAATCACACAGTCTAATGGCTATACGGTAAAGTCGTTTATGGCGAAAAATGCTACTGAGGATAACTTCAAAAAAATCGCCTCCCCTTCCTTGTTGCATGTAGCCACTCATGGTTTCTTTTTACAAGAAAGTGAGTCTACTCAGGAAAAAGTATTGGGCATCGAAGTGAGCCAGGCTGCCGCCAATCCTCTACTCCGATCAGGTCTAATGCTTGCCAATGCCGAACAGGCCATGGGCGGCTATCAATCTACCAATGAAGTAAGTACTGCCAACAATGGTATCTTAACCGCCTACGAAGTGTTGACGCTAGATTTAAAAAACACAGATCTAGTGGTGTTGAGTGCCTGCGAAACAGGCCTAGGTGAAATCAAATCTGGCGAAGGAGTCTATGGCTTACAGCGTGCCTTTCAGGTAGCAGGTGCACAATCTGTAGTTATGAGTCTTTGGAAAGTAAGTGATGAAGCTACCAAAAGTTTGATGACGTACTTCTATCATGAATGGATGAGTGGAAAATCTAAAAGCGAAGCTTTCATTGCAGCACAAAAAAGGCTTCGGAAAGATTTCCCAGAGCCATATTATTGGGGAGCTTTTGTCCTGATGAATTAACAGTCAAACAAAAACTAGCCTCTTTTTCGTTTACCCTGCTGATTTTTATCTCCGCGAGTTCTGGGTTTCTTATGTTTCATTGCCAGCTTTCGCTTATATGATCCTCCGAGGTTTACTTTTTTGTTTTTTTCTAATTTCTCCTCGTCTTCAATTTTAACCAAGCGTACTTTGGTGTTTCGATTGTAGTTACTCTCCGCTACTTTGGGTCGCTCTTCGGGTATGAGCTCGTTGGTCACCTCTATTTCCTCAGGGATATCTAGTAAAGGAATCTGATAATCCATCAAAGACTCTATGGCCTCTTTTAATGGCTCTTCTTTCTCTGTATAAAACAAAATAGAGTGCCCCTTTTCTTCGGCACGACCTGTACGACCTATTCTATGCATATAATTTTCTGGATAGTTAGGCACATCAAAATTGATGACATGCGAAACCTTGTCTAGATCCAAACCTCGAGCTATAACATCTGTAGCGATCAGTATCCGCTTGCTGCCTTGGTCAAATTCCTCGACAGAGCGCAAACGATAATTCTGAGATTTATTGGAATGAATGATGCATACATGCGACCCAAAATGATCTTCTACCGCTCCAAATAGCCTGTCGGCCAATTTTTTATTGGATATAAATACCAGCACCTTATGATAGGTGTTTTTGTCTACCAGTATATGATTGAGTAATCTAATTTTGGTCAAAAAATTCTTTACCGCATAAGCCTCCTGCTGGATATTGTCTAACGGCGTACCACTCACAGCCACAGCAATTTTATCTGGCATGGTGAAATATTCATCGATGAGTACATCCACCTCTTCGGTCATCGTAGCCGAAAACATGATATTCTGCCTTTTGTTTGGCAATAGCTCGAAGAGATTGGTCAACTGCACTCTGAATCCTAAATCCAGCATCACATCTACTTCATCAATCACCAGTTTACCCAGCTCCTTGGGCTGCAAGGCACGATTGACAATAAGATCATACAAACGACCTGGCGTAGCTACTATAATATCTTGCCCTTCAGCTAGGGCTTCTTTTTGTACTCGGATATTAGATTCTCCATAGACACCCAGCACACGCACACTGATGTATTTGGCAAAAACCTCAATCTGCTCTACCACCTGCACCACCAGCTCTCGCGTAGGTACCAGAACAAGAATTCTCGGGTTGACCTGATTCGAATATTTCAACTCCTGCAGCAATGGCAGCATGTATGCAAAAGTCTTGCCTGTCCCCGTCTGAGAGATCCCAACTACATCTCTACCAGACATGATCACTGGGTAAGCCTGCGTCTGTATTGGTGTGGGCTGTTCAAATCCCAAATCGGCAATAGCATTTATTAAAGGATTTTTGAGTTGGAACGAATCAAATGTATGCATACACTAAAAAATTTAGACAAAACTAGATAATACCGAGGACAAGCATATGCGTGACACCACATGCTTTCTTATTTTGTTTACCTTTCAATAGACCAATTGCGTGAAGTGCTATAAATTTGAGGGTCTGACATTCATAAAAATTCATGAGAAAAATTCAATTTGTACTTTTCAGCTTAGTTATCAGCATGCTAGCTTTTGGGTGTAGCGATGCAGTAGACCAGCTCACAGGACTCACTCCTGAGAACGATGTGGAAATGGGAAAATCCGTAGTCGCTCAAATCGCACAAGACCCTACTAATTATCCTGTGTTATCTGAAGAGGATTATCCCGAAGCATATGCATATATTCAAAAAATGACAGATGCTATCGTAGCCAGTGACGATGTAAAATACAAAGATATTTTTCACTACGATGAGGTGAAAATCATACACAACGATGAGGTACTAAATGCCTTTGCTACGCCTGGTGGCTTTATCTATGTCTACACAGGGTTGATTCACTACTTGGACAATGCAGACGACCTTGCTGGCGTGATGGGACATGAGATTGCACATGCTTCCGAACGTCATTCGAGTGATCAGATGAAAGAAAATTTGGGTCTTCAAATCATTGTACAAATCCTTTTAGGGGAAGGCAATGTAGCCCAATTAGCTTCAGGCTTCTTTGCACTCAAGTTTAGCAGAGAAGATGAAGCCGAGTCAGACGAACATTCGGTCATTTATCTAAATGACACGGAGTATGCCTGCAACGGAGCTGCTACTTTTTTCGAAAAGCTATCAGCCTCTGGCCAAAGTAGCGGACCTGAGTTTTTGAGTACTCATCCATCACCCACCAACAGAGTGCAAGACATCAATGCCAAAGCCGACGAATTGGGCTGCGATAAAAGTGGTATATCAGAAACTGGCATATCCTATGATGATTTTAAAGACAGTCTGCCTACACCTGCTCAATAAATAAAAATATTTACAAGCTAAAACTTAGCCGAACATCTATGAATACCCCCAGTCAGAAATCTCAAGACAACTATCTGTTTCAAAATGTATGGAATGGCAAAAAACCAGAAATAAAAGCTCAAATCATCGGTTTTTGGACAGCCCTAGGTGCACTACCGAAATCAGCAAAAGCAGAAGAAAGGGTTGAACAAGTCGTATTTGTAATCATGGATAAGCAAAAGCAGGTAGTAGGTGTGAGTACTGTATATTCTGCATTAGTGCCTACGCTGGGCTTTCATATGTTGCATTTTCGATGCCTAATCCACCCTGAGCACAGACAAAATAATCTAGCCAAAGATATTGTACTTAAAACCTGGACTCACTTCAATGAGCAAGCAAACTCAAGTGATTCTGAAGTCAATAAAGGTATCATTATGGAAGTGGAAAACCCTGTCATCAACAAGAACAAACCTGAAGCTGTGTGGACAGATACTCAAATGGTATATATAGGCAAAAGCTCTAGGGGCTTGCCTATTCGCGTACGTTACTTCGATGGCGCCATTATCAACTGACCCGACACTAATGGAAAAGCAAGTACAAAAAAAGCAAGCCCAAAAAGGACTTGCTTTACTTCTTTGTATGATATCAAAAGAAAGGATTAACCTAGAACTTTTACGTTCACAGCGTTGATGCCTTTTTTACCTCTTTCGGTGTCAAATTCAACTTCGTCGTTTTCTCTGATTTCATCCACTAGACCTGAAGTGTGTACAAAAATATCGTCTCCTCCATCTGATGGCTTAATGAAACCAAATCCTTTGGCGTCATTGAAAAATTTTACTGTTCCTTGCATTAGTATATTAAATTATTAAAAAAAATCTTTATTTAAGTTCGGTTCTTTCAGTTCTTTCGGCTCTTTCGTGCCTTTTTAGAGGAGCTGCTCGCTCATCCTTTTTCTTTTCTATTTTTGGCTCTGGTGGTTCAGAGAGGATGTTTCCGTATTCATCAACATAAGCCATCATATCTGACAACTCTCCTCCTTTATTGTTATTTTCTTGTCTTTCCTTTCGTCGCTCCTCTTTTTCCTTCTTCTTAAGCATTTTCTTCTTAGCCTTCTGATTCTTGATGAAGCTATTCTGGGATTTTGACATATCTAGTATTTAGTGTTAAATAAAGTACTGCACCTTATTTAGGAAATAATAAAATCAATACTGAAATGCCTAAATATTTTGTAGAAAGGACAAATGCGGGATGGATCTTACGGATTCCAGTAGCAAAGGTAGTTCTTTATAATTGGTATTTGGTCAGAACTCTTAAATTAATACAAAATATACTTTGTTTTGTTTCTACCTAAGTCTGAAAAACTCTCTTGTTGTGCAAAGCTAGTTATTATAAACGAGACAAGTTGCGCCAAGATTCAAAAGAAACCAAATGCGACAATTCAAAGTTGAGTAAAGCTCGTTGCTCTGCCATCCGGCTATCAAAATACCCAGCATCTATGCCTGTGTACCTCGAATTCGAAAACTTGGTCTGTTCACAATAAGCATCTATTTGATCGTAGTTGTCATCTATCAAATGAAAAACATACTCCATCACTTCCTCTTCTGGTGCATCATTGCTAAGTTCCATACGCAAGGCTAGGTTCTTTTCATCGGCATAAGCATCTATTTCACAATTACTCAAACGATTGGTAGGCAATGCTAGCGGCCCATAGTGCACAGTATTTAAGGCAATAGGCATGTCTGGCAACCCCTCATATTGCGATAAAAACGAACGCATATTCCGCGTATGCGATAAAATCCGATGTCTGTCTTCCTTCGACATATTATCGAATAGCCGCAGCACCACCATCGATATATAAAGATCATTCATGGCTTTGGGGATATTGAGCGGAGAACGAACCACCAGTCCAAACTCTTTGGCTACTTGAAAAAACAACTGGTGGTAATCTTCAAAAAAGAATAAGGTATTGTGATGGCAACTCAGATTCGTAATCTCAATGTCATACTTATAAAACTGTTCTACTTGTTTGCTTAATTCGTAATGCAGGTCATTGAGTTCCTGAGTTGTATGCTTAGTCCTTCTCATCTGCGTATACTTTTTAAAGTATTTGCGTCTGCGAAAACCGAGGCTACCTTGGCGAGTAAGCAATCCTATTTTCCGCTCTGAAATAGGCTTACCTGATGATATAGTCAGGTGGCATCCTATTTCAAATGTTTTTCCTGCGCAAGAGTCTTGTAATTTTTTGATACGCGACTCAAAAAGATGGTGATTAGAAAAAGCGGCGACGGAATTGATTTTTCCTGCATTGACTGCTTTGATTATCCCTTCGTCTATTGCTGGGATCACCCCATAATCATCCGCAGTAAAAATGACTTTGTTCATGGTTAGTTAGTTTAAATCATTTCTAAAATTGAAGCGTAGTCTGGATCAAGCCATATGCTTGTCCTGAAAAAGTGCCTCCATATTTCTCAAAGTAATATCAAAGGTAGTACCTACCCCTTGTTCTGATGTCACTTCTATTTCTCCTTGCAGTTTTTCCAAAATTTCGCTGACAATATAGAGTCCCAATCCAGAACCTTCACTAGACGTAGTCGCTCGATAAAACATATTAAACATCTTAGAATGATGTTTTTTCTCGATGCCTGGCCCATTGTCGCTCACGGTAATCTTCACCCCTTTCTTCGTGTCGGCGATCTCTATTAGTACGAACGGTGCTGATATTCGATCTGGTTGATGATGTTTAAATGCATTGATAATCACATTGCTCAATACTACTTTCAACCTTCTGACATCTGTATAAAAATCCTCCTTATGGTTCAATAACATTTCATATCTGATTTTCTCAAAATTGGCCGTATGGCTAATGTCTGCTATGATATCAGATATGATTTCGTTAAAATCCACCAGACTAACCTCTATACCCAGACGAGCATTTCTGGAATAGTCTACAATATCGTGTATAAAATCATCCAAGCGATTGACACTTTTTTCAATATGATCAAAATATTCCAGCCGCTTATGGGGATCTCCCATTCTGGCCAAGTTGATCAATCCCAAAATAGAGGATAAGGGAGATCTGATTTCGTGCGAAGCGCTGTAAACGAATCGATCTAGCTCAGCATTCACTTTCTTTAGTTCTACGTTCTGTCGGTTGATAAAAGCCATCCGCCATTGATAAATCAAAATAAATGTGCCCATAACCAACAAAAAGATTAACAAATAAAACCATGCTGTTTGATAAAAATAAGGTTTTACCCGAAAGCTAAACTCCGCACCTATATTGTTCCAAATATTGTTTTCATTAGCACCTATAACCCTAAAGGTATATTTCCCTGGTGGCAAACTTGTATACTCTACACGACCATTATAACTAGGTGCGCTCCACTCATTTTCAAGTCCTTCAAGTAGATATTTATATTGATTTCGATCTGACGCAGTGTAACTATGCACGGCAAATTCAAAGACATAGCGCAAGGCTCCTGGCTCTATGATAGCCACCTCTTCTTGCAGACTCAAACGTTCGTTATCCACTTCTACATTCCTAATGGTCACCTTCGGTTGCCCTCCATAATACTGAAGTTTACTAGGGTTCACTTCACACACTCCTCCTAATGTGGGAACCATCACCTTCCCGTCCTTGGTCAGCAGTGATCGAGTAGCTCCTGTGCACTCTTTGTTGTTCATGCCATTGTTTTCATCTAGAAGCTGATACGACAATTCGGTCACTTCTCCATTCTGATACTTTTGCCAGTTCTTTTTTGCTATTTGGATAATACCCAAATTAGTAGTCAACCAAAGGTCGTCTTTACCATCATCGACTAGGTCAAAATACGTTTTGCTTCGCTTGTCAGACATCAAATCTACTGGCATCAGACTATCTCCATTATAATAGACCAAACCTATATTGGCTGTGACCCAGGCTGTCGTATCAGATATCATGTCTATGTTGAATAGCAAAACACCAGAGTCATCGGGTTTTAGGTGCAAGGTAGTGGATGAACCAGAAGACCTGATGATCGTCATGCCACCGCTATGCGTACCTATCAGCAAATCTCCATTCTCAGATTCGGTTACGCTGAGTACAAAATTGGATTCAAGTTTGTTTTCATGGTTATAGATTTCTACTATCTCATCATTCCTAAATTGCACCAAGCCTCCTGATCTTGAACCAAACCAAAAATCCCCTCTACTATCCTTCAAAACTGTCCGGAAGTTATTAGCAGGCATCCCTGAATAAGTTGAGTACACGGTCTCTTTCTCTCCCTCTTTATGAACAATCCCAATATATGTAGCCAACCAAAATGAACCATCTCTATCATGGTAAATGTCTCGAATTCCATTACCATTCAGATCAGTATTAATTTTCAATCGGGCATATTTACCTTCGTCATAAATATCAATTTGATTTTGATCTGTACCGATATAGAATCGCCCATCCCAAGATTCATGTATGATATTGACTCGGTTACTCGATAGGCTTGGGTAGGTATAATTAGTCAGTTTACTTTCTTTCACTCGAATAAGCCCTGTCCTGCTTGATGTAAGCCACAGGCTGTTTTCTTCGTCTTTGATAATGGCACTGATCCGTACCAAATCAATTCCTCCTTTTCCATATATCCAATCTACCCGACCTGAACCCTGCACCCATCTTGCGAGGCCATCTTCGGTGCCAGCCCATACGGCTCCCCAATCGTCTATCATCAGATGGTTGACATATACTCCACTAAATGCCTCCACAGCATGAATTTCCTCCTTTGAGTCTATCAATTGCAAGCCTTGTGAACTAGCTATCAACACCACTCCTACTGAGGTAATGGCAAGGTCTTCAATATAATCATCCAAGAGTCCATCACGAGAAAGGTAGTGTTTTTCAACTTGAGCATTATTGATACAAAAGATACCCTGACCTTCCGTTGAGACCCAAATTCGTCCCTTTTCATCTTCTTCTATATCACTAATTGTACTGTTGTTGAGCATTGAAAAATCAATTCTAGTCGCTTCTCCATTCTCAAATTTGTACAATCCGTTGTTGTTTGAGCCAATATAGAGTACACCAGATGTACTCATCAGCAACGAAGGAATTGACTTAGGTAAAACCCCTTGTGTTGGTTTGAGTTTTGAGAATTGACCTCCAGTGTACTTGAGTACTCCACTGCCTTGTGACCCCAGGTAAATGATTCCATCGGCACCTTCGACCACCGTATAAAAACCATCTGTCTCTAAAAGGCTAAGGTTATTGATATCATATACTTCGATGCGTTCTCCATCATAGATCATAACACCATTAAAAGAGGTAACCCAAAGCAACCCTCTGGAGTCTTGAAATACGCTGGTTAAATTATTGGATGAGAGGCCATCTTCAGCAGTCCATTGGGATAGACTAATGTGATCTATGGGCAATTGAGGATCAAAACTTGACTGTCCTATACCTGGATAAGCAAAGCACAAACCCAAGAACAATAAAACAAAATATGACCTCATAAAAGTGAAACGATAGACCAACTAAAAATATAAATGCAGCTTGAAAGAAAAGATAGTTTAAAAACTAATGATATAAAAGCACCTACATTTTTAGTTGGTTCTATGTGCATCGTATGAGAATATTAGAACTCTACGATGACAAATTCCGTTCTTCGGTTGGCTTTCCGCCCTTCTTCTGTGCTGTTGTCTGCTATAGGCATCGTCTCCCCATATCCTTTTGCTTGCAGACGGGCTTCTTCCACTCCTGCTAGTTTCAAATAGGTCACTACAGCATCTGCTCTGGATTGCGACAATTTCAAGTTCAAGTCATCTGACCCCAAGTTATCTGTATAGCCTCCTACTTCAATTACCATTGTGGCATTTTTCTTCATCAGATCAGCGGCCTTATTTAGCTCTACATAGCTGATCGGCTTGAGTTCTGCACGTCCCGATTCGAAGAAAATATTATTGAGTACCACCTTCGTTCCTTTTTCAATTGGCTCTAAGCCAATATCCTTTGTGATTTCTTGATAAGTGGTATCCTTAGGCAAGTCAAAACTCTGAGAATAGAAAAAATAACCATCCCTACTGGCAGACACACTATAGTTTCTACCGGCAGGTAATACCACCAAATATTCGCCACTTTCAGAATTACTTTTGTTGATTGCAATCAATTCACCTGTATCTATATCTTCGATCATAACCAAAGCACCAAGTGGCGCATCAGTATTGGCATTGGACACGATTCCTTGGATGACAGCTGTAGGCTTAGGCTTTAAGTAGTCTGGCAAATCTGTTTCGTAGATATTGTAACTATCGCTATCTCTTGATGATGAAAAATAGCCTATTCCTGATCCTGAAATACTAAAGTTTTTATCCTCACCAGAAGAGTTGATCGGCGCACCTAGGTTGATAGGCTTAGCCCATTTGCCATTTTCGAATACGCTATAAAATATATCTGCACCGCCATAGCCTGGATGTCCACTGGTGGCATAGTATAGGGTTTTGCCATCTGCTGCTAAAAAGGGGCTATTATCACTCAAAGGTGTGTTGATGGTACCACCTAGATTTTGAGGAATGCCCCAGTCTCCAAGGTGATTGATTTCTGTCATATACAAATCGGCCCCCCCATACCCTCCATCTCTCGACGATGTGAAAATAATACGGGTACCATCAGAACTAATAGTAGGCTGCGAATCCCAATCTTTACTGTTCACCACATTACCCATATTTACAGGCTCGGACCACTGTGTCCCATCCAGTGTCGTAATGTACAAATCGCAATTGCCTACACTTTCGTCGCCTCCACAGCGCACATACACCATAGTCTGACCATCTCCAGTAAATGCAGAGCCGAAATCATCATTTATCGAGTTAATTGGCTCTGGCAGCATGGCAGGCATACTCCACATATCACCTTTCATGTTAGATACATAAATATCTTCTCCAAAATGGTTGCTTCTAGAGCTGTCTTGCACATTGTCAAAACCACCTTGACGCACACTGGTAAAATACAATCTCGTACCCATTGGATTTACCTGGGGAGCGTAGTCATTTGAGTTGCTATTGAGCTGCGATACAAGCACGGGGTCTGGAGTCGTATTGGGTTGCTCCCTTACTTCTCTGCTCTTTTGGGCATAGATCAATCTGTTTTTTGCTTCGTGCCTTTTCATCGTATTGTTAGGTGTGTCTGGATACCGTTCCAAGAAAGTCTCAAAATACCGCTCGGCACGAGACAGTCGATCTAGCTCGATAAACACTTCCCCACCCTCAAAATAAAATGCTGGATTATAATCGGAATTGACACCTCGTAATTTTTCAAAAGCAATAGCTGCCTGTTCAGGTTGATTATTTCTTTTGAAAGACATCGCTAAATAAAACCAAGCTTTGTCTGACCTGCTGTCGTACTTCAATGCTTCATTGAATTTTTCAATGGCTTCTTCATAGCGAGCATGCTTGTAATACTTCCCTCCTTCTTTAAAAGCGTCTCCATAGCTTTGAGCCTGAAGGTTGAAAGCAAGAATAGAACACAAAAAAACAATACCTAATATTCTCATAGTGATAATTTGGTTGATGGACTTGCAAAATAAAGAATCTTTGCTAAAAACGAATAGGCGCTTCCTAGACGAAGAATTTCCATAACATCAGATCTGGAACCAATTGCACATTTCGTGTACTAAGTACCTTATTTTCATGGATAAACGATAGTTTTGTTCTACTCGAAACATTACAAATTTTAGAAAAACATGAAAAAAACCATCTCTATTCTTGCCCTATTTATTTTATTTTCCTCTACGATTTTCGCTCAAAAACGACCTAATGACATCATTTTCATTATAGACGAACTGCGTACTAGCTGGGACATAGAAGCATTAAAAATGGAAACTTATGAGGGGATGAAGGACTATTGCCATTCTAAAAGTTACCGAAAGGAAGTTTCACATTTGCTAAGTCAGATTCATCATTATGACACCACGCTGTATTTTACAGTAAATGAAAAATATAACGCTGGTGAAGACTTGGCTGCCAAAGAAACTTTGGATGACATCATTTTATTAGAGACTAAATATACAAATCAAAAATTCGTATCCTTTTTAAAAAAGGAATGTGATAAGGTTATTCACATTGAAAAAAACATGGCAAGAAAAGGTAGTGGCGGGTTCGATAAAGATATTGCTGCCCTAGAAGAAGAATTGGTCCTCTATATAGATGCCGTAACTGAACGAGTCGATTTAGTAGACGAACACATTCACCACCTCAAAGCCTTAGACCCTAACGCTATACAACCAAAAAAAGAAAAATCTGAGGGTACTGGTTTTTAATCCATTTCATTCAAATGAATAGTAAACCTAGCACCTTGCTTTGGTCTACTATCCACCAAGAGTTCTCCATGGTGGTAGCTCAAAATGGTATTGATGATATACAAGCCTAATCCACTGCCATTCACATGTGAGTGCAGCCTTACGAATGGCTTCATGATTTCTTCTTTATACTTGACCGCATCAAAGCCCAAACCAGTATCCTTTACGATCAAAGTCACTCTACCTTTGTTGATTATCGTCTTCAACTCAATCACTAGAGGCTTCTCTGGGTTTTTGTACTTCACAGCATTCGTAAGTAGATTTTGAAGAATGCTTTTGAGGTGTAGTGGAGGGTATTTAATTTGCTTACAAGCTGAAAAGTCTTTTCTGAAAGTAGCATTAGAATCTTTAATTTCCTGCAACATCCCTTGGGCTACTTCGGCCAAAACTTTATCAAACGACAAAATTTGCGGATCTTCATGCAATGAAGCTCGCAGGTGATTCACATCATTCAAAGCATTGACTGTCATAGACAATTGCTCAGCGCTTCTTTTTACATTTTTCAACACAGTATCGTAGCTATTGTCTCCCATTTTGGTGTTCTCCAGCATTTCGATCAGCGACTTCATGTTATTCACAGGTGCTTTCAGGTCATGAGCTGTACTATAGGAAAAATGCGTAAATCGCTCAATTTCTTCTTGGGCATCTTGTAGCCGATCAGCCATGCTATTGAATGCATCTACCAAATCTTCTGTAATACTTTCAGGTTTCAGTTGAATTCTAGTATCTAGATTACCCGCACCTAAGCGCTCGGCTCCTTTTCTGATCTGCTCTAATGGCACCCAAATTTTATAACTGAAAGTATATACCGCCACTAGTGAAAGTGTAGTGAAAAAGATAGTAAGCACCACGATCCACTGCATAGACAGTTCTTCTTCTTGCTCTACAGATTCTACCTGAGACTCTGTAAACATCTCCAATCTCATCAACACTCCTTCGATCTGATTATTGAATTCATTCTCTTCTGACTCTACCCTTTCGGATTTAATCATGGCTGTCTCTAAATCTCCTTGCTCTAATAATTCTAATACTTCTATCGCATGATTTTCATAATTGGTGTGCTCGCTTTCCAACTTCCTGACGGCTACTGCCAATCCTTTTAACTTGGAAAGTTGGCTACTGCTCTCTGTCATATTCAAAGCTTCACTTACTTGTCCCTCGGCGGCAATCAGATCCTCATCCACCATCGCTGCCAAGTATCTAAATGTACTATCAGCTCGCTGGAAATTTTCTAAGGCAAATGGATGTTTATCCAACTCCTCGGCATAACGAAGCGCACGTTCAAAATTGATCGATTGCTCCAACTGATTCGTTTCTATCTGCGTGAGTATTTCCACCAATGGCAAATCTATCCGCGCCACATCATCGATATCTTGATGAGTAGCCAGCATTCTAAGCAATGCAAAAGCACTTAGAATCAAGAGCATCAGAATGATGAAACTACTTCTCTTTAGTATGGAGTCTCTTACTTTATTTTTCATGCTTATTGGCCTTATCTTCCTAAGTATAATTATGTTTTGTTAATCCAACTCTAATTTGGCGTGCATGACTCGAATCACTTCGTCCAAATCCATTGTAGCAATACGCAGATTGGCCATAAGTTCTTCATAGCTGTCACGATCGTCCCATGTCATTTTCACTAAATCTACTATGCCAAGAATAGATGAAATGGGCCTTCTAATATTGTGAGAGGCGTAAAAAGCATAATCTTCCAGTTTGGCGATCACAGCCTCTTTTTCTTCTCTTTGTTTTTTATCTTTTGTCACATCGATAGCCACAGCTATTCTAGCTTTGGAATCTCTGTAAGTAGTAGCGTGTCCAGATATCTGAACGGTGAAAGTATTCCCATTTCGATGGCGATGCTCCCACTCTGAGGTTTCTCCTTTAGCATTGAGCTTCTGCTCATAGTCCAAATCATAAGATTTTGAAACCTTACCGTGCCCTGCTCTCAACTCTTTCAAAGTCATTTCAGTGAATTCACCCAAACTATAACCATAAAGCAAAAGTGCTCCATTGTTGGCATCAAGAATCTTATAGGTCTCGGGTTCATAGATCAGCATAGGCACAGGACTGTCATTAAATACCGAGTGGTAGTTGGCCTCTGTAAGTTGGCGTAGTCCTTTCTCTTTGATTCTCAACTGTGAGCTATAAGATTGTGAAATGTATGAAGCTGCAGTCGTCAGATAGATCTTATCATGTGTTGTCCAACTTTTCACTTCTGTCGTACACTCCACGAATATCACACCTAAGATTACCTCTTTGTACCAGACCTGAATACCTAGCAAAGATTTGATCGCATTCGGCTTGATATAGGTACTTCTTATTTCCTCTGTCAACTTACTATTTCCAGCATCGTCTATTTTGATGACCAGTTTAGAGCGAATCGTATCATAAAATTTTGGGCAATCTCTCTCATCAAAACATGATCCTTTCACAAAACTGTCTGACATCTTTTCATAAAGAAAAGGGTTTTTCACTAATCCATTCTCTTGGTTGAAAATCCAAAAACCCGCACGTTCCACATCTAGCTCATACGTAAGGGCAGTCAATACCTCATGTACAAGTTCTTTGAATCTGCCATTATGCAAATAATCAGACCTTGAGAGTTGTAATAATGTTTTGTGCTTTGTAGTTGTCCTAACCATTAAATTTTCTTCACCAAAATGCATACTCCCAGCCTTAGCTAATGGATCAACAGGATATTGAGGAGAGTCTAAAATAGATATACTAAAATAGACCCGCAAGTTAAAGAGATTCTATTTTTAGCTCATCTATCAGAGTAATTAAATTATCATTTAATTACTACTTGGTCGTGACCTATCATTTCGATGGTGAAAGCAACAAATAATTATAACTTCCAGGAATTCACTCCTATCAGGATAAAGATCTACTGAGGGTCTCATTATTCTGATGGTTCATATAGTTTTGTCGACCTATTAAAAAAACAAACAATAGTTTCGAATGATCGCAGTAATCTCGCCAGCCAAGACTTTAGATTTTGAAAATGACGTGGAAGTAGCAAGTCACACCACGCCGCGGTTTTCTACTCAAACCAACCGTTTGATACGAGAGTTAAGGTTGAAAAAAGCAGCAGACATACAAGACTTGATGGGTGTGAGTGACAATATCGCTCAGCTCAATGTGAAGCGCTACAAAGATTATCGCAGAGCACATACTTTAGAAAACTCTAAACCAAGCCTATTCGCTTTCAAGGGAGATGTATACATTGGGCTAGCTGTAGATCAGCTCGACCAAGCCGATCTTGAGTATGCTCAATCCCATTTAAGGATATTATCTGGCTTATATGGTTTGCTTCGCCCATTAGACCTCATACAGCCCTACAGGTTGGAGATGGGTACGAGCCTGCCCGTTGACGACCAACCTACTCTTTACAAATTTTGGGCGGACCAAATCGTCAAACTGGTACACAAAGATCTCAAAGCGCAAGAAGATCAAGTCATTATCAACCTTGCTTCGCAAGAATACTTCAAAGCCATCCATCGAAAAAGTCTAAAAGCACAAGTCGTACAGGTAGACTTTCTTGATCTTAAAAATGGCAAATACAAAGTCATTTCATTTTTTGCAAAAAAAGCAAGAGGCTTGATGGCCAGGTACATTATCAAAAACAGAATCAACGAAGTAGAACTGCTCAAAGGATTCGACTACGAAGGCTACTATTTCGATCCACAGTCTTCTACAGACCTACATTTAATTTTCAAGCGAGATCAAGCGCCTTCTTAAGTACAGGAAAAACAGTCTCAAAGTTCTCCAATCGCATGCGGTCTAATTGGGCAAGATGCTGGCGCAAATCGACGGTCTTATGCGACCAATCCTCTTGATTCATATAGGCAATTACAGACTCAAATTCTGCCATCAACACCTCTGAACCACCCCGAGCAGACAACCAGTTGAGGTGTGATTCGAGTTTAGCTTGCGCCAATTGCTTAGCCGCCTTTGGTAAAACTTTTATATTGTAATAATCTGGGCGAGAAAGCACATTCAGGTATAATGCATTCACATCAATCAATTCTTGCTCTACAAAAAACTGATGCAACTCCCCTAAGCTATCCACATTGAACACGCTGATTGTAGGCGCTATTTCAAGCTGCACATGAGGCAGCTCAGTTTTGATCTTTTGCATATTGTGTATAAACCGTTTCCAGTCTATCCCTTTTCGCATATACTCCACTTGTTCTCCCATCTCGTCTATACTGGCCGCTACAGTTACCCTGTCAAAAAAACTCCACAGCGCTAAGACACTTCTATCTTTGAGGCTCAGTAATGTGAGGTTGGTATTGTACCTGAGATGGACCTTCGTATTGCCATTTTCAATCAATCGATCAAGCAGTTCGTAATGCTCTTTCATCATGAGTGGCTCCCCTCCTGCAAAATAAATCTCTTCGACCTCTATGCCTTGGTTAAGCAAAATATCGATCAAGTGTCCGCTATCTTTTGCAGCTTCGATAATGGCCTTTTTTCCAAAATTATTCTTCAGCACTTTCGCTTCTTCAAACCAACTTGAACTGGCTCCATGCCAACAGGTTCTGCACCGAAGGTTACATAGATTGTTAAAGCGGATATCAAAATAAATAGGTTTTGATGACGGAGAATAACCATCCAGATCTGTTTGCTGCACCCAGTCCATACGATGTGCAAACTTATCCAACGTCTCCATTCTCATGCTGGCTTTGCCTGCAGCTTCCTTAGCAAAGCAAGAATCGCATCTACGGTCTCGCTGGCCTGCCAGCATAAGCTTTCTAAACTTACGAATAGGCTCTCCTTGCCATATTTCTTCGATAGACTGATTGTTGATATTACCAAAAGTAATATTAGCATCGCAACAAGCCTTGACAAGTCCACTGGTATCTATATACAAATGGAGCCAGGGCATCATACATAAGTTTTGGTTTGAATATTGCAAGAACTCGATCTTGATAGATTAAATTAGTGTTTGGTACATTATGAGAAGCCAAAAGTACAATTTATATCAATCAAGCCAGTATCATTATAAACTCTAAAATGCGAAGTATGAATTTTAAGTTTGGCAAATTTATTTTCTTCTTTATGCTCTGCATAAGCCACACGATATATGCACAATCTAATGGCATCAACGAGCCCGAACTAAAGAAAGAAAGTCTCAAGTATAAACTTAAACTTGGGTGGTTTACGATTGGTAGTGGCGAAGTCACCATCGACAATGACTCCTACTGGAGAGGATTTCCTTGCTACAAAGTAGGTGTATATGC
Source organism: Reichenbachiella carrageenanivorans (assembly GCF_025639805.1). Classification (NCBI taxonomy): domain Bacteria; kingdom Pseudomonadati; phylum Bacteroidota; class Cytophagia; order Cytophagales; family Reichenbachiellaceae; genus Reichenbachiella; species Reichenbachiella carrageenanivorans. Next base: position 3,420,272 of record NZ_CP106735.1, on the reverse strand, counting down.
CGAAACACTCGGCTTGGGCAACTGGCTGGGCAGCCTCGATGATCACTACACCTCGATGATCGACAAAAAAACATTAAAGCCGTTCTACAACGAAAAAAATGTAACCAGCGGCCATGCCACTTGGGAGCAGTGGACCAACTATAATTATGACTCGATGGTGGTAGACGTAAAGGTGCTAGACCACAAAAGGGAAGATCCCAATAGGGCTTGGCAGGTCAAACTACAGGAAGACACGGAAGATATTTTAGGTACATTTATGTATTTCAAACATTACAACTGGTTTGGCTTACAGGTGGGTGATTCGGTGATGCTGACCACGCACTACGAGAAAAAGCTGTACAAAGTAGGTGTACGTTATATGGGACAAGAAATCATAGAATTCAACGACAGACTAGTAGGCACCTACAAATTGCACCTCCTACTTCCTGAAAATGAGAAATTAAAAAAAGATCGCCCAGTAGAAATTTTCATCAGTTCGGACAAAAACCAGTATCCCCTTTTGATACAAACCAAACTGCCCTTCCTCGGTAAAGGCCGAGTCGAACTATTTGAACTCAACAACGGAGAACCTGTATTTTAAGACAGTCTAAAAGCCTCAAGAAATTGGGGCTTTTTCTTTGGAGACACTTCTAGTTCTGTACCGTTATTCATAGTCACATAGCCTCCTTTGCCTTTGGTATACCTGATCACATACTCTATATTAATCAAGCTAGATCTGTGTATACGTAAAAAGTTGCTTGTAGGCAATAAATCCTCAAAGTGCTTGAGCGTCTTCGAAATCAACAAAGGCTTTGACACGCCTTTCAAATGAAATTTTGTGAAATTATCATCTGCCTCACAATATACAATCTGATCAATCGGTACAATTTCAAACCCTTCGAAGGTTGGCAACATGATTTTTTTCGGCCGACCATGTGTCTCTTTGATATTGTCTAGCAAGATCTTCACATGAGAAATTTCCGAATTTTTAGTTCGTTCAGATTTTATCTTTGCGACTGCTTGTATCAGCTCGTCTATATCTACAGGTTTCAGCAGATAATAAGCGGCACTCATGTTCAATGCCTGAATGGCATAATTGTCATACGCTGTTACAAAGACCGTTTCGAAGTTCACTTCTCCTACTTGCTCCAGCAGATCGAACCCCGTACCATAGGGCATTTCTATATCCAAAAACAACAGGTCTGGCTGATGCTGAGTAATTGCACTCAGCCCCTCTTGTATGTTTTTACATGCTGCCAACAGCTCCACATCTGGACAATATTTAGCCAAATAGCTAGCCAAAATCTGCCGACTGTCCTGTTCGTCATCTACCAGTATAGCTGTGAGCTTATCCATGATAAGTTGGTGTCAATATTTCTACTCGTGTACCTGTGCCATCATCGTTCAAATCTGACACCACTATGGCGTAATGTGTACGATACACTTCATTGATAATCGAAATTCGTTCTTGTGTATTTTTCAATCCTACCGAATTTTTCTTCTTTTGATTCACTGTTTTTGATCTAGCTGATTCCGTTCGGCCAATACCGTCATCTTCGATACTGATTTTTATCCCTGATCCGTTTTGGTAAATATTAACCCGCAAGTGTCCCTTTTCTTTTTTGTATCTGAGACCATGCCAGATGGCATTTTCTATATGTGGTTGCAGCAGCATAGGAGGTATTTCTATATCATCCAAATCTAATTCGGGGTCTACTACAAACTCATATTCAAATTGATCTCTAAACCGGTAGTGCTCCAACTTTAGATACAACGCAATCATATCTTGCTCTTCTCTCAGAGAGATAAATTCCTTTTGAGAATTATCCAAAACCATTCGCATCAGTTTAGAAAAATCTGCCAAAAATTTATTTGCTGCTCTCTCGTCATTGAGTGCTACAAACTGATTGACAGAATTTAAAGCATTGAAAATAAAATGAGGATTCATCTGTGCTCGTAAGGATTTCAGAGCAAGCAGTTGCCCCACCCGCTTCGTTTGCAATGCCTTTCGGTAAACAAAAAATGCTCCTAACATTACAAACAATAGCAGCATCGACAATCCATAAATCAGCAACCGTTGTCCCTTGAGCTGCTGTGCTTGGAGCTCGCTTGTGGTCTCTTCGAGCAGGTAACTCGACTCATCCAATGCCATATCTTTGGTAAGGGCCTGTATGTCTTGTTGCTTTTTGAGCAAGGTCTCTCGAAAACTCCTTTGGCTTCGCTGCTCTTCCATCCAATCCTCCATCGCCTGACTATGACGAGCATAGGCTGCTAAAGCCAACTCCGATTCTCCTGTTCGCGTATAGGCTTCCGCCAATGCCAAATAGGCACTGGCTTGCTCCTCTCTGTGCCCTGTAGAATCAGCTAGTATCACCGCTTGTTTCAGTTGATTGATTGCATCTTGGGTTCGCCCCTGCTCGATCAGCACCTTACCAATAGCCTGTCTTTGCTTGGCCGCTTGGAGGGGAAGGTTTGCTTCTGTTTTACTAGCCGCTATTTTTTCTCGGAGTGCTATTTCATCCGCTTGCCTATTCTGCTGCGAGTAGATATTAAGTAGTTCTTCAGCCTCTTCATCTTCGAGTATAGGAACTTGCATATCATCCATAGACTCATGTAATCCTTCTGTGATTAGCTCTGGGGCTGGTGCCAAGGATTCCTCAGCTGCCTCATAGTTTTCCTGCTGTGCATATGCACGTGCTTTGATCGCCCGCCCTTTAGACTGCAAGGACTTGGATTGATGATAAGTAGCGGATGGTTCCAATTCACTCATTCGTTTGAGCGCCATTTGAGACTCGTTTTGCTTTATTTCAATAGCTGCAAGTTTCAGCTCTATTTCCAACCTTTTGTTTTCATCAGTAGTCAAACCCAATAATCGCTCATAAAACTGCACCGCCTGACCATAATTTCCCAGTGCCTCATTGACCCGCCCCAACCCTTCAAGCGTCTCTTCAAAATCCATAGTTTTTCCATACCCCTTAAAAAGACGCTGATAGGCTTCTAAGTAATTTTGGTTAGCTAATGCCATTTCAGATTGATTTTCATTAATCTCAGCTAATAACAAATAACATTTTGCCTCATGAAAAACACTCTGCTGAGTGATACTAGTAGCGAGCGCCTGTTCTATCAAATCCAAAGCTCGTGCAGGATCCGTCGAAATCATTCCTTCGGCTGTTTCTAGCAAGTCTATAGCACTCTGATCAGTATCAATACTACGCTCAGACAGGCTTTTGTAGCGTACCTTTTCCTTTTCCTTCTCTTGCGAAAAGGTCACATGGCTTAGTGCCAATATGATTACGATCGTTATGGTTTTGACACTAATCAAATTGTTTTTTTCTTAATAGGAAACCAAATTTCTTCTTCAGATTTGGGATCATCTCTCCTATACTTTTCTCCTAAAATTTCGAACTGAGGTCGAGACGTGTCTGGCACATATCCAGAAGTAGGCATCCAAGTTTCCAAAATATAATGTAGTGTAATTAGAAACTCACTCGCCAATCCCCTATGCACGAATACGGCATACTGCCCTCCTTCCAGAGTTAAAGTAGCCATACCCGATGGCACTTCAGTGGAATGGGTTACGGCCATTGCTGCCCATTTCACAAATTGAGTGTCAGGATCCGCTGTATACCAATCAAAATCCGCAGAAAAGACTTGCAATGAATACTTATCCTGAGAAACTAGATTTTTAATCTCATGTCTTCTGGGCATAAACTGCCCCCACAACCAACCCGTCATATTATTAGTATAAGACATCTCTACAGATAATCCTACCAATTGCTCTGACGCCATATCTACTATACGTGGAGTTTGCATAAAGTCTAATAATCGTTTGTACGTCAACAAATGTGCATACAAATACAGGGAATAAAAAATGAGTTTTTTATATCTAGAATCAAAAAATACAGCTCGCCTAAACCGCATTCCTATTTCCCTCATTGATAGTAGCCCTTCACTCATTTCAACTATTTTCTTTAGTCTTTCCAGTTCACATTTGAGGCATCATTAAAAACAAAAAGTCATGAAGAATTCAATCTCAATATCCGTAAAAACAATCGCTTTCTTTTTTATCACTACTTTCATTTTGAGATGTTTCTCTCCTACCAGCCAAGCTAAACCCGCTCCTGATCAACAAGAAATCATGATCGCTCTCCTGCTCGACACAAGCAATAGCATGGATGGACTCATCGAACAGGCCAAATCACAACTTTGGACGATAGTCAATGAACTGGCAGCAGCCAAATGTGGCAATGGCACTCGACCAGAAATAAAAATTGCCTTGTTTGAATACGGCAATGATAACCTGCCTCAAGCCGAGGGATATATGCGAATGGTTACAGACCTGACCACAGATCTAGACGACATCTCTGAAAAACTATTCGCGCTATCTACCAATGGCGGCGATGAATACTGCGGCTACGCCATAGACAAGTCCATCCAAAAATTAAACTGGTCTAAAGCCAAGACTGACTTAAAAATGATATTCATAGCAGGAAATGAACCATTTACTCAAGGTAATGTAACCTACGAATCCGCTTGTAATCTCGCTAAACAGCAAGATATCGTAGTGAATACAATCTACTGCGGAGACTATCAAGAAGGCGTGCGAAGCTCTTGGAGGCATGGCGCTACACTGACTGGAGGATCGTATATGAGTATCCAACAAAATCAAAAAACCGTGTATGTACCTACTCCATACGATGACAAAATAGACAGGCTCAACGACGAAATGAACAAAACCTACATCTACTATGGGGCACAAGGTAAAAGCAAAAAAGAAAAACAAATAGCACAAGATGCAAATGCTGAGTCTTACAGCCAGTCTAACAAAGTAAGCAGAGCAATTTCAAAAAGTTCACATGCTTACAAAAACAGCAGTTGGGATCTAGTGGACGCCTACGAAGACGATGCCGCAATACTAGAATCTGTAGAAGAAGAGTACCTCCCTGCCCCCATGCAAAATATGGATACGGAAGAAAAAAAATCATACGTAAAAGAACTCACTACCAAACGAGCTGCTATTAAAAAAGATATCCAAACTCTGAGTAACCAACGTAAACAATACATCGCAGCGCACAAACCAGCAGAAGCGTCTGAAAACACACTAGATCATGCCATGATCAACTCCATCAAAGAAGTAGGCAAATCCAAACAATTGATTTTCAAATAAACAAATGATATCTCTCCCTGATTCCGTTCAAACCACGATATTCGTAGTTTGAACGGATTTCTTTTTTTATGGCTAAAAACAGCAATTATTTATCATTTTCAGATTATCATTGACGAATAATTAAATGCTATTTATGGTTTACGTCTTATTTGTCATTGGTTTTGTATTACTCATAAAAGGAGCAGACATTTTAGTAGATGGCGCTTCCTCCATTGCCAAGCGCAACAACATTCCTGAATTAGTCATTGGGCTCACCATCGTGTCTTTTGGCACCAGTATGCCAGAGCTAATCGTCAACCTACTGGCAAGCTTCGACGGTAGCTCCGAGCTTGCCATTGGCAATGTATTAGGTAGCAATGTGGCCAATGTATTATTGATCCTAGGAGTGGCTGCAATCATCAGCCCATTGCCGATCAAAAAAAGCATCTATTTTACCGAAATCCCTATTACCTTGCTCGCCACCTTTATGGTTGGCTTTTTAGCTAATGCAGACTTGTTTGTAGATGTAAAGGGATTGACCCTGAGTCGATACGACGGCATGATTCTACTGTTCTTTTTTGGTCTCTTCATGACCTACATCTATGTAGTCTCTAGGTCCAAAGAAAACGAACCAGACATGGATGCGAATGAAGACACAATCATACTCCTACCTCAAACCCGATCTATTCTATATATCATAGGAGGTTCGCTAGCTTTGTTTGTAGGAGGCAAGTGGGTCGTGGATGGTGCTTTCGAAATTGCACTGTTTTTCGGGCTAAGTGAGACCTTTATAGGGCTGACGGTAGTGGCCATTGGCACCTCTCTGCCTGAGCTAGTCACATCTGCCATTGCAGCCAAAAGAGGCCAAGCCGACATGGCAGTAGGCAACGTAGTAGGCTCCAATATTTTCAACCTACTCTGGATATTAGGAGTTAGTTCCTTGATCAGGCCTCTACCATTTGACATTGTATCCAATTCTGATATACTCATGGTCATCGGGTCTAGCACTTTACTGATCTTGGCTATCGTCATTGGCCGAAAGGCAAAAATAGGCCGTGGTATGGGTTTCCTTTTTGTATTCACTTATCTCCTTTATTTGAGTTATTTGGTCTGGCGTGGCTGATTCCTCCAAGCTTCACACCACGAGCACCCAAAAACCAGCAAATTCAGCTAGCTTTGCTGCATGATAGAAATCGGTAGATACAACAGTCTCAAAATAGCCAGAATCGTACCTCCAGGAGCCATCCTGATCGATGAAGAAGAAAACGAAGTGCTATTGCCTAATAAATATGTACCCCAAGATGCCAAAGACGAGGATGTACTGGATGTATTCGTTTATACGGATTCGGAAGATCGCATCGTAGCTACCACACTGGTACCCAAGGTGATGCGCAATGAATTTGCCTGTCTGGAAGTAAAAGATGTCAACAACATTGGGGCTTTCATGGACATGGGATTGGAAAAAGATCTACTTGTACCCTTTAGCGAACAGCAAAAAAATATGCGCCCTGGCCAATGGCATATGATCTATATGTATCTGGATCAGATCACCAAAAGGCTCGCCGCTAGTGCAAAGGTTCATTATTATATTGAATCTGAGCATGTAGAACTAGAAAAAGACGAAGAAGTGGATTTGATCATTGGGGAAACTACCCCACTGGGCACGGCAGTTATTGTGAATAATAAATATCAGGGACTGGTCTATGAAAATGAAGTCTTTCAAGAATTGCTGAAAGGCGAAAAAATGAGGGGTTATGTAAAAGAAGTCCGAGAAGATGGCAAAGTCGATATCAGCCTGAGAAAAACAGGCCTAGATCTCCTTGAAGATGGAGCAGCCAGAATCATCGAACGCCTCAAACTCAACAATGGCAAGCTGGCTCTCCACGACAAAAGCTCTCCTGAAGAAATCCAGATGATGCTACAGATGAGCAAGAAAAATTTCAAACGATCACTGGGAAACCTGTACAAAGAGAAGCTAATAGTGATCACTGATCAAGGCATAGAACTCGTATCATAAAAAATGCCTCTCAATAATTATTGAGAGGCATTTTTTATATAAATCCGAGACAAGATACTTCCTTGCTATTATTTTTCTTCAGAGGCTACTTCTTCTACGGCTACTTCTGATGCTTTTTCAGCTTTAGGTTCGATAAGTGTAATGTGCAGATTGTACTGCTTATCCATTACAAAACCATAAGTAGCACCTTGAGCCAACTCGGCTGCTTTTGACGATTGATCGATCACAGCATATAAGCTTCTTGCTACCATCGATGTCTTCATTTCTTTACTAGGCCTTCCATTTGCCAATTCAAAATCGAACGAATGCCCTCCTTTTTCCTTTGGGTTGATGTCGTGAAATTCGTGTTTCAAAAACTTATATTGCTGTGGTTCATCTGCAGCATCCTTCATCAACTTGACCACCATCGGGCGATACTTATTCCACAGGTATGAATACTTAAGGGTGTCTAATGCATGAATTTCCATGTCAAATTTTGTTTTGTATTAAATAAAAAATTAAAATTCCTCGAGCTGTTTTACTCAAGAAGGGAGCTGCTAATAACTACAAGTGAGGTTGAATATGATTTAGGTAAAAAGAGTGAAAGGACAAGGTCCTAAAAATCAACTAGTATAGTTGCAACTCCGCAAATAATGATTCTAATTCAGTCCGCGTCTTGCTAAGCTTTGCCGCGAGTCTGTCTAGCATACTTTCTCTTTCACCAGGTTCAAACAAAAAATCTTCATCTCTCAAAACAGGAAACCACATTTTGAGTATGATTTTTTGCTCTCTCCAACTTCTTACAATATTCATGAGTGCAAGTTATACAATTTAGGACAGGGCGACTTAGGATATGACAAATAACCTCTCATTTGATGTCCAATCACAACAAAAAAGCTAAGAATAGTGCTATATCCAATGATCTTAGAGTGAAATTTCGCCTTAACTTTAACTATAATTGCAGCAAATTCAATTACCATATCCATGATCAAACAGTTTATCCTTGTTTCATTGATCTTGCTCAGCCTTGGTGCGTGCAGCAAAAGGACTACTGATCCTTCTGCCCCACCCGAGGAAAAGCAAGCCAGTGAGCTCACATACAAGGACATTTATGAACTGGCACTGGCTTCACAAAATGGTGGAGGCGCAGCATTTGAAGGCAATGAGTTCAGCAAAGAAGCTACAGACGACATCAGCATCTACGCTAACGGCAGCTGCTCCAAAAAGAAATGTGGCATTGCGCTAATTATGGAAAACAAAAATGCAGAACGACCCATAGCCGCAGTGATCAGAGCTAAATTTAAGCTTCCAGGCAATAAAATTGATGAAATGCTTCGTGAATATGAATTGCTCCCTGGGCAAGCACTTTCTATCGGGTGCTCTCACATTTGTCATCAAGACAATTCGTATATGATTCAAAGAGAAATCGTATCTGCCCGATATACAGAATCAATCAAAAACGCTGATGTCACGCAACCTCAAAGCAATTCAGTATCTCCAGGCTGACCTTTGCCACTCAGATTCAATCAGCAATTTCGTTTAAAACAAATATTTTATATATTAACTCAGGTGTTTTAGGCACCCCTCATACCTTCCTAACCATATTAGTTTAACCAGCTAAGGATAACATGAACAGTAAAATCATATCCGATTACTCGGAAATTTTTGAGACTTATCAAGAGTTTAGAGGGGATTTTTTGGAAAACCACATCGAAAAGCTCAAAGAGCTCGATCAATATATTCCACACAGCAACACGTTTTTTTGTATTACCAATACCACCACTCGCTCTTTTGAGTACGTGAGTAAAAATTTTCAACCCTGTACTGGGATGAACACCGAAATGATGTGTAACAAAGGCATGACGTTCTGGTGGGAACATATGCACCCTGATGAGATGTCACTCTGGCTACAATCATTAAACGATCTTATGATATTTACCATGTCGGAGATAGACATACTCGACCGCAAAAAGGTAAGCTATACATGGAACTACCGAATCAAAATGGCGGATGGCATCTACCACCCGATCCTCCAGCACACCACCCCCATGTATTTCGACGAAGAAGGAAAACCCATCATTGGTTTGGCACATTACAGTTTGCTTCCCATCACAGGAGGGCATTTACCTATTAGAGCTTCCGCCAAAATGCTCAATGATAAAAATGAATACGAGACCGTTTTTTTCAAAACCTATAGCGAACAAAAACTAATCGCCGAGCAAATCACATTCAGAGAACGAGACATTATCCGACTGATCTCATTTGGCCATAGCACTGAAGAGATCGCTGACAAATTGTTTATTTCTATCAATACGGTAACCTCTCATCGAAGAAACATTCTAAAGAAAACAAATAGTAAAAACACTACTGAATTAATCGCCCGTAGTATTCGCGAGGGGATGATCTAATCAGTTGATTGATTTCTATGCTATTATTGCAACACCAAACCATCTGAACAACCCTACTGCATGAATCAAATTTTCGAAGAAATAACCACCTATGCACTAGGGATAGACTTATACGAATTTGTAGGATTAGTTTTCGGCCTTTTATCCGTCTGGTACTTGATTCGCGAAAGCATTCTGACCTGGCCAGCTGGCATCCTCTATGTATTGGTGTCTTTTGTGGTTTTCTGGAAAATACAGCTTTATGGCGACCTCTTACTTCATATCGTATTTCTAATCCTTAATGTGTACGGCTGGTATTATTGGGTCTTTGGCAAGCAAACCAATGAAAACAACCTACCCATCACCACCTACTCTATTCAACAAAACTCAACCCTCTTACTACTATCCTGTTTAGGCATTATCGGCTTTGGATACTTCTTATCAAATGTTCATTTGATCTGGGGCCACATCCCTCCCGCCGCACTACCCTATTGGGATGCTACCACCTCTATACTGAGCATAACTGGCATCTGGCTCATGAGTAAGAAAAAATTGGAAAACTGGTATTATTGGTTTGTTGTAGATGTATTGGCCTGTGGCATCTATTTTTACAAGGGCATTTATTTTTATTCATTTTTATACGGCGTGTACATTGTCATGGCAGTGGCTGGCTACTTAGCATGGAAAAGATCTCCAAATCTCCTTTTAAGGTCGTCATAACTGGGCCAGAGTGCTCAGGCAAATCCACCTTATCCAAGCAGCTAAGTGAATACTTCGAGCAGCCTTGGGTGACAGAGTATGCACGCACGTACCTATCAGAAATTCAGCGCCCATACCAAGAAAGCGACTTACTTGAAATCGCTAAAGGACAAATCGAACAAGAAGACCAGCTATTAGCCTCCGACAACGCCATCGTATTTATAGACACCAGCCTCGAAGTGATCAAGGTATGGTCCGAATGGAAATACGACCGCTGCGATGCTTTCATTCAAGAGCAACTATCAGCACGTGCCGTGGATCTTTACTTACTACTTTCTCCCGATATGGCATGGGAAGATGACCCCTTACGGGAAAACCCACACGATCGTAGTTTACTTTTTGATATTTATAAAAAAGAAATAGAAGCACTGGGTTCTCCCTACGAAATCATCTCTGGACATGGCCTTATCCGAACCAAACGAGCCATCAAATCTATACACGCCTGGACATCAAAAAAGGACCAATGAATGACTCATTGATCCTTTATAAAAATTGATTATGCTATATCTCGCTTAAGGCGTATCGATCAAAGCATTTCTCAAAATCGGAAATTTCGATCATAGAAATACACAATCCCAATGCAATAAAACAATTACCTAGCCAAAGCCAAGTCAAATATTTTTTTCTCAAAACTATTCTGATACCTTTGCCTCATAAGGGGTGCCTAAATGGAGAAATACCTACAGGCTGAGATTACACCCATAGAACCTGATGCCGGTAATGCGGTCGAAGGGATATAGTGGTACGCTAACGACAAGAGTGCCCTTAGCTTTTGTCAAGTATTAACTAAGAAACAATACAAAATGAAATATTACCTAGTAGCCATAGCTATGCTTTGCAGCACCGTTGCGTCTGCACAGATAGCACCAGACTTAGATTCTATCTCGCTATCCTATGAGCTTGAGGAGCTCATCATCCAGTCCGTGCGTGGCGATGAGTATGTAGGCATCACCGAAACCACCGTCAACAAAAAAGAGATCGAAGAAGAATACAACGGCGAGCACCCCATCTTCATGATCAACAAACTCACTCCTAGCGTATATAGCTACTCCGAATCTGGTGCCAACATGACTGGCACAGGACAGATGAGACTCAGAGGCATGGCTCAAGAACGGATCAACTTCACACTCAATGGCGTACCGATTAACGACATGCTCGACCAAGGAGTATTCTTCAACAACTTCACCGACATCACCAACAGCATATCATCTATCCAAGTACAGCGTGGCACAGGACTCAGCACCAACGGCACAGCCTCCTATGCTGGCTCTGTCAATTTCGAATCCGTAAGTTTGGACGTAGACCAACCCAAAGGGCAAGTACAAATCGGCGCTGGCTCGTTTGGCACCTACCGCCTCAACGGAAACATGTACACAGGACTGCTCAACAATAAATTTGCGCTCTACGGCAGCTTTAGCCGCTTGTACTCCGATGGCTACAGAGATCATACCTCCACCAATGCCTATTCCTTTTTCTTCTCTGCGGGCTATTATGGTAAAAAGGATTTTGTTAAACTGACGGCATTCGATGCCAATGCTAAAAACGGAATCGGGTATGCGTTTGAATCTAAGACCTCCTTAGATCAGCATTTCACTACCAACTCGCTCGATGAAAACACCAAGGATGATTTTGGACAGCAGATGCTCAGCTTGCAGCACACGCACAAGTTTTCTGATGAATTCAAATCTGTAGGCACCCTGTACTACAACTACAGCGGTGGCGACTACTTCGACTGGGTAGATCCGGCGGGCACCTTTGCCTACGATCAGTGGGGCAACTACCCCCTACAAAACAGGCACTACGGCGCCATGCTCAACTTGCTGTATTCACCCAACGAGACTTGGTTTGTAAATACTGGAGCGCACTATTACATTTTCAACCGAGGCAATCAGGAAGCAGTATCTACCAACCTGGCCAACCCCTATCACAACGAAACGTCACAGAAAAAAGAGTTCTCTTGGTTTGCCAAAGCAGATCTAAGCCTCAGCAAATTCACCTTCACCGCTGATTTGCAAATTCGCAAAATCCTAATGACGCTCAGACCAGATTTGGCGACAGCCGACCCAGGGGAGACTGCCGATATAGACAAGGATTGGTTTTTTGTAAACCCAAAAGCAAGCATCAGCTATGCGGCTAGCAAACAACTGGCACTCTATGCCTCAGTCGGATGGGTATCTCGCGAACCCACTCGCATCGACATACTAGGTGGAGCTTTCAAACTAGACCGAAACAACTACGACTACGCTGCGGGCGACAATTTCAAAGAAGAAAAAGTGCACGACATCGAGTTCGGTGCCAAATACCGCCAAGAGAAGTTCGTCATCAATGGTAATCTCTTCTATATGAAGTTTAATGATGAAATCGCTCCTGTGGGAGAAGTAGGCGAATTTGGCGTAATGATCCGTCAGAATATCGACGAAAGTATTCGCTACGGAGTAGAGACAGACTTCAAATATCAACCCATAAAAAAACTAAGCGTGCTGGGTAGCTTCACCTACATGAAAAGTGAAATCAAAGCCATCAGTAGCAACGGTGTAAGCTCCGATCGCCTCACTGGCAATGAAGCCGTACTCACCCCCAACGTCATCTATAATCTGGGTATAGAAGCAACACCTACCCAAGCCATGCAGCTAGGGCTAAGTGCTAATGGCATTTCCAAATCTTACTTGGGTATCGACAATAGCGAGGATTACCTCCTACCCGATTTTGCACTGCTCAATGCCCGAATTGGTTACACTTGGAAAAACCTCAACCTCAACATAGAAATCAACAATCTACTGGACGAAGAGTACTATACCAATGGCGCACCAGTAGACACTGACTACGACGGCACCGCCGATGGACCAGGCTATTATATTGGAGCCAAAAGAAACTTTATGGCCACACTGACGATCCATTTCTAAAATCAGAAAAGGAAAACCAGACAGCTCAAAATGTATCTAGCATGCAAATAAAACTGAACGATAAATTTTACAAAATTTCAGAAACTGAAACTGAACTGAGTGGCATACTCAAGGCCAACAACCTTTTTCATGATCGAGGGATCGCAGTAGCGATCAATGATGAAATCCTGCCCAAGCAGGAATGGGAAAAGTATCAAGTACAGGATCAAGACAATATTTTAATCATCACCGCCACGCAGGGCGGATAATCAAAAACTATGGCTAAAGCAGAGCAATTACCATCGGAAGACAAGATCACCAGAGATCCATTCCCCGCGTCGAAAAAAGTATACGTAAAAGGCAAGATCCACAACATCGAAGTAGCGATGCGCGAGATCTCTCTCAACGATACGGTATTAAAATTCAACCCATCCGCTCCTAAAGAGACCAACCCTCCCGTCACCGTGTATGACACCAGCGGCCCTTATACCGATCCCAACATCGATATCGATGTAAAGAAAGGTTTACCTAAGCTACGTGAGCAATGGATTCTCGACAGAGGTGATGTAGAGGAAATGGAAGGCATCTCTTCGCAATACGGGCTAGAGCGCCTCAATGACGAAAAACTAGATGAATTACGCTTCGAATACTTGTCAAGACCAAAGAAAGCCAAGCCTGAACAAAACGTATCTCAGCTACACTATGCTAAAAAAGGCATCATCACGGCAGAGATGGAATACATCGCAATTCGTGAAAACCAAAAAATAGAAGAATGGGGTCACCTCAACGACCAACATGCAGGAGAAAGTTTTGGCGCCAACACACCTAAAGGCAAGATCACACCTGAGTTCGTCAGAGACGAAATCGCTGCGGGGCGTGCCATCATACCCAACAACATCAACCACCCAGAATCTGAACCGATGATCATCGGTCGCAATTTCTTGGTGAAAATCAACGCCAACATCGGCAACTCTGCCGTATCCTCTTCAATCGAAGAAGAAGTAGAAAAAGCCGTTTGGGCATGTCACTGGGGTGCAGACACCATCATGGATTTGTCTACAGGCAAAAATATCCATGAAACCAGAGAATGGATTCTCAGAAACTCACCTGTACCAATCGGTACAGTACCCATCTACCAAGCACTAGAAAAAGTAAATGGCAAAGCTGAAGACCTAACTTGGGAAATATTCAAAGACACTTTGATCGAACAAGCCGAGCAGGGTGTGGATTACTTCACCATCCATGCGGGCGTCCTATTGAGATACGTCCCAATGACCGCCAAACGCGTAACAGGTATCGTGTCGAGAGGTGGCTCTATCATGGCCAAGTGGTGTCTGGCACATCACAAAGAGAGTTTCCTATACACACATTTCGAGGAGATTTGCGAAATAATGAAAGCCTACGACGTAGCCTTCTCTTTGGGTGATGGATTAAGACCAGGCTCTTTGGCAGATGCCAATGACGAAGCACAATTCGCTGAGTTAGAGACGCTTGGTGAGCTCACCAAAATCGCTTGGAAACACGACATTCAAGTGATGATCGAAGGCCCTGGTCACGTTCCTATGCACATGATCAAGGAAAACATGGAAAAGCAACTAGAAGAATGTCAAGAAGCACCCTTCTACACCCTTGGGCCATTGACTACCGACATTGCACCAGGATATGACCACATCACTTCAGGGATCGGAGCGGCCATGATCGGCTGGTATGGTTGTGCCATGCTTTGCTACGTAACACCGAAGGAGCATTTGGGACTACCCAACAAAAAAGATGTGAAAGATGGAGTGATTACATACAAAATAGCCGCACATGCCGCCGATTTGGCCAAAGGCCACCCAGGCGCACAATATCGAGACAATGCCTTGTCTAAAGCCAGATTTGAGTTCAGATGGGAAGATCAATTCAACCTGTCGCTAGATCCTGATACGGCCAAGGAATTTCACGATGAAACGCTACCTGCAGAAGGTGCTAAGGTGGCTCATTTTTGCTCGATGTGCGGCCCCAATTTCTGTTCGATGAAAATCACACAAGACGTCCGTGAGTATGCCGCTGAAAACGAACTCAAAGAAGCAGATGCACTCAACAAAGGCATGGAGGAAAAAGCCAAGGAGTTTGCCGAGAAAGGCAGCGAACTGTATCTGGAGCAATAAACCGTGAAAACGATAGTCATCACACCAGAGACCCAAGTAAAAGGCGAAATCGAAACCTGCAACCGTTTGCTGAAAAGCAACATAGAACGGCTGCACATACGAAAGCCTTTTGCCTCGGAAGAAAGTATGACAGACTATCTGAAAGCACTAGACCAAAACCATTGGGATAAAATCAGCCTACACAGCCACCATCATTTGGTGGATGAGCTAGGTCTCGGTGGCAAGCACTTCAAAAGCAATCAAGAAGTGCTTGCCACCGGCTTGGTATCTAAATCGTTTCATTCTTTCGCAGAAATAGAAGCAGAAACAGCTCCCCTGTCCTATGGTTTTTTGAGTCCGATCTACAAAAGTATTTCCAAAGTTTGCTACGCTGGAGAATTCGATTATACCATCCTTAAAAGCGCACTGAGCCAATATAGCGGTATGATGATTTATGCTTTGGGCGGAATAGAAATTTCAAGAATGGCAGAGATACAAGATTTGGGATTCGATGGTATAGCTCTTTTAGGAACTATATGGTCTGAAGAAGATACTTCAATAAGAATACAGAAAACAGAAGCATTTATAAATGCCTGACAACGAACAAAATATAGTATTAAGTGTTGCGGGATTCGACCCCTGTGGTGGGGCTGGCGTATTGGCCGATATGCAAACTTTGCAACAATGTAAAGTGCAGGGCATGGCAGCTATAACCGCGCTCACAGCTCAGCACGAAGACAAAGTAAACCAGATAAACTGGCAAGACTTCGAATCGATCAAAGCTCAGTTGGATACACTTTTTGAAAAGTATGAATTTCATATTGTGAAAATAGGTATCGTTCAAGATTTGAACACATTGGATCAATTGCTGGATTTGTTGCTAGCCCACAAGGCAGGTATTAAAATCATCTGGGATCCGATTCTACAATCTTCTTCTGGTTTTGATTTTTTAAAGGAATTAAAAGTCGCCCAATTGACGAAAGTCTTAAGCAAACTATTCCTCATCACACCTAATCTCCCTGAATACGAGCAATTGCAAAAAGCCCTAAACGGCCAGCCAATCACGACCAACATACTGCTCAAAGGTGGTCATACCGAAGGCAACGACACCTCCGACCGACTGATCCATATAGATGGTACTGAAAGTCAAATTTCGGGATACCGTGTAAAGGGCAAAAATAAACACGGAACAGGCTGTGTACTCTCTTCTGCTATCGCTGCTGGCCTAAGCAAAGGCATGAAACTAAAAACTGCTTGTACATTTGGCAAAAGATATGTGGAGGGTTATCTTAAAAGCGGTATTAATAAATTAGGTAAACATTACGAAATAGAAATATGATTAGCAGACTGCATTATATCTCTCAAGAAACTGACGAAAAAAGTCACCTCGACAACATCCGTGAAGCCTGTGCGGCAGGTATAGACTGGGTGCAGCTCAGAGTAAAAGATCGTGAACTCGACGAAATCGAAGAAATGGCTTTTGAAGCCAAAGCCATCTGCAAGAAATATGGCGCCAAATTGATTCTCAACGATCATGTAGAAATAGCCAAAGCCATCAAAGCCAACGGCGTACACCTGGGTCAGGAAGACATGGACCCTGTAGAGGCACGCGCCATATTGGGCGACAAGCCCTACATAGGGGGTACTGCCAATACATGGGAACAAGTAGAACTGCTCTACGAATCTAAAGTTGTGGACTATGTAGGTTTAGGCCCTTTCAAATTTACCACTACCAAGGAAAATCTGAGTCCTGAATTGGGCATTCGTGGCTATTCCAACATTCTGAACAACATGATCATTCAGGATATAGACATTCCAATCATCGCCATAGGCGGAATTGAAATGGAAGACATTTTTGACTTGCAACTCACTGGCTGCTACGGCATTGCAGTGGCTTCATTGATCAACAATTCTTTCGACAAAAAAGAAACAATAGAAGAAATTAAACTACACCTTCCAGATGGAACATTTGACGATAGCGGGGAAGACTTTTAAGTCTCGCCTTTTTACAGGTACAGGCAAATTTAAAAGCAATCAAGACATGAAGGAAGCGCTCGAAGCTTCCGAGTCTGAATTGGTTACTGTGGCACTCAAGCGAGTGGATATCAAAGATCAAAATGATCAGATTCTCCATCACTTATCACATGAGCGAATCCATTTGCTCCCCAATACTTCTGGTGTGCGCAATGCAAAAGAAGCTGTATTTGCGGCTGAGTTGGCACGAGAAGCTTTAGAAACCAACTGGGTAAAATTAGAAATTCACCCAGATCCCAAATATCTTATGCCTGACCCTATCGAAACACTGAAAGCAACTGAAGAATTGGCAAAAAAGGGATTTATTGTGATGCCATACATACACGCCGATCCCGTGCTATGCAAAAGACTCGAAGAGGCAGGCACCTCAGCAGTCATGCCTCTAGGGTCGCCTATTGGTAGCAACAAAGGCTTAAAAACCATCGACTTTTTGGAGATCATCATAGAGCAAGCCAATGTCCCTGTAGTTGTAGATGCTGGCATCGGTGCTCCATCAGACGCAGCCAAGGCGATGGAACTAGGCGCTGACGCTTGTCTGGTCAATACCGCCATTGCGGTATCTCAAAACCCAACACAAATGGCAATTGCCTTTAAAATGGCGATACAAGCCGGACGAATGGCCTATGAAGCCAAACTCGCCAAACCAATAGCCAATGCTGTAGCCAGCAGCCCCCTAACCGCTTTCTTGGATGCCTAATTTCAAAGACCTATTTGAACAGTACAGTTGGGACAAAGTGAAGACTTCTGTCTATTCGAAATCCGCTCAGGATGTAGAACGAGCTTTGGCCAATCCAGATCGAAACTTAGAGGATTTCAAAGCGCTCATTTCTCCTGCTGCCATGCCCTACTTAGAGCAAATGGCACAGCTTAGCCACCAGCTCACCCTCCAGCGGTTTGGCAACACCATGCAGCTCTTTGCCCCCATGTACCTCTCCAATGAGTGTCAAAACATTTGCACCTACTGTGGGTTTAGCCTAGACAACAAAATCAAGCGCAAGACGCTCAACGACATAGAAATAGCCCGTGAAGTACAAGCCATTAAATCAATGGGATTTGACCATGTGCTACTAGTCACTGGCGAAGCCAATCAAACTGTAGGCGTAGATTATCTAGCCCATGCCATTCAGCGCATTCGGCCACACTTTGCCAATGTGAGTATGGAAGTACAGCCCCTCGATCAAGAAGACTACGAACGGCTCATCCCTACTGGGCTACATGCCGTGCTAGTATATCAGGAAACCTACCATGAGGCCGATTACAAAAAGCATCACCCCAAAGGCAAGAAATCCAATTTTCAATACCGATTGGAAACACCCGACAGACTCGGTAGAGCTGGTATTCACAAAATGGGCTTGGGTACGTTGATTGGCCTAGAAGACTGGCGCGTAGATAGTTTTTTCACAGCGCTACATTTAGACTACTTAGAACGCACCTATTGGCAAACCAAATACTCCCTCTCCTTTCCTAGATTGCGCCCTTTCTCTGGTGGCTTGGAGCCAAAAGTAGCCATGAGCGACAAAGAATTGGTACAACTGATCTGTGCTTACAGATTATTAAATCAAGAGGTAGAATTGTCCCTGTCTACACGGGAAACAAACCTTTTCCGAAACCATGCCATCAAACTAGGCATCACCACCATGAGTGCTGGATCCAAAACCAACCCGGGTGGGTACGCGGTAGAACCGCAGTCGCTAGAGCAGTTTGAAATCTCCGACGAACGCTCACCTGCTGCCATTCAAGAGATGCTTCGAGCACAAGGCTACGAACCCGTTTGGAAAGACTGGGATGTAGCACTAGAAACGAACGTGTAGAACCACAAAAAAACCTCCAAGGTTTTTAAAAATCTTGGAGGTTTGAATCATCATTTATTTTTTCTTAGTTTTCTTCAACTCAGCAACTTCACCTTCAGATAGTGCCCTAATGTATTTCTCATGTACCACCCCCTCTTTGCCACTGTGCCATTGTCGTACATAATACTTCTTTTTAGACACATGGCTGTGCACTACAGCTTCCACTTGCGAACCATCTTTCATGGTCACCATTACATGCTGCTGTAGATGAAATGCCTTTGGCTTATTTGACTCCTTTTCATTTTCTTTCTTTTGAGCCATTGTGACATGACTGATAGAAAAAGTGAGTACAAAAAGAGTTAGAATGATTTTGATTTTTTTCATAGCTATTTGATTTTTCATTATTCAAAATTAATGAAGGGCATCAAAAATTAGCAAGCAGCGTTGTACTCAATTTTCAAAAAAATGAAACGCTATTTTTTTCAATTATTGCCTCACATTTAGGGTAGAAATTATCCGCTGATTACTATCTTGCGCCCATGGAAAATTTTGTAGTATCGGCACGTAAGTACAGACCCCTCGGCTTTGCAGAGGTAGTAGGTCAGGGTCATATTACCACTACCCTCAAGAATGCGATAGACAACAATCATTTGGCGCAAGCCTTGTTATTTTGTGGCCCTAGAGGAGTAGGCAAAACCACCTGCGCCAGGATTTTAGCACGGATGGTCAACAAATTTGACGATCAAGGCAATGCAGAATCCACCAACGCACTCAACATCTACGAGCTCGATGCCGCGTCCAACAACTCTGTAGAGGATATTCGAAATCTGATCGATCAGGTACGCTACCCTCCTCAACAAGGCACACATAAGGTATATATCATAGATGAGGTTCACATGCTTTCAAACCAGGCCTTCAATGCCTTTTTGAAGACGCTAGAAGAACCCCCTGCGTATGCCATTTTTATACTGGCTACCACAGAAAAACACAAAGTCATCCCTACCATTTTATCGAGATGTCAGATTTTTGATTTCAATAGAATTGAAATTGATGACATTACACATCAGCTAAAAAAAATAGCCGATAAGGAAGGCATAGACTATGAAGAAGAAGCCCTGCACCTAATCTCTCAAAAGGCTGATGGCGCACTCAGAGATGCTTTATCAATCTTTGATTTGATCGTAACTTTCTCTTCTGGCAATAAGGTAACCTATCAAGATACGATCAAGAATTTGCATATTCTTGATTATGATTACTTCTTCAAACTTACTGATCTACTCAGCCAAGGCAATGTCTCTCAGGCCTTATTGACCTATGATGAGATTTTAAGAAACGGCTTTGATGGACACAATTTTCTGATCGGAATTTCCGAACATTTCAGAAACCTCATGGTCTGCAAAGATCCAGAAACGGTCAAGTTGCTAAACGTCTCTAAAAATATCCAAGAGAAATATTTAGAACAATCCAAAGCGATCTCACTCTCCTTCTTGATGTCTGGATTGAATATCCTTAACTTGGCTGATCTCAATTTCAAATCGAGCAAAAACCAGCGCTTACATGTAGAGTTGGCCTTGATGAAATTGGGCTACCTGAAACAGGCATTGAAAGTATCTGCCTCAGAGGGGGCTGACGAGCTAAAAAAAAAAGTGATAGCGTAGCAGTAGAGCCTCAAAAAACTACGCCACCATCTCTAAATGCATCACCCTCGTCGCCATCAATACCAGCGACACCCAAACCTATCGTTCGCCAGGCAGGTACTACAGCCACGAAGCTAGAAACTCCAAGTCTGAAATCGATCTTCAACAAAAAAACAGAACCTACTGTAGAAGAAACCCAACAGGCTGAACCGATCGTTGCGAATGGAGAACAAAAGCCCATCACACAAGTGCTCGTTCGCCAAAAGCTAGATCAGTATCTGGCCGACAAGAAAGTAACGGGCGCGATCAAAATCATATTGACGAAACCCATCAAAGTCAATGGCAACAAAATTGAATTGACAATCAACAACTCGGTAGAAATCGCCATGGTAGAAAATGTAGAAGTAGAGCTATTGGGTTACCTACGGTCGCAACTACAAAACACAGATATCTCGTTCAACTACAAGATTACCGCAGATACAGAAGAACGCAAACCCTATACGAGCGAAGAAAAATTTAAAGCTATGGCAAAGAAAAACCCAGCGCTGTTGAAATTAGCCGAGGAGTTCGGCTTGGATACGGATCATTAACTTCCTAAAAATCAACCCTGAGACGCTCCCATATTATAATGCTTTTGCAAGCCATTGATGATATTCCACTGAGCGAGGATGTAAGTCCCCATAATCCAGATGGCTGAATTTTCCATGGGAGCATAAAACTTGTTGATGGCAATCAGCGAATCTGAGAGGATAAAAAGAATTGCCCCAAACACCACTTGATTGAAACTATCTGTACTGGTTCGACCATTGCGATATACAGCTCCAAGCGCCATCGTACAGATCAGTACAGCATAGACTGCCACAGGCATCTTTAGCTCCCCTAGCATAGGCCACAGTGTCCAAAGCAACCCAATAACGAAAATAGCAAATGGAAGCACATTCATCATATGCTGCAAAAGCGGTGTAGCTTTCTCTTCGCCAGTCTTGGCATGTTTGAATGAAAAAAAGTAAAGAACCTGAGCAACAGCAAAAGCACCTAAGCCTACCAAGAAGTACCAATCTCTTTTATAAACATACATTAATGCTACATCGCCAAACCAAGAAAACACCAGAGCAAACACAGCGAAGATAAAAGACAGATTCACGGGCGTTTTCATGCCTTTGCGCAAGTAGACCAATAGCACTGGTATCAGCATAGGTTTAGTAAATTCATTGAGCAGCTTCCACTCCAAAACATGACTACACAACTCCGCTATAGCTATCGCTATAAATACATATTTTACAATCTGGGCTACTTTTTCGTCTTTCATGTCCTTAGTCTACCTTGCTGGCTTCCGCCAATTTTTTAACTGGTTTCGAATATAAATAGATGAGCCCAAACAAGACAGTAGCGGCAGAAATATAAAACACCAGCGGTATATTTTTAAGCTCATTGTCATAGATCCAACCCGACAAAAATGCCCCCATACCAATTCCTATTTCCAAGGCAATATACATCGTAGCAATGCCCCTGCCGCGGTGGGATTCATCGCTCAAGTCGATGGTCCAAGCAAAGATCGTAGGTGAGCAAATACCTACCCCCAACCCAAACACAGCCCCGCTAATCACAAACATCATTTGTGAATGGGTGTTGGCCAAGAGCAACATCGCAGTGAGTAATATCAAACTACCTACTTTGAGCACAGGTATCCGACCATACTTATCAGAGGCTTTGCCAGCTACGATTCTCACAAGCAAAGAAGCAATCGTAAAAAAGGTAAAAAACAACCCTCTATTGGGAAGCCCCAAATGATCACTCATATCAGGAATAATGGTCAATATACCGCCAAACGAAAAAACCGATAACATCATCATCAAAGAGGGTGAAATGACATTAGGTTCAAATATCTCCTTAGGTTTTATATAAAAATGGCTAGCCGATAATTTCTCCTTATTCTGGAGCGACTCTTTCATGCCGATCAAGATCAGCACAGAAAAAATCGCAAAGGCAGAGGAACTATAAAACATGGTATTCAACCCCATATTGGCTGCAATAAACGACCCAATAGCTGGCCCTGCTGCCATCCCCAAACTACTAAAAAAGCCTACAATACCCATAGCCTCCCCCCTTCTGGCTGCGGGCACAATGTCCGCCACATACGCAGAGGTACCTGTTGGCTTAAAGCCAGTAGAAAATCCATGAAAAAATCGAAGTGCAAAAAAGCCAATGATACCAGTAACGAACGGATACAACAATGCCGCAATGCCGCTCACCAAAGCCCCCACCACCATCACGGGTATTCTCCCAACTTTATCCGCCAGCTTGCCACTAAACGGCCTTGACAATCCCGCTGTGACTGTAAACAAAGCAATAATAAGCCCTTTGTATTCCCCACCACCCATGTTTTCGAGATAGCTGGGCAGCTCTGGGATCATCATATTGAAACTACCAAAAAAGAGAAATCCGCTCAAGCATAGCAGAGCAAATTGGATGGTAAAAAAGGATTGTGTGTTGTTCATATTAAGGGCGCAAAACTAACCCTAATCCGAGATAAACCATACTTGGTTTGTTAGTCTTCTAGAATTATAAAAAACGATGCAAAAAGGATAACTCAAAAAAACACCTGAATAGGTCCTTGAAGCTCAGGTTGCTTTTCATATTTTGAAACAAACGCTTTTGCTAGCTCTTGTCCGCTTAGAAACTGGTGTATGTAGATCGGCTTTTCTTGTCTAGCTTCAAATCTTTCAACAGCTGAGAATTGACTCGTATTTCTACAAAGTATGATTGACGGGGTCCAAATGGCACCCAGTTAAAATTGAGTGTCCAGCAGTGCAGGTCTCTCCCCACGTTCAGTCGTGTCACGGTAAATTCCTTCTGTTTGATGTCATAACCTGAATTGAAGCCAATTCTAGTTTTGTCGGTAATACTCAAATTACCACTAAAGTTGAGGGTTTGCGTGATCACAGGATCGGCATATCCATTCTTGGTGTAATTGAAAGAATAATTGATATTTAATGCCCATGGCACATCAAACGGCACATACATATTGGGATCTCGGGAGATAAATTGATTTACATTACCTGCCACCTGATTTTCTTCCATACCGGGCAAAAATGGATTGTCTGGGTCCGAATTATTGATATGGTTAGGGTTCATACCCTGCCCCTGGTTTTGGCTGTCGTCAGATTTACTACCTTTGGGTTTTAGGTTCAAGCCTATGGCTACATTGCCCCGTGTCAGCCTACCGATACCTTCACCACTATTCCATGCCAGCTTATTGATGCGTCGCTGATACACCTGATCATTAGCTCCTATACTATCCAGCACATACACATACGGGTCTACGGTACCGCTCATGTTGAAACTCACCATGCTATTGAACAAACTCGTTCGGGCATTCCAATTGATGTTACTTAGGTTAAAGGAATCCGCAAGAAAGTTATAACCTGACGACATGGACAGGTTGTCGAATATTTTTACCTTTTTATATTCTGATATCGAGTCATTTTTAGTTTTCACCTTCATTTCTATATTATGATTCATAGAAAAGGATAAACTGGCACTCTCGCCCAAAGATGGCCCTCCATAGGCAAATCCTTCGTATTTAGACAAGATTCTCGTGTTGTCATCGGCATCTACGGTTACCTCTTGGTAATTTCCTCTGGATGGATCTCCAAAATCTGGACTATAACTAAAGCCCACACTCGGAGTAATTACATGGCGAATAGCTTGGACTTTTCCACCACTAAAATTGTACATTCCATAAAAACGTGTAGATACCGAAGCTCCTGTGCTGTACCAGCCTGCTCTAGAGAATTGATTGAGTGTGTCTACTCTCACGCCTTCAAGCACTGGGTCGTATGTGTATTCAAGTTCTTTGGGGTACCATACTTCCGTATAATTAAAACTCGGACTCATCGTAATGTATTTTAACACATTGAACGATGTAGCAATCGGAATGGAATGTCGAGCACCTAGCTTGGCTCGGTCAAACAGCTGTGAAAGATTGTCTGAACTAAACCCAATCAAACTATCATCCATCGAACTTCTGTTCACCACATTAAAACTTGGATTAGCCACAGCGGCATTAGAAAGTTCGTTTTTTGCCACCAGGTTATATGAAAAACCAAGTTTGCCCAGCACCCCATCTTTTACCCCACTCACGTTCTTGAATGGATAGATTCGATTCATATTGAAACTTAATTCGGGCAGCGTCACATTCACCACTTCCGTACTGATATTTTGGCTATGTCTGGCATTCAAACTCAAGTTGAACGGAGTACCTGAAAAGGTCTTCGAATAGGACACATTCGAGTTGAACTGTGCATTTACACTCTGCTGATAGTCGTAGCCCACATTGTTGGCATTGGCGGTATAAGTAGACGTACCCGCAGAGACCGACGCCGAAAACCGAGAAGTCCCGATCGATTCTGGACTATGCGACCAGTTGAGCCAAAAATCCTTTGAAAAAGAATCATCTTCGAATTGTGTACTGTTTGTTTTGTTGTACCTCAAGTTAAAATTACCAGAAAAGGCATAACGCTTGCGGTAGGTCGATACACTTTGTAGACCATAGCTCCCATTGGTGAAGATATCTCCAGTCAATTTCAAATCCATGTATTCGTTGATATCAAAATAGTACCCCCCACTTCGCAAGAAAAAACCTCTGTTTTGATCTTCTCCATAGGATGGAAATATGATACCTGACGATTTTTCTTTAGGTTGAGGAAACATCCCAAATGGAAATCCAATCGGCGTTGGGATTTCGCCAAAATACAAATTGAAAGGCCCTGAGACTACTTTGTTGTTAGGGATCACTTTGAGCTTTTGCGACTTGATGTAGTAATGCGGATAAGCATGATCGCATGTTGTATATTTGGCTCCACGAATAAACATCTCGTTTTTCTCGTTCTTCTTCACCTTTTCTCCATGCATAAAAGCTCCGTCCTGCTCTGTGATCACTCCATTGATCAGTGCCCGTTTGGATTTGAAATTATACTTAATATCATCCGTCTCATAGACATCTTGTTTTTCTTTAAATACAGGCTTTCCGATTTTCTTTCCAGCACTGTCTAAGGTATAATTTGCCTGAATATTGTTGGTCACCCAATCGAGAGCGATACGGTCTGCCGACAAACTAATATCGCCATAGTCAATTTGAGACTCGCCATAGAGGTACATCATCTGATTTTGCAAATCAAAATAAATAGAGTCTCTTGCTTGATAGTCGATCGTTGTCTCTATATCACCCTTAGGCCTGGGAGGGGCAGCTACCGCTACCGTATCCATAAGGCTATCTAGCATAGTGGCATCTACGCCCATGATAGACTGCAAAGAATCAGCAATAAGTGGGTAGTATTCTGGATGGTTGACAATGGAATCTCGCAAACTTTGGACATCTATTTGCTCTAGTTGCTGAAGAACCTGAGCAGTATCTATGGCAGACACTTGACCAAAAGCTGAAAACCTAGCGGAAAAGAGAGAAATTAAAATGACTACGTACTTGATAATGCGCACCAGAGGTTTTCAGTTACGAGTAAAAATTTACATTTTTGCACAAAAATATTGCCATTATAATTAAACATGCGGATCTGGATGAAAAATATTTTTGCAATACCATTTTTTTCAATTCTGTTGATTTTAAGCTCCTTTAACTATACAGGAGTCAAAGATTTTACAGTCCGAAAGATAGTGATTGATGCTGGACATGGCGGCAAAGACCCAGGTACTTTTGGCGCTTACTCCAAAGAAAAAGACGTTGCACTAAGCATCGCACTGGAAACTGGAGAGATTATAAAAAAATACATGCCTGATGTAGAAGTCATCTACACCAGGCAAGATGATAGTTTCCCTACCTTATTCGAACGATCAGACTTGGCAAACAAGAACGATGCCGATCTGTTTATATCCATTCACTGCAACAATGCCCCTTGGAGCAACGAAGTACATGGTACCGAGACCTATGTGATGGGATTGAAAAATTTTGACAGAAATTTTGAGGTAGCCAAAAGAGAAAATTCTGTTATTCTTCTGGAAGATAATTACGAAGAAACCTATCAGGGATTTGACCCTAACTCTCCAGAGTCTTACATCCTATTTTCACTTACACAATCTGTCTATCAGGAACAAAGCATCCTGATCGCCACCAATGTAGAAGACCAATTCAAAAACCGAGTAGGAAGAAAAAGCCGTGGAGTAAAACAATCTAGCCTATACTTGCTATGGAGTTCGGCCATGCCAAGTATATTAGTAGAAACTGGATTTTTGAGTAATCCTAAGGAGGAAAAAGAATTAAATGATAAATTGCAACAAACCTATATTGCTTCGGGTATATACCGAGCATTCCGTGATTACAAAACCGAAATCGAATCTAAAAACTAAGACCCTAACGTGAGCAAAGAAGTAAAAGTAGGCTTGTTCGCCATCATCTCTGGTGCCATCCTCTATTTCGGATTCAACTTCCTTAAAGGACAAAATTTTTTCTCTCCCACCAACAAGTACTATGTACTTTACAAAAACATTGATGGGCTGAATGTATCCAACCCTGTGATTGTAAACGGCTTTGCCGTTGGACGAGTAAGTTCCATTGGCATCTTGCAACAGATGGACAACAAGATCATCGTAGAACTAGATGTAGACGAAAAGGTAATCTTGGGAGACTCTACCGTGGCTCAATTGACCAACAGTGACTTTCTGGGCAGTAAAGCTATTTTGTTGGAAATCGGCGATCTATCTAAACCACTAGAAAGCGGCGATACCCTAAAATCTGACATAGACAAAGGACTCGCTGCCCTGTTCGAAAGTGCTGAACCCATCACTTCCAACTTAACTGTTACCATACGAAGAGTCAACGAAATCTTGCTAGGCATGGAAGGTGCTGGTGAAGAAATCAAAGAGGTATTGACATCATTAAACACGACCTTGAAAGGAGTCAATATGTTTGTGAGACAAAACAACAGCAACCTAAAGCAAACACTTGAGGGAGTCAACGTACTGCTGGCTAACATCAATACCAAAGTAGACATGCTAGAACCCGTGCTAAACCAAGCAGATTCTACACTCAACATGGTACAAAACCTACCAATAGACAGTGCCATCAATTCACTAAACGGAACACTGGCTCAGCTTACGCTAATGATAGAAGACATCAATGCAGGCAAGGGTAGCGTAGGAAAAATGCTCAAAGAAGACAGCCTATACAACAACCTCAACAAAACGATCGAGGACTTGGATAGACTATTGATTCACTTCGACGAAAACCCTAAGCACTTCTTAGGACCATTGGCCAAATCCAAAAAGAAAATCGAAAAAGACCGAGCCGAAGAAGCCGCCAAAGACGAATAACACCAAGAGATTGCCGTGTATTCATGGCTTCACAATGACGTTGTTTTTCTTTCGAATCATAAAATAAATCCGAAACTGATGGCTTGCAGCTCTGGCCCTCTATCTTCAGCAAAAACACTGTTCAAGTCATAGTTGAAAAAGAGATCCATTCCTCTAAATCCAACCTGTCCCCGAATGCCATACCTGAAATTATTGAGATAATAATTACCCTTGTTTTTGTCTTTTTCACTGTCGCCATTGTCTGAGTATTTCATCTTGGTCCAGCTATCTATGCGATAACCAGCGTACATTCCCGCTCCTATGCGAAAACCACGATCTCTGTATTTGCTCCAGTTCCAACCACGCTCCGAGTGCCCCTTGGTGCCGAATTCCAACATCGGTATCAAGCTGGCATTGATGTAAGTAGCTGCCAGTTTACTCTTTTTACCATCGATATTCGGGTCTTCTACAAACGTCGTCTCCGTGTCTGTTTTAGTGATACGCACAGCAGTATTTTCCAATTTCCAATTGTACCAAGTCATGTTGCCTCCCCATTTAAGCTTGAGCGGCCCTATCACTGGCGTATGATAGGCTCCTCCCACGCCTACATACCAAGACCCCCAAGGTTTCACTGCATAGGCAGCATTGTTATTGTCGGGAAACGTGCCATTTTCCAACCAATTATTCATCCCCAGATCCATTTCGAATGTCCCATAGGTACGCCTATTCTGAGACTTACGCCTTACCCTTACATATTCTTCCTCGTCGATATCGTCATAGCGGCTATCATAGGCCTGTCTATCGTATCGTTGTTCGTACGGATCTTCATCCGTATGTTGCTCCTTTTCATACCCCTCATCACCGTAGTACACCAGCGGAGCATTTCCTTCCTCTTCTGGCTCGTTTATTTCCCTTAAGTATTTGCCCGTGTCGTCCTTCATCACTACTTCCTCTGTATTGACATCCGCCGAATCCAAATGACTATTGAGCTCACCGATCATCGCATTAATGTCGTAATTACTGAGCTCTTTCAGGTCTTGTTGGTTTTCGGTGTAGATTACCATTTTACTTCGTTCCCCCAATTCTATTACGACCGTATCTTCTCTGACGGAGTTATTGGCTATCGCTACCCACGATAGGCTTCCCATGAGTATGGTGAGTCCTAATCTTTGCATGATTTTATTTGTTTAAGTTTTTGACGTTATTTTTTCTTGAGTTTCGTTGAAAGAGATTGTCTTTGGCCTCTCGGATATCTGCCCACATGTCTGCAGGATTGATCTCTCTAGTCTGCGCCCAAAAGTCTTTGACCTTGCTTCCCGCTACGGTATCTACTTTGGCGAGCATTTCCTTCTGTCCCCCTCTCTTATAAGTAATCCTGATCGACTTATACTTCTTCTTCACAGGCTCTACGATGGTATCTTGAGGTACTTCTACTTGCGCCAATGGCAATTCCTCCTTTTCTATTCGTATAGGAGTCACCTCCCTGTGCTCTTGGGTTACTCTTTCTGTTGTTTTTTTTCGAGGATGATCAGAAGTTTTCACCCCATCCACAGAGGGGCTTATCACCTCTTTTATAGCCACCTTGCTGGTGTCAATGGCTAGCGGAATGACACGGCGACTATCCTTGATGGTCTCCGACGGCTGCTCTACTGCGATAACCTCTACAGGTATCTCCGACTCCCTACTCCAAAAGATGACCACCCCGACAGACACGATCAGCAACACAAGCATGACAACTACCCGCCAGAGATAAAACCCCGTCTTTTCTTTTTCTTCTAGCATGGCCTCTAGCCTATCCCAACTAGCGGCCTGCGGTGTCGTAGTCGCACTTTTTAGCTTGTCGCGAAATAACTTGTCTGTCTGTCTAGCTTCCATTGTCTCTTTGTTTTATCTCCTGCTGCGCCAACTGCTTTTGTAGCCATTGTCTGGCTCTGCTCAACTGCGATTTTGAGGTGTTGACCGAAAGCCCCAGCTGATCCGCAATCTCCTGATGACTATATCCCTCTATGGCATACAAGTTGAAAATGGTACGATAGCCTTGCGGCAATTGAGTAATCACCTGCATCAAGTCTTCGGCCTCCAAATGGTGATCGACCGTCTCATAATCTACCGAAGGATTGATCTCATCGAGGTCTACTTCCTTATAGAGCTGTCTGTTTTTTCTAATCCACTCCAAGCAGGTAGTCACCATGATGCGCCTGATCCACCCCTGAAAACTCCCCTGTGCCTGATACTGATCCAGCTTGGCAAACACCTTGGCAAATCCGCTGATCATCAGCTCTTCGGCCATATCTGCATCGCCGATATAGCGCCTACATACCGTAAGCATCACGGGCGCTTGCTGCTCATATAGCCATCGCTGTGCCCGCCTATCTTGACGCTTGCACTGACGTATCAGCTCAGATTCAGAGTTGTTTCGACCTATTTTAATCACCATTGATTATGAAATTCATGGACAAGATGCGGATCGGCTCGTGGGGGTTGCATCTGATCAATAAATTTAAGGAATTTATTCCCTAACCGCTTTTAAATTGATTGGTGTTCAATTATTCTGACACTTACCAAATCCTCTTTAGCCAGCAAGCTCAAAGCAAACAAAATAAGCTTTAACGGATTTGTTTACCGTGTCTTTCTACAAGAAAATAGTTTGTGTTATTTTACATTCATAATGGATATATCAACCACTAGTGGTTGATATCCGGATGTTGCCACACATTTAAACAAAATCAATGAGAAGAATATTATTCACAATTTTAGCCGCGTTAGGAATAAATTTTGGAGTGAAATCACAAACTGAAAAGCTTGATAGCGGATTAAAAAATACCCTAAATATTACGGCTGACCGATTTGAAAATAAAAATCACGCATTTTTGATAAACTTAGCAAAAGACAAAACTGTTATAATGCAAGTTATTCATGGAGCACTAATTGAACAAACAGCCACACCAAAAAACTCATTTAACTTCTCGATAAATCTGACTTTTGACAACGAAATGGAAAACTTGGCTAAATTCCGAACGTTAAAAATGGTTGATGATTTTGAGTATTATGAATTTGACGGAATTCCTTGTTACGCAATGAATATGGGAAACAACCAAGAGAAAACCCAAAAGGTGTTATTAGAAATACTAAACAAAGTTTACGGATTTAAAAACTCTGATATGTTTGAATTCGAAATTTATGATCAAGGACCAGTCAGACGCTAAAAAAACGTGTGGCAACAAGGTGTATAATTAATGGCTA
The DNA here is from genome assembly GCF_025639805.1 of Reichenbachiella carrageenanivorans. Taxonomy (NCBI): domain Bacteria; kingdom Pseudomonadati; phylum Bacteroidota; class Cytophagia; order Cytophagales; family Reichenbachiellaceae; genus Reichenbachiella; species Reichenbachiella carrageenanivorans. The sequence continues at coordinate 3,388,988 of NZ_CP106735.1, read as the reverse complement.
GGTCGAGCTTGCTTACGAATATTCCTGCGGAATATTCTATTCGGTTTATATTTGTTAACTTCCGTGCTTAATCACGCCACTAATTATACACGAGACCGTTATCAGCAATAATAATCAACTATCTTCAAGCATGAATACCGAGCACATTATTGAAGTTTTTTCTGAATATTTAGATAATAAGAAAACTCAATATGCATTACTTATTAATGGTAAGTGGGGATGCGGTAAAACCTACTTTTGGAAGAACCAATTGAGCCGAGTGGCTACCACAAAAAAACTGAATCCAATCTACATATCGCTCAACGGAATAAGTTCTATCAGCGATCTTGAGAGTTTGTTATTTATTCGATTAATTCCCGTAATTGGTAAAGAAGAAAAGAATTGGTTCTCAAACTCCGTTAAAGTAATAGGCAATGTATTGAATCAAACAAGTAAGATTTTTCTCAAAACGGATTTAAACGATTTATTAAAGGGAGTGAGCCTTGACTCGCTTGACTTTTCCAATTACATAATATGTTTTGATGACCTTGAAAGGTGTCAAATTCCCGTAAAGGAAACATTAGGTTACATCAACAATTTCGTAGAACATAAAAAATTGAAATCAATATTTCTTGCTGATGAACCAAACATAGATAAAAGTCAACAAGGATATGCTAGTATTAAAGAAAAGATCATTGGAAGAACTATCAATTTTGAAACGAATATTGAAGATGCTCTGCCTCATTTGTTCGAAAGATACCGTGAATCTCACGAGGAATTTCACACGTTTTTACTTTCGAAACAAAATAGATTTGTTGAATTAGCATTTGTATATGACTTACAAAACCTCCGAATAATTGACTTTTATCTTGATCTATTAAAAGGTCTTTATGGAAATATAAAAGACATTGAAGAAGATTATATGGATGAAATAATCTTCTTCTCACTAATCATAACAATAGAATTTAAAGAGGGAAAATTAACTTCATCTGATAATAAAGATTTTAAGAAATTAGATAATATTGATGAGTATCGTCAATCATTAAGTTTGTCAAAAAACAAAGAAATTAGCAAAGAAGAGCCTAAAGAGTACGTTCAACATTTTTATGAAAAGTATATATCTGGATCAGTTAATTCTTATTTTTTCTACTCTTCAATTTATTCTTACATTCTTTCAGGCTTTCTTGACCAGATTGTTTTAAAGGAAGAAATAAAGGATCGTTACCCTGATCAAATCCCTATTGAGATTGAAGAGTTTAGAGCTCTAATCACTTATAAATTTCGAGAATTGGATGATTCCACATTTAATAAGTACAGCAAAAGTGTGTTGAAATATGCGAAGGAAGGAAAATACAGTATTTATGATTATGTACAGCTTGCTAAGTTCTATTTCTATTTCTCTGAAAATAAACTAGTAGATAGATCAGTTGAAGAGATTATTTTGGATCTAAAGACGGGGTTGCAAATTGCGAAGGAAAAGAGACAGATTAATAATCATGTCCTTGATTCGATTTTTCATTTTGGAGACAGAGATGCTCGGGTAATGGAGATTATGAAACATGTTAAAGAGATTCATATAGAAATACGTAACGAACAACTTAATTATAGTAACTCAGAGATTATTGAATGCTTAAGGAAGAACAATGAATTTGATTTGGCTGAAGTATTTAAGAAGCATTTCTTATCAAAAGAATTCCTTCCATACATTGATGTAGATGCACTACTGGAAGCTATAAAAGAATCCTCAAATAAGCAGCTCTTCAATTTTACAGAACTATTACAGGATCGCTACAAATCAAACAACATAGGCGAGTTCTTATATGAAGATTTTGATCCATTGTCTGAACTTAGAAGGAAATTGGAGACTTATCTCAATGAATCTGAAGAAAGCTTAAAACCATTGAGACTATTTTTATTCTCGAACCTAGAAGTTGGATTAGCAATTATTTTGGACAAACTGAATACTACTAAAAAATAAAAAGCTGATAACAGGCGCTAAGCCCAATCGGCTTACTTAGTTATTTGCAAAGGGTATCTGGATCAGATACTTTTGAGATATTTGAAAGGCTAAGCCGACTGTGCTTAGCTGATCGTTATGATCATCCCCCCAAAAAATGAGACAGTGAGTTTCGTTCAACATAAATATTGAATTTATTACTATAGCCAAGTATTCCTTATGAGGTTAGCACATGACAGCTTAGAAATAGAAAATATCAATCAAAAAAACGGAAATGAAATTTCCGTAACACAGGCAAGCTGACTAGCGGCTCAAGCACCTACTTCTCATCATCTATATAAGAAGCTAGTTTATTGATTTTGGATTCGCGACATGTACCACGAGTTGCCCACAGGATTTTACCTTCGGGATCGAGCACAAAAAAGTATGGTGTATCCTTACGACCAAGCATATCCAAGAAAGTCTGGTACTTTTTCAAATCTCCTGTTTCGAAGAGTGTATGAGGCAATAGCACAGGATCCATTTCAGCAATCATCTTACTTTTCACCACATCTTTCATTGCAACTTTGACTCCACTAAACATATAAACAAAGTAAGTGTTGACATCGTACCCTATCATCAGCCCTCCAGGCTCCATGATAAATTTTTGATATATAGGAGCTATCCAATCTGGCATACGCTCACCAGATTTTTTATTGTATGCCAGTCCGATGATGGAATATTTGCCTTTGATATGCTCAGGGAGTTTGACTAAGCTGTCTACCCCTTCTGCTTCCATGTCTGGAAATATGGAACCTATCGCATTAGATTCTTGTGCATAACTGCTAAATGTGAATAAAAGGCCAAAAAGTAGTGCAATGATTTTCATAGTAGATTAGTTTATTAGGTTAATATATCACAATTTCTGGAAACAAGGATTGACTCAAAATATATTATTGCAGACCAGTAACAATATGTCAATCTATACTATGAGTACGCCAACTGGTTTGGTTTATTTGATCATGAAGTAAAAATAAGATTGTATAATATCCAAACACTACGTTTAGATATGTACTCCCTAAAATAGAGAAAAGCCATTTTGCACCTAGGCAAAACGGCTTTTCATCCATACCATCCGAGCTACAGCTCAGATTTTCGTTTGTTCATTATCTACCTTATTCTTTCCAGCCACCGCCTAATGCACGGTAGACATTCACCATGGCGTTCATTTGTTTCTTTTTGGTTTCTATTAGTTCGAACCTAGACTCCAAAGCTTCACGCTGGGTCAAGAGCACTTCCATATAGTCCGCTCGTGCTGATTTGAATAGGAAATTAGAAATATCAATTGATTCGTTCAGCGTCTGCACCTGTTGCTCTTTCAGATCATAAGTACTTGCCAGATTAGAAATACTAGACATCTCATTGACCACCTCTACATAAGCATTCAGAATCGTGCGCTCATAGTTGAATACCGCCTGTATCTGGCGTGCATTGGCACTATAATAGGCCGCCTTGATCGCATTCCTATTGATCAACGGCGCCGTAATATCTCCCGCCAATGAATAAATGAGCGACTCAGGTGTAGTGAGCAAATACGCAGGATTGAACGCCTGAAACCCCACTCCTGCTCGGATAGTCAAGCTAGGATAAAATTGGGCTTTAGCCACTTTCACATCCAGCTTGCTCGCGATCAGTTGCATTTCTGCCTGTCTCACATCTGGGCGATTTTCCAACAACTGCGAAGGAATACCTGCTGCAATCGTATTGGGCACCAGTTCACCAAAACTCACATGGTCTCGCTCCACTCGCTGCGGATACCTACCTACTAGGTAATTGATCCTGTTTTCGGTCTCGATGATGCTTTGTTGAATGCCATACTGTATACTTTTGGTATCGAGCACTTGTGCTTCAAATCTACGCACAGCCAATTCCGTCACACGGCTGGCTTGCTTTTGTAGCTTCACCATTTCATAAGCATTATTTTGCAACTCGATGTTTTGCTGCAAGATGGCCAGCTGATTATCAAGCGCCAGCAACTCATAATATGAATTAGCTATTTCAGCGATCAAACTGGTCACCAAGAAATTTTTTCCATCAATGGACGAAATATACCTGGTGTATGCAGATTTTTTAGCATTCCGTAGCTTACGCCAAATATCCACTTCCCAAGTGGCATAGGCACCAAAGCCATAATCTGGCAACGGATCAGGTGTCTCTTTGCCTGGTTTAATGTCCGTAGTGGCTTCACTAGACCCTTTGCTCGTATATCTACCCACTTTGTCTACTCCAGCGCCAGCACCAATACCTACAGAAGGGAGGTACTCCCCCTTCTTAGCTCTCACCTCATTTCGAGCAATCTCGATTTCCTGCAAGGTAATATTCAGCTCTTGATTATTATACAAAGCCGTATCGATAAGGGCCGTCAGGTAAGGATCTGAAAAGAATTCTTTCCAAACAAGGCCCGCGGTATTGGTAGTATCCTGAGCATCGTTATACTGCTCAGGTACTACGTCTACATTTTCTGTTTTCGAAACTATACTAGGTGCACAAGCCGAAAAGCCTATCACAAAGCAAGCGACACCTATACATTGATATATTTTTCTATTATCCATTGTGATGTTCTGTTAAAGGCTCAAAATCTTCATCTTTAATCAATTTGCGGCCATCTGCCCATGTACCAAATATGTAGTACAATCCTGGGACGATAACCACTCCAAATATGGTTCCGAATAGCATCCCCCCAAGTGCAGAAGCACCAATGGTACGATTGCCAATTGCTCCTGGTCCTGAAGCAAGAATGAGTGGAATCAAACCAGCAATAAAAGCAAATGAGGTCATCAGAATAGGGCGAAAACGCACTCTAGCTCCTTCAATGGCTGCTTCCAACACGGTCATTCCTTCCTGATGCTTTTGTACTGCAAACTCTACAATCAAGACGGCATTCTTACCTAACAAACCGACTAACATCACCAGTGCCACCTGTGCATATATGTCATTGGCCAGTCCCATGGCTTTAACTACCAAGAACGATCCGAAAATCCCTGCTGGAAGCGAAAGAATAACGGCCAACGGAAGAATGAAACTTTCGTACTGTGCCGTCAGCACCAGATAAACAAAGATCAATACGATGATGAAGATGTACACAGATTCGTTACCTCTTGCTACCTCATCCTTTTGCAGACCAGACCAGTCGATATCATAGCCTCTCGGCAATGTCTGCTCAGCCACTTCCTGTATAGCTGTAATAGCCTCACCACTACTATAGCCTTTGGCTGGCGAACACCTGATAGACGCTGTGGTGTACATATTGTATCTGTTGATCTCATAGATACCCTGCGTTTTCTTTATTTTCATAAAAGAAGAATAAGGCACCTCTTCACCTATGTCGTTTTTAACATAGAGTTTCATCACATCAGAAGGTAACTTCCTAAAAGCTGGATCTGCCTGTACAAAGACCTTAAAAAATCTACCAAATTTGATAAAACCCAAGTCATAGGTACTACCTACCATGATGGAAAGGTTGTCCATGGCTCGGCCGATGGATACTCCTTTCTGCATGGCTAGTTCATTATCTATTTCTAATTCATACTGAGGATAATCCGTTCTGTAGAATGTAAACAAAGAAGTAAGTTCTGGTCTTTCTTCTAGGGCATCCATAAAATCTTCGTTGACTTCACCCAACCGTTGATAGTTGATTTCGGAATTTTTGTCTAACAGCTGAAGTGCAATACCCCCTGCTGCACCATACCCAGGCACTGCTGGTGGATCAAAAAACTCGATTTGTGCCCCTGGAATGTCCTTGGCTTTTTCCTCCAATTCTTCAATCACTTCCTTCACCGTATGGTGACGCTCATGCCACGGCTTGAGGTTGATTAGAAGAGTGCCAGAGTTAGACCCTCTACCTTGTGTCAATATTTCATATCCAGCTAGCGAAGACACTGATTGAATAGCATCCACTTCCATAGCATACTTCTGGAGCTGGCGGCTGATCGCATATGTTCTCTCCAGCGTAGAACCCGGAGGCGTCTGCAATACTGCGTAGATCATCCCTTGGTCTTCGGATGGAATAAAACCAGATGGAAGCAGCTTGGCTACTCCAAAAGTTCCTAAGCTAAACAAGATCAACAAACCAAAGGTGACTGTACGCCGATTAGCTATTAGCTTCAAAAGTCCCGTGTATTTTCCCGTCAGTTTCTCAAACCCCCTGTTGAATCCATCCATAAATCGATTCATCAACGTTTTCTTTCTTGGCTGACCATGGTTGTTTTTCAAAATAATGGCACAGAGCACAGGCGTAAGTGTCAAGGCTACTACTCCAGAGATCACAATAGACGATGCCATCGTAATTGCAAACTGTCTATAAAATATACCTACAGGCCCCGACATGAATGACACTGGCACGAATACCGCTGTCATCAAAAGCGTGATGGCGATAATGGCTCCACTGATTTCTACAAGTACCTCTTTCACTGCTTTAAATGGCGATAAGTGTTTCTCTTCCATCTTGGCATGCACAGCCTCTACCACCACAATCGCATCATCTACTACAATACCGATGGCTAGTACCAGAGCAAACAAGGTGATCATATTGATATTAAGACCAAACATCTGCATAGCAAAGAAGGCACCGATCAGCGACACTGGAACCGCCAACGTCGGAATCAGTGTAGAGCGCCAATCGCCCAAAAACAGAAATACAACAAGTGACACCAGAATAAAAGCATCTCTCAGGGTGTGAATAACTTCCTCGATAGAAGCATCCAAGAAATTAGAGACATCATAACTGATTTCGTACTCTACTCCTGGAGGAAAATCCTTTTTCATTTCCTCTAGCTTGGCTTTTACTTCTTCGATCACTTCGGTGGCATTACTGCCATAGGCTTGGTTTAGGGTTATTGCTGCCGATGGAAATTCGTCTTTGTTGGAGTAAATATCATAATACTCACTACCCAACTCTACGTCTGCGATATCTTTTAGTCTCAAAACCTCTCCTTCAGAGTTGGCTCTGACAATGACATCCTTGTACTCTTCGGCTTCATTGAACCTACCTTTGTAGGTCAACACATACTCAATTGCTTCGGATCGTTTACTATCTGCTCGTCCTAGTCTACCCGGAGACCCAATGATACTTTGCTCATTGAGAGCTTCCATTACTTCTTCCGACGAGATATTGTATGCCCGCATTCTGTCTGGATTCAACCATACACGCATGGCATACTGTCTACTACCAATGATTTGGGCACGACCTACACCATTGATCCGCTGCAGCTCTGGCAGCATATTGATGTATGCGTAATTGAAGATATACTTCATATTTACATTAGTCGTATCTGTACCGTACAGATTTACATACATCAGCATGTTAGGCATCAAACGTTGCACCCTCAACCCTTCCAACTGCACAATGGGTGGGAGGCGGTTTTTCATTTGTTGCACTCTGTTATTGATGTTTACTACGGCCTGGTTAGGATCACTCCCTTTGTGGAAAACGATCTGTATATTGGCCTCACCTGAGCTGGCCGCTGTAGAAAACATGTATTTCATGCCAGGCACACCATTAATGGCTTGCTCTAACGGAATCAAAACTGAATTTGTCAATACAGTCGAACTAGCTCCTGGATAAGACAAATAGACCACCACCATCGGTGGTGCAATATCAGGAAACTGTGATTTGGGTAACGTTTTGATGGCGAGTACTCCCATAAACATAATGACCAAAGAGATCACTATGGCTAGGGCTGGCCTACGTATGAATGTTTGAAACATCTTCTTATTTTTTTAAATGCTTATTGATCAGTTTATTCGGCATGTATTCTGAGATGGGAGAATACGACTTTGGGATCTAAGAATTCGTAATTGATTTTATCCTTAGCTTTCACGATTCTCAAACCTTCCAGAAGAATTTTATCCTCTTCTTTCAACCCTGCCCCTACTTCATATAAATCTTCCATTTCTGAAAGTATGGTTATCGGCCGAGGCACCACCTCATTTTGTTCGTTTATCACATACACGAACTTCTTATCAAGCACTTCAAAAGTTGCTTTTTGAGGAATAAGCAAAGCATTTTTCATCGATTTAACGATTTGGATATTTCCTGTTTCACCGTGTCTCAACAGCCCCTTTGGGTTAGGAAATGTCGCTCTAAAGGCGATGTTACCCGTTTCGTTATTAAAATCTGCTTCTATAGTTTCTACAAGACCTGGATACTCAAACATCTTATTGTTGGCCATGAGTAGATTAACTACGAGCATGCTATCCGTAGCTTTATTTTCCTGATAATCTAGGTACTCTGCTTCTGGCACATTGAAATAGACCCACATTTTGCTATTATCCGATAGCGTAGTGAGCAAGTCACCTTCATCGAGAAGGCTCCCTTGCCTTACACGAAGACGGTCCATAATGCCGTCGAACGGCGCTCTAACCTCAGTAAAGCCCACATGAACTTGCGCCAATGCCAGTTCGGCCAGAGCTTTGTCATACTTGGCTTTAGCTAGAGCCAGCTCATTTTGTCCAACTACATTTTTTTCAGCTAGATTCTTAGTATTGAGATATTCGATTTCCGCATAATTGGCTTCAGCTTGTGCTTTTTTCTTTTCAGCCTGATACAATTTCGGCATGATCTGAAACATCAGCTGACCTCGCTTTACGGATTGGCCTTCGTCTACATAAAAATCTTGTAAATAGCCTCTCTCTAAGGCTCTCAATTCGATATGCCTAATCGATTTGACCTGACATACATAATCTTTAACAATGGAGGTGTCCAACTTGACAGGACTTGTCACTTGGAATTTAGTTTCCTTTTTGTGATGTTCTTTTTTGGATTCACAGCTCACAATGCATAGCACTGCACACAAGCTCGTGAGCAAGACAATTTTCTTCTTCATGATTTAATTTTTATTGGTATGGATTTTTGATTTTTTTGGCGTGTGAATCAAGCACACATTACAAATACGTAGGTTCTGGTTTTTAAAAAACAGAAAGTACTTTTGTAATTAATTTGAAATGGTAGTAAGCAATATTTCTCACCTACACTAAGCGTAGTATCATAGTCGGAATACTCCGAGCACAACATATATTGGCTTAAATACGGTATAATGAGAAAAGCTATTATAGAAGGCCTGGCGGCTTCTAAGGCAATGAAAGTAACCTAAAATCAGGTCGGATGAAATAGAAGTAAAGTAGTCGCTTGAAACTGCGTGCTTTTTAGAAGAAGACGTTTCACTTTCTTCTACTTCTTTTTCTGCTACTTCTATCTGATGGTGTTCTTTTTCAGAAAGAGGAATAGAAGACTTGAAAACGTCATGCTGCACTTCATGCACAATATTAAAGCTGGCATGCCCTGCTCCTTCGAGTGCAATAGTGGCAGACTGGACGTAACTCTCTTGTTCTGTACATGCAGACAACTGACTGACTCCGCCGAGCAGAAGCAAGGACAGCAATACAATATGTCTAAACAGAGATTTTTCCATTTGCGAACCAAAACTATACGAAGTTTGGTTTTATGACAAATATCCAATATTAATTTTTGTTAAAAACAAATAAGCAATCATTCAACATCCATCACAAAACCTGTCAAATATTTATTTATTCTTATCTACCCAAGTAAACCAATAGGTTTTGGACGGAAATAATCAAAATATTCTAATTTAGCGATTCGAAATTAATCCTTAATCAAAGAGTTTTAAGCATGATCATTCGCAACGACTGGACCAGAGAAGAAATTACAGAAATATACAACACCCCCGTTATGGACTTAGTCTATCGCGCGGCGACTGTGCACCGTGCCTACCACGACCCAAACGAAGTACAAGTCTGCACGCTCCTTTCAGTAAAAACTGGTGGTTGTCCAGAAGATTGTGCCTATTGTCCTCAGGCAGCCAGATATCATACAGACGTGAAGGTGCACAAACTTATGGAAGTAGATGAAGTACTAAATTCTGCGAAAGCAGCTAAAGATAGCGGCAGTACAAGATTTTGCATGGGTGCAGCCTGGAGAGAAGTACGCGACAACAGCGACTTCGACAAGGTTTTGGACATGGTAAAAGGCGTAAACAGCATGGGTATGGAAGTATGCTGCACACTAGGTATGCTCACTGAAGAACAAGCCGAGAAATTAAAAAATGCTGGCTTGTATGCTTACAACCACAACCTAGATACCAGCGAAGAACACTACGAAGAAATTATCAGCACCAGAACCTACGACGATCGCCTAGACACATTAAACAACGTTAGAAAAGCGAAAATCTCTGTGTGCTCAGGTGGCATCATAGGATTAGGCGAAAGCCACAATGACCGGGTAGGCATGCTACATACCCTAGCCACACTCGAAGAACACCCTGAGTCTGTACCAGTAAATGCGCTCGTGCCAGTAGAAGGTACCCCACTCGAAGACCAGCCAAGAGTATCTATCTGGGAAATGATTCGAATGATTGCTACGGCAAGAATCATTATGCCTAACGCAATGGTGAGACTATCGGCAGGTAGGGTAAGAATGAATATCGAAGAACAAGCACTTTGCTTCTTGGCTGGTGCCAATTCTATCTTTGCGGGAGATAAACTCTTGACGACACCAAACCCTGAAGAGGATATGGACAAGCAGATGTTTCAGACGCTAAACCTAAAACCTCGTGCTTCTTTCAAGGACAATGAGGCTCCGGTAGAATTTCAAACCATACCTGAACAATGCTAATAATTTAAATAAATGAAGAGGCTATCTTAAAAGTTTGAGCGCTTTTAAGACAGTCTCTTCTGAAATCATGCCAATGGGTGTTTAGCCTAAAATAGAGCTTAGTGTGGCCTTCATTCGATCATAATCAGAGTACCCCAAACTGACCGCATGATAAGCCTCTCCCTTCTTCAATACCACAGCAGGAAACCCTCTAACACCCATCTGTTGGGATTTAGCAAAATCTTGATTTACCAATTGTTTATACCCTGGCGAAAGAAACAAAGCTTCAAAAGCCGTATAATTCAGTCCTAATCCCCCACAAAGTGCTTCATAAGTAGCCAAATCATGCACATCCTTGTTTTCGGCATAGAAGGCCTTTTGTAGTCTTTTATAAAACTGCCATTCTTTGGAAGCATCCAAATCTCGTACAACTCTCACCGCACGCGCTGATGGCTCTGTATCATAGTCGAATTCCGCTCGGTCGAAGAATCGAAAATCAAACGGTTGTCCAGAAGCCGTTTCTACGTGCTCCCAATGCGTACGAAGCATATTTCTAAATTCTTCTGTCCATTCGTCTCCTCCACCAGGGCGCAAGCCTCCAAGGATCAGTTCAAAATCAAGTCGATCTTCGAATTCATCTTTGAGCTTATCCAGATGATTGGTAATTCCCCAGCACCAGGAGCACATCGGATCACCTATATAGATCAAGCGATCTCCTCCTTTGCTAAATGGCACACTAGTAGGCGCTTCAACAGCAGATAGATCACACACGCCATCTTCACAATTCAATTCTTTATTTTCCATTACTTTTATTCTTTTAACGTTGCTACTGTTCTATACCTCTGAGTGGCTCGAAAGGTTCCCCTACAGCAAAAAAAGGTCATGCCTCGAATTCGAAACATGACCTTATCATTACATATCTTCTGTGGTCTTGATCAGGCAGCCATGCGATAGAGCCTTTTGTATTCACTAAAAGTAATCATACGCTGCGCATCTTCGTCCCATAGTTTGTGATTCATATACTTCAAGCTTTCCCAAAAAGTGACTACTGTCGTGTATTTGCTAAACTGTGGATTGTCTTTGATACACCTAACCAGATTATAATTAGGAATGGCTGAATACAAATGATGAATATGATGCACCCCGATATTTCCCGTCAGCCAATTGACCAAACCAGGTAATTTGTAGTAGGTACTTCCTTTGACTGCCGACACGAAATGATCCCAATCGTTTTCCCACCTTTTATAACCATCCTCGTGCTGATGCTGCACAAAGAAAAACCAAATGGCTATAATTGAGAACAAATACAAGACCGTACAATAAGTCGCCAAAATCGCCTTCCAATCAAAGATCAAACAAAGTGCAATCAATCCGCCAATCACAACGACATTGTTGATCATCACACTCCAAAAGGCTCTACTTTTATTATCATCCAAAATCACAAGTGGAAGTCTCATATTTCTAATGAAATAGACGATAGGGCCAATCAAGAAAGTAACGACAGGAAATCTGAATATTTGGTATTTGATTCTATCCCAAGTCCCCATTTCCTGATATTCCTTCACCGTAAGGGTATTGATGTCGCCTATATCCCTAGTATCTAATTTCCCATTATGGTTGTGATGAAACGCATGTGCATCTGCCCAATAGTGATAAGGCATGGCACTAAAAATACTACAAACAAACCCTATGATATCTCGCCATTTTCTGGACTTCACAAACGAGTGATGACCACAGTCATGCTGAATGATAAAAATACGAACCAAAAAGAACGCATTGACAATCCCTAGACCAAAAAACAAAAATAGATTGTAAGAAAAGGCCCAATACATCGCTATCCAAATCCCCACAAATGGGATCATTGAATTGCAAATCTGCCATATCGCTTTCTTATTCGACGTCTGCTTATACTTCTGCAGAGTCGCCATCATATCTTTGGCAAAAGTCTTTATTTCTTTATCACTCATAGTTTACGAATTCCAATTGTATCAGTACTCTCAAGGACAAAACCGACCTTGACTTGTGACAAAGATCGGACTTTTTTTTGACCTCTTTTAATTTTATCAAACCATTCATATCATTTTCTATGATTTTCAAACTATCTCTAGTTTTTGGGCTGATTTTTGTAAACACGCCAACCAAACAAATTCGACAAACATGAAAAAGTTAATCCTTACCCCCATTCTATTTTTAGTTATCTTTTTAGCTCATGCCCAGCTCAACGTAACTGGCCAAGCCACCTTATCTGTCCAGCCAGAGCGCACCACTATTTCGTACGCCATCAACGAAACCAAAGACAGCTACGATGAAGCACTGACCACCATGACCAACCGTATAGACGTACTCACCAAATCATTGACAAAAATCGGGTTCAAAAAAGAAGACATCAAAACGTCAAATTTCAATATCAGGCAAAACAGAAAATACAGACAAAACGAACCTAAAGGTTTTGAATATGTAGCCTCACAAACTCTTATGATCGAATTCGATCATTCTACCAAACGATTGCTAGAAGTACTTAACAAAACAGCTTCTGACGAAGCCGCACCTGGAGTATCCATCTCGTTTGGTATGTCAGATGAGCAAACCCAAAAAGTAAAAACACAGCTCATGCAAATGGCCGTATCTGATGCCAAAGCCAAAGCTGAAACACTAGCCTCAGCCACTGGCTATACCATCAAAGGCATCAAAGAAATAAACTACGGCAGTGGATCTTCTCAGCCCAGACCCTATGCTGCTAGCCAAATGGGCATGATGAAAAGTTTCGCAGAAAGCGACATGTCCAACTTCGAGGCACAAGACCTAACTGTAAGCGACCAAGTATTCATCTCTTATGAGATAATGAAATAGGCGACTACCATTTTTTAGCTATTATTTAATTACATTAAGGGAATGAAAAAAATACTCGTTCCCTTTCTTTTTATCCTTTCCATTCAAGCTACTGCTCAAGACAAGCAGCCCAGTATTGATGATCTCAACTTCCTAAGAGGCTATTGGGTAGGCGATGGGTTTGGTGGTGTATCAGAAGAGTGCTGGATGCCTCCTTCTCTAGGGCGTATGAATGGCATATTCAAACACATGGCAGATGGGCAAACCACTTTCATGGAATTCATGGACATCTCTGAGGTAAACGACACCCTAAGACTCCGACTCAAGCATTTCAATCCTGACATGACAGGCTGGGAAGAAAAAGGTGACTATGTCACGTTCACACTAGAATCTGTAGCACCAAACAAAGCTATATTCAAAGGATTGACCTACGAACTGATCGACCCTAATTACCTAAAAATTTCACTGAAACTGAGACAAAAAGACGGATCAATCAATACAGAAGTCTTTAACATGAGACGAAAAACCCTTTAAAGCCACCCACCTCAAGATTCATTTCAAATCTTTCAACAAATTCACCTCATAAATAACAATCATCTAATTATTCCTCAATCTCTTGTTCACACCTTAGATTCGTATATCTTTGCCCCACTTATCAAGAAAGACCGAGGGACTGGGCCCGTAGACGTCTTGGCAACATATCCACAGCCGCAATACTGGATGTTGTGCCAACTCCCATTCTGAATGCTTCAGCGTTTAGAAAAAGATAGGTTATCTCTATAAGATTTCTTTTTTGGTAAGTACTATGTGGGAAGTTTCCCAGGTATTTAAAGTATTCGCGCATGGCATAATAGCTTGTCGCAATTCATTTTTAAAAATTGAAGAATATGAACATTCTGGATATTCTAAAAGAAAGAATATTAGTATTAGATGGCGCTATGGGTACCATGATCCAGCGGTATGATCTGGGCGAAGACGACTTTAGAAATGAAGAGTTAAAAGATCACCCCTCGCCACTCAAAGGCAATAATGATCTACTCGCACTCACTAGACCTGATGTGCTATTCGAAATCCACTGTGAATACCTCGAAGCTGGTGCAGACATCTTGGAAACAAACACCTTTAGTAGTACTACTATTGCTCAGGCTGATTATAACCTAGAGCATCTGGCCTATGTACTCAACTATGAGTCAGCCAAGCAAGCTAAAAAAGCTTGCGATCAATACACAGCCAAAAACCCTAACAAGCCAAGGTTTGTAGCTGGGTCTATCGGGCCTACCAACCGTACCGCTTCCCTTTCTCCTGACGTAAACGATCCAGGCTTTAGAGCCGTCACCTTCGACGAACTCAAAATCGCCTATATCGAACAAGTAAAAGGCCTAATAGCTGGCGGTGTCGACATATTATTAGTAGAAACAATCTTCGACACCCTCAATGCCAAAGCAGCATTGGTAGCTATAAAAGAGGCATTCGACGAAGTTGGCAAAGAACTACCCATCATGGTATCAGGCACTATTACTGATGCCAGTGGCCGCACTCTCTCTGGGCAAACAACAGAGGCCTTCCTGATTTCTGTTTCTCACTTCAACTTGTTATCTGTCGGGTTGAATTGTGCATTGGGAGCTAGCCAACTCAAACCTTATTTAGAAATACTGGCTAAAAACTCCGAATTCAATGTGAGTGCACATCCAAACGCTGGACTACCCAATGAATTTGGCGAATACGACGAAACACCCGAAATGCTGGGCGAGCAAATCAAAGAATTTTTAGACGAAGGCCTGGTCAACATCATCGGCGGCTGTTGTGGCACTACTCCAGATCATATCCGTGCCATTGCAGAATTAGTAGAAAAGTACCAACCAAGGGAAATTACAAGTCCATGGTCGATAGCCGATGGTCAATAAACTTAACATCAGAATAATAAAATTCATGTTTGACTAACTCTACTTATGGTAAAAGTTCAAGCATTAATTAAAAGCATTAAATAGCAGTTGACAGAAAGCTGTCGACCGTTGACGACGACGAATATGAGCATACATCCAGACTATAAAGGCAAATACGAATACAAATGGCATAACTACCCACCACTCAAACTCAGTGGGCTAGAGCCAATGATTTTGACACCTGAAGTCAATTTTGTAAATGTAGGTGAACGAACCAACGTGGCAGGATCAAAGAAATTTCTTCGACTGATTAAAGAAGAAAATTATGAAGAGGCCTTGGAAATTGCCAGACACCAAGTAGATGGTGGTGCACAAATCATCGACATCAACATGGATGAAGCCATGCTCGATGGTGTGAAAGCCATGAAAGATTTCATGAACCTAGTCGCAGCTGAGCCAGATATCGCTCGTGTACCAATCATGATCGATTCGTCCGACTGGGAGATCATAGCCGAAGGGCTAAAATGCGCCCAAGGCAAGTGCGTGGTCAATTCTATCAGTTTAAAAGAAGGTGAAAAAGAATTTATCCAACGTGCCAAAACCATCAAAATGTTTGGTGCAGCAGCCATCATCATGGCATTCGATGAAGACGGTCAGGCAGACACCTACGACCGACGTATAGAAATCGTCCAGCGCTCTTACGACATCCTCACAGGGCCAAAAGTAAATTTCCCGCCTCAGGACATCATATTTGACTTGAATATTTTCCCTGTAGCTACAGGCATGGACGAGCACAAACTCAATGCGCTCGACTTTTTTATGGCGACCAGATGGGTCAGAGAAAACCTACCTGCTGCCCATGTGAGTGGTGGCGTAAGTAACGTATCTTTTTCTTTTAGAGGAAACGATACCGTACGAGAAGCCATGCACTCTGCTTTTTTATATCATGCCATTCGTGAAGGTATGGACATGGGCATCGTTAACCCAGCCATGCTCGAAGTATATGATGACATACCTAAGGACTTGCTCGACAAGGTAGAAGATGTACTACTCAACCGTACTGAAGATGCCACTGAAGTACTCCTCGACTATGCAGAAACTGTAAAAGGTAACAAAAAAGATGAAACCAAAGCACTCGAATGGCGCAGCGAACCAGTAGCCAAACGACTTGAGCACGCACTCGTGAAAGGCATCATCGAATTTATCGAAGACGATACGCTCGAAATCTACGAAGAGTATCAAGATGCGCTAAAAATCATCGAAGGCCCACTGATGGACGGCATGAACGTGGTAGGAGACTTATTTGGCGCAGGAAAAATGTTTCTGCCACAAGTGGTGAAAAGTGCACGGGTAATGAAAAAATCTGTAGCCATACTGCTCCCCTACCTAGAAGCTCAAAAGAAAAAATCTGGCTCATCGGCTAAAGCCAAAATTCTACTCGCCACCGTGAAGGGTGACGTGCATGATATTGGAAAAAATATCGTAGGCGTAGTCTTGGCATGCAATAATTTTGAGATCATCGACCTCGGTGTGATGGTGCCCAAAGAAAAGATACTAGAAACTGCCATTGCAGAAAACGTAGATGTAATTGGCCTAAGTGGGTTGATCACCCCTTCGCTCAAAGAAATGGTAGAAGTAGCTGAAGAAATGGAAAAAAGAGGCATGACCACTCCCCTGTTGATTGGTGGAGCTACCACTTCTCGTATCCATACAGCTGTCAAAATAGACCCTGTATACTCAGGCCCAGCCGTACACGTACTAGATGCATCGCGAGCAGTACCTGTAGTCAACGACCTTGGTAAAAAAGGCAGCACCTTTGCTGCCGACGTAAAAGAAGAATACATCGGCTTGCGCGAAACTCACCAAAACAAACAAAACGACAAGCTACTCATCCCTATTGATCAGGCCATCGAAAACAAATTCGTTTTGCCAGAAGGTTCGATCACAAAACCGAAAGTATTGGGCAACCAAACTTTCAAAGATTATGACCTGAATGAAATAAGAAATTATATCGACTGGACGCCTTTCTTTTCTACTTGGATGCTCAAAGGCAAATACCCTAAGATTTTTCAAAACGAAACAATTGGCAAAGAAGCCAAAAAACTCTACGAAGATGCCAATGTACTCTTAGATAAAGTAATCGAAGAAAAACTCCTACATGCCAACGGAGTGATGGGCATCTATCCTGCTCAAAACATTGGAGAATCTGTAAAAATTTTCAATCCAAAAAACGAAAAAGAAGAAATCGAAACCTTCCATTTCTTGCGACAGCAAGGCAAAAAATCATCAAGACTACCCAACTTGTCTTTGGCAGATTTCATTTCCACTAAAGAACAAAATGATTACCTAGGCTTCTTCGCCGTCACTACGGGATTAGGTATCGAGCCATTGGTAGAAAAATACCAAGCCGATCATGACGACTACAACATCATCATGATCAAGGCCTTAGCGGATAGGCTTGCAGAAGCCTTTGCGGAACTGCTCCATGAGAAAGTAAGAAAAGAAATCTGGGGCTATGCCTCAGATGAGCAGCTCGACAACGAGTCGTTGATCAAAGAAGCTTATACCGGTATCCGTCCGGCACCAGGCTATCCTGCTTGTCCCGATCACACCGAAAAATCCAAGCTATTTAAGCTCCTAGATGCAGAAAAAGAAGCAGGTATTATTCTTACGGAGTCTTACGCCATGTATCCTGCGGCAGCAGTCTCTGGCTTCTATTTTGGCAGACCTGAGGCCAAATACTTCGGGCTGGGAAAAATAGGCAAAGATCAGATTGCGACGTACGCCGAAACGAAAAAAATGGACGTAAAAGAAGCCGAAGATTGGATGAAAGAAAACCTTGGCTATTGATCCTCCGATTAGAAAAAGAAAGAATCAAACTAGTAAGTAAATATTTGTTTCATAATTTAAATATTAACAAAATGAGCACGATTAGATTAGGTGATGAAGCACCAAACTTCACAACACAATCAACAGAAGGTGAGATCAATTTTCACGAATGGCTTGGCGACAGTTGGGGTATTTTATTTTCTCATCCTGCAGATTACACACCAGTGTGTACTACTGAGCTCGGCACTGTAGCCAAATACAAAGCTGAGTTTGACAAAAGAAACGTAAAAGTAGCTGCGCTTAGCGTAGACGGATTGGAGTCTCACAACGGATGGATAAAGGACATCAACGAGACACAAGGCACAACCGTAAATTTCCCAATCATTGCGGATGAAGATAGAAAAGTATCTACGCTGTACGATATGATCCACCCCAATGCCAATGACAAACTGACCGTGAGATCAGTATTTGTGATAGGACCAGATAAGAAGGTAAAGTTGATCATTACTTACCCAGCTTCTACAGGACGTAATTTTGACGAATTGCTCCGAGTAATCGACTCACTACAACTGACTGCTTACCACAAAGTAGCTACGCCAGCCAACTGGAACAACGGCGACGACTGTGTGATCGCACCAGCAGTGACTAATGAAGAAATTCCTACTTTGTTTCCAAAAGGACACACAGAGGTAAAGCCTTATTTGAGAATGACTCCGCAGCCTAACTTGAAATAAAACTGAATCAAACAGGGAAGCATACATCTTGTGCTTTCCTGTTTGATTTTAAAAAAACTGACAACAACGATGCCCCAAAACATCAACGTATAAGTAAACCTACTGTGGACTAACCGCCATAGTCCATCGACTAAATATCGCATGAAAGTAACCGAACATATCGCACAAGCCAACGGCAAAACCTTGTTTTCATTGGAGATCATCCCTCCAAGAAAAGGAGAAAACATTCAAAATATCTTCGATCATTTGGATTCGTTGATGGAGTTTCAACCGCCGTTTATCGATGTGACCTATCACCGGGAGGAATATATCTACAAAAAACACCCCAATGGGCTGCTAGAGAAAAAAACGACCAGAAAACGCCCTGGTACAGTAGGAATATGTGCCGCTCTCAAACATCGATACGATGTGGACCCAGTACCTCACATCATCTGTGGTGGATTTACCAAAGAAGAAACCGAAAATGCCCTAATCGACCTCAACTTTCTTGGGATCGACAATGTGCTCGTACTGCGCGGCGATGCTATCAAGTCTGAACCGCAGTTTAAGCCAGAGCCTGAGGGCAATAACTACGCTATCGACCTATTGCATCAAGTACAAGGCATGAACAATGGCCAGTATCTCGACGGCGATATGGAAAATGCCAATCCAACAGACTTCTGCATTGGCGTGGCGGGTTATCCCGAAAAACACTTTGAAGCACCAAGTTTGAATTCTGATTTGAAATTTTTAAAACAAAAAGTAGATGCTGGTGCTGAATATATCGT
Organism: Reichenbachiella carrageenanivorans; assembly: GCF_025639805.1. Lineage (NCBI taxonomy): Bacteria > Pseudomonadati > Bacteroidota > Cytophagia > Cytophagales > Reichenbachiellaceae > Reichenbachiella > Reichenbachiella carrageenanivorans. Next base: position 3,369,363 of record NZ_CP106735.1, on the reverse strand, counting down.
CACACAAATGTTTTTCGACAATCAGAAATTTTTCGAATTCGAAAAAAAATGTAGAGCTATGGGTATCAACGTGCCTATTATCCCAGGACTCAAACCCTTGAAAACCAAATCGCAATTGAGTGTACTGCCTAGCTTCTTCAAAATCGATCTGCCAGACGATCTAGTAGATGCTGTAGAAGCATGTAAAAACAATACAGAAGTACAGCAAGTAGGCATCGAATGGGGCATCCAACAATCCAAAGAGCTAAAAGCCAATGGTGTACCTGTACTCCACTACTACTCTATGGGCAAGTCTACCAGTGTACAAAAGATAGCCAAAGCCATTTTTTAAGAACTTTACTTAGAATCATCATTGTGGTGATTCTAAGTACATTTACTCTCTTACAAAAAGACATCACTAACATTTAGACTCACATATCCCCTCTCTACAGTCACTTATCTTCTACGTATTTCTTAGCTTTGAGTAATCAAGGCTCAAATTCAATGAAGAAAGTATTTCAACACACCACCGTATTACTTGTAATCGTCATTACACTCGCAGGATGTGGACAAAGCAGCAGCTCCTTGAGCTGTATAGGAGCCAAAGCCCCAGTAGACATCAAACTAAGAAATGATGGCAATGAATCACAGGTCGTGAGTTTGTTCACTTATTCTCAAGACAAAGGCTTTGAAAAAATTACTCAATTAGAATTTGCCCCATTTGATGTACAAGACATCTGCATGGATGCCAAAGACGAATTGGCACATGGGCTCTACCTTTTCAACGGGAAGGACGCCTACGCACTCACTTTCGAATCGGCCAAGCGCATAGAATTAAGCCTCACAGGCAAAGCACATCTAATTACCTCCCCAGAGCAGTTACGCGACATATTGAAAGCCATGCAGTAATTCACTTTTCATTATCATTTAAATGATACTTTCTGAAAAAGAATTCTTTTGATTTAAACTATTGAATAGAGCTGTAGTCTAACCGACTATAAAATCAAAAATTCAATAACAATGAAAGTATTAATTCTAAAATGTAGCGCCCTCGCATTGGGTATGTTTTTTATCTCTCAAGTGCAGGCACAACCTCAGCGCCCAAACAAAGAAGAGCTCTTTGCCAAGCTAGACACCAACTCTGACGGGTTCATTGACGCATCAGAATTCAAAACCGCAGCAGATCAAAAGCAAGCAAAAATGAACAAGAAATTGGATTCAAAGAAGTCATTCGACAAGATAGACGAAAACAAAAATGGCACAATCGAATATGGAGAATATGAAAAAATGATGCTCGCTCGACAGGAAAACATGAAACCTAAATCGCCAGAAGAAGTCTTTGGCACCATGGACACTGATCAAGACGGAAAATTGAATCTGGAAGAGTTCAAAACACCCAAAAAGAACGGAAAAAGAAAATAATTTGACGTTTATTCATCCGCACCTTGATAGAAGAAGATGCGGATGTTTTTTCTTTTTAATCTATTCTTTTCCTCCGATCTCCTTGATCATCTTAAATGAGACATAAGCCAGCCCAAAGCCTACAACAGCAATCACCAACCACACCAAATATTTATTGTCCCAAAAGTCTGGGGCTTTTGGCTCTTCTTTAGGTCTGATATCTACCAAAGCACCATGTACTAATTTCGGACTATCAGCTGAAATCTGACTAGCAAACTTGGCAATGTCATAGTCAGGTGTAGCCAGATGATCATTACCTAGTTTTATTACGTAGGAATTTTCTGGCTTGAGAGCAAGCACTACATATTTATTCAAAAAACCAGCCTTTACTTGCTCCACTTTCAAAGGAGCATTGTCTCTATTGTCTATTTCTATATCCAGTTCAGACACTGTGACACCTGAAAAAGAGACTTTGTTTTCGCTATTAGAGTTAAGCTCAAAAGACTTTAAAGTCGTCCAATATTCATACGCTTTATTTTTCTTATCTATTCCTATTCTTTTGGTTTTCACTTTCGTAAATCGAGAATAAAAATCGGCACCACTGGCCATTAGTTGCAATTGTTCCATGTAGACAGGCTCATCAAATACCACCCGAACATATGATGTCTTCAGGCTATCTTTCTGCTCTATAATTGGACAATCATACGTAGTAGTAGCCCCTTTTACTTGCTGGGTATCGTAATATCCTACCTTTAGGATGTTGATCGGCAATCGCCAGTTGTCATTGATCTCCAGTTTGAAATAAGCATAATCGCTCAACGGAAAGTTCAGAATTTTCAATTCCGTTGTTTCTTCTTCACTTTGCATGGCATGTAGCAAATAGTTGTCTCTGATCACATACCAGTTTTCTAGATCGTCGCTTCCGCTCAATCTGGCTCTTTTTTTCGCATCAGTATTCTTCACCTCAATACTCACATTGTCAATTGCGCGTTTGTCTGAGTTACTAAAAATCAAATGAGATATAGCATTTTGCTGATAGGCCTTGTCTGTGATTTCATATGCTCTGAAAAGAGATTTGGTAGAAACCTCCTGTTCTCTTCGTAGCAAATAAGGCTGCTCCACACCTGCTTTGTCATAGATTCTCACATCTGACAGGTTGGGCTTAGCTTGCCCTAGCAATTCGGGTGAAAGCATCACCTGATAATATCCAGCATCCCTCACCTGTAGTAGCGAAGCCTCATAGGCAAACTCTTGACCAAAAACGGAAGTACTTATCAGTAGCACTCCCAGCAACCAACTATTCTTTCTTTTCATCATCTTGAATTATGAATTTTAATTTTTGATAAAGGAAGGAAGTCAATAGCAAAATCACCCCCAACAATATGAAAGAGATGATTTTTCCTGTAGAGTTTCCAGCCAAGTCGTAGAAAAACAATTTCACAATAGTGACCAAAAACAAAACCAATGAAGCCAAACGTAGTGGTTTCAATCGCAACCTCATCCCTGCCACCATCAGCACCAAAGCACTCAATGTCCACACTACTGGAAATACCGAACGAATGGCTAAATCATAAGCACCATAATCATCGAGATCAGTCCCGTATTGCCTCATGACCGACAAATGAGTAACCTCTGTGGTGCATACATACACACCAATAAAAGCCAGTACCCAAAGAAAAATCGTTCCCTCTTTAGACTTGAATGTGTACTGTTGGCGAATATCTCTAAACAAATAGGTAAGAATAAGCACAAACAAGATCAGCATAATATAATGCCAATAGAACCCTGTACTTGCTTCGCTATCCAGTGCATAAAAACTTCTGGCATCAGTGATGGTTTGTAGATAGAAGGTCATATATGAGAAGACCGCAAGTATCGACAGTACAAAGCCAGATTTGCGCAACAGTTCGCTCGGCTGGCGGCGATACACAGCCAGTATAAGCAGCACATAGGTAAAGTTATAAATACCCAATAAAATCAATCGGTGTGTATCCTGATAGTCGAATCGTACAAACTGGTAATTCAATTCAAACAAAAATCCAAAATAGAACACTATAGCCAACAACACACGCAAATACAATGCACGCCATATTATTTGCACGCCTCTTACCTCTACTACAGCATCTTGTTTGAGCAGCAGTGAAGCACCTAATAGCGACAGCATAGCCACAAAAGAAGCCACAAAAGCTTTGTTTAAAAATAACGACAAATCGATGTACTCTTCGAGTGGATAGTAGTTATGCTGCCAGTCCATAACCAAACTGATCAACATGAGCACAGTGATCAACGCCGACGCTGCGATCATCAGGCGGATACCTGATTTTTGCGATAGCCAGAGCAGTAACACAGCTTCTACGGCCCAGAATAGTGTAATGTAATTGCCCTCTAGCTGAATAGGTGCAATCAAACTGACAAAGGTTAATACTAAACCGATAAGCAAAAACAACAGGTTTTTATCAATGTCCTTTCGTTTGTATAAAGTATAAACAAACCCAAAATTGAAAACTGCCACCATAGCGGTAAACAGACCACTCAGCAACCCTTCTTTATATCCATGTATAATGGCTAACCCCAATCCAAAATACAAACTGGTATTGGTAAGCAACATGATAATTTCTGGATACTTAAATTTTCTTTTGTTTTTGACATTGTAAATGATGGTCATCAAAAAGAAAATCAAATAAAACCCTGTCAAAAAGAAAAACAACGGCCAACGAGCACCCACTTCATCATTGATAAATTCACTAATATATACTCCAATAAAAAGCACATAGGTGAAACCATAGGCCAAATAATTGATCACATTCCATTTTTTGAAATAGACTAAGGTGAGCATGCCAATGTCAAGAATCAATATATAAGTGAGTAGCATCAAATAGTTACCCGATCCCGTACTCACAAAAAACGGCGTACCAAATCCACCTATGATCGCCAATACAGCCAGTTCTTTCCTATCATAGGCAATGGATAACAACACTCCAAATGCCGTAATCACCACCATAATAATGAACGCTGCCGTCTGCGGAAGCAACGCGTACTCATGAAAAGCTAGTGCAATCGTAAAATACAAGACAGCCAATGCTCCACCTATCAGGATCGAACTGAATTTGGAAAAAGTAGTTCGCATATAATGCGCCAACCCAATCATACCTCCTCCGATCAGCACACCAATCGCCACACGCATACTTTCAGTGATCACCTCATTGTCGATACCGAGTTTCACTAAGAATCCCATACCTATCACGAAAATGACAATCCCTATCTTACTCATGAGGTTTTCACCAATAAACTTCTCCAGATCTGGATTGCGTTCCATAAAGCTAGGCTTGGGTGGTGCCTTTATTTTTTTCTTTTTCACTAATGCCGCAGGGGTAACTTGGGGCGCTTGTGATTGCGCAATCACTTGTCTGATAACATCAGGCGTTTTATCTACGACAGGCTCTTCTGGAGCCACAGAAGGTTTTTCAACTGGCTTAGGAGATTCCTCCAACGGTTGAGCTACTGGCCGACCAGACACTGCATTACTTCTACCTTTCAGCTCATCATAGACGCTTTGAACTTTGGCATCTACCTTATCTATTCGTCCCATGAGCTTTACTAGCAAAATCAGCAGCACAATCAACAGGAGTACAATAAATCCTTCCATTCGTATAGTGGTTTGTTCAAGTCGAAAGATGCACCCGAAATCTCAATTACCTCACTCGTAGACGCATCTATATTTTAGCCCGACAAGATAACTTTTTCTACGGTTTTGAGTGCACAGTAGCCAACAACTCTTAGCAAAATCTCCACGTCCGCTACTGTTTATATCGTTAGCTTTGCCGCCATAACGCAGCATGCATCATGGACAAGTTCTCATCGAGTAATATTCAATCAGACATCAAAAAGGCATTGGCCGAAAAGGCTATCGAAATTCCTAGTGAAATTCAAGCCAAAACTATCCCCGTTCTCCTCACCCATGAGGGGGATTTCATTGGCAGATCAGCTACTGGCACAGGCAAAACCTACGCCTATGGCGCTCCACTACTGTCTCGTATAGACGCGGACTCTGGCAAAGTACAGGCTGTGGTACTAGTACCCACTCGCGAACTCTGCGAGCAGGTCGGCAAAGAATTGACGTTCTTGTCTAAATACATGCCCAACCTCAAAACCGAATCGATCTATGGTGGGGTGTCACTCAAAACCCAAATCCACGACCTCAGCAACGGCACCCATGTGATTGTGGCCACACCAGGTAGATTGATGGATCTTGTCCAACGCAATGTGGTTCATCTCGAAACCCTCAAGTATGTGGTATTCGATGAGGCCGACGAAATGCTTTTCAAAGGATTTCAGACAGATATTGACAAAATTTTGGCTACAGCCAATCGCTCATATGCTACTTGGCTGTTTTCTGCCACCATGCCAGACAAAGTCAATGAGATTATCAACAAATACCTACACAAAGATTTGATAAAAGTAATGATAGGCAAAGCCGAAACGCCCAATAAAGGCATTCAGCACCAGCTGATCGAACTGGCCGCTGAGCAAAAATTGGATGCACTACTACAGTATCTCAAAAAATACAGCAACGAAAAATGTATCATCTTCTGTAGAACTAAGTCGGGAGTACAGAAGCTTTACAAGCAACTCTCCGCCAATAAATTTAGCTGTGGTGCCATCCACGGCGATTTGCCGCAAGGCCTGCGCAACAAGGTCATGGACCAGTTTAGAGCGGGCAGTATCAGTACGCTCATCGCTACAGACGTGGCTTCTCGTGGTGTAGACATAGACAATGTCAGCGTAGTGTTTCAGTACCACATGCCCGACACAAAGGAGTCATATACGCACCGAAGCGGCCGCACATCTCGTGCAGGAAAAACTGGAATCAGTCTTACTTTTATTTTTCCTGAAGAAAGAGAAAAATGGGACGCAATCAAAAAAGATCTCGACCTGACATTCAAAACCTTGCCTGTGCCTAGCCAAAAAGATCAACTGGTAGGCAAAGCCATGGTGTGGGCTGGGAAAATTGCCAAATCTAAACCCGTAGGCGACAAGCTAGACGCAGCTACACGACAGGAGTTTAAAGACCAACTGAAACATTTGTCGAAAGACGAACTACTAGAAAAACTACTGGCTACATATCTAAGAGAGCAACAGGGATAAATTCGCTCGTCAGCTTACTAGTAAAAACACCTAAGGCTACTTACCTTTTGAGATTTATTAAAATAAAAGACAACTTACCATGGGAGGCAAACCAAAAAAAGTAAAATCCACCCCAAAAATTCATCCGCGCAACAAACACACTGGACGGTACGATCTTAAAGCACTTGTGGCTAGCGAACCTTCACTAGCGATACACATACGCCCCAACTTGCATGGTGATGATTCTATCGACTTTGCAAATCCTGAAAGTGTAAAAGTGCTCAACAAAGCCTTACTCAAAAACCAATATAACATAGTAGACTGGGACATACCCGAGGGCTACCTCTGCCCTCCTATACCAGGACGAGCCGACTATATCCACCACATGGCAGACTGGCTATGTAGCCACAACTATGGTAAAATCCCAAAAGGAGACAAAATCACTTGTCTGGACATAGGCGTAGGTGCCAGCTGTATCTATCCCATCATCGGACAACATGAATACGGGTGGAAATTTATCGCATCGGATATAGACGAAAACTCCATCGCCTCCTCTCAACGCATTGTAGATCAAAATCGGGCCTTGAAAAAAAAGGTGGAATTTAGACTACAAAAAGAGCCAAAAGACATCATATACGGTATTATCACCAAAGAAGAGCAGGTAGATGTATCGATCTGCAACCCTCCTTTCCATGCCTCTGCCGAGGAAGCAAAAAAAGGATCGCTTCGCAAAGTGAATAACCTTAGCAAAACCAAAACGGCTACGCCAAAACTCAATTTTGGAGGACAAAATAACGAATTGTGGTGCGACGGTGGAGAGAAAAAATTCATCCGTGAAATGGTACGCCAAAGCAGCAAATTTCCTACCTCCTGCTTTTGGTATTCGTCTCTAGTATCCAAGCAATCGAACCTAAACAGCATCTACGAAGCACTAGAAAAAGCCAATGCTGAAATCGTACACACTATCCCTATGGGACAAGGCAACAAATCCAGCAGAATAGTCACTTGGACGTTCTTAACCAAGGCACAACAAAAAACATGGAAGGATCAAAAATGGAATGGCAGAAAAGTCTAACATAGCATAATTTACTATTTTGCAAACTGACCTAAACAGATACCTATCATGGTGGAACAACTCGAAACATTCGACACAGCAGTATTAGCCCTAGAAGTGATTGAAGGATTCACAGAAACTGACGAAAAACTATGTCAGAAATTCTTTCAGCAAAAGTTAGATCAAGGTTTTGATCAAGGTTTTGATCAAGTAAACGTGTTGGTTAAACTGGATGAGCTCAAAGTCAGCAAAAGTGAGACGAAGGCTTTCTGGGAAGATTCACTTTTGGCTTTGCGCAATTACAAAAAGCTTGGGCATCTGGCCATTGTAGCACACGCCAATATACTCAAAACCTTAGTTCCGATCGACAACCTATTCTTTGAGAGGGCCAGCCAAGGAAGGCATGAGCGATACTTCGACAAATCTCAGCTCAATGAAGCCTTCGATTTTGTAAACCGCAAAGATTAATCCGACCACAACATAATCAAGAAGGAACTACAGGCTTCTCTACTTTTCGAACTTCATGATTCACCTCGTCGCTCTCTATCAAGCCATCTCTTAGACGAATGACCCGATGGGCATACTGAGCTATATCCTCTTCATGGGTTACCATGATGATGGTATTGCCCTGACCGTGCAACTGCTCAAATAGCTCCATGATATCGTAGGAAGTCTTGGTATCCAAGTTACCTGTAGGCTCATCGGCAAGAATAATACTTGGATTATTGACCAGGGCACGAGCTATAGCCACACGCTGACGCTGTCCACCCGACAATTCGTTTGGTCGGTGAGTGGCTCTCTCTGCTAGCCCTACTCCCTTTAGCACTTCCAATGCTCGCTCTTCTCGATCAGACTTGCTCATACCCGCATACACCAGCGGCAGGGCTACATTTTCCATAGCAGTAGAGCGTGGCAGTAAGTTGAATGTTTGAAAAACAAAGCCAATCTCCTTATTTCGAATTTCGGCCAATTCGTTTTCATCCAAATCTGACACATCCTGATGATTCAAAATATAACTACCCGCACTCGGAGTATCCAAACAGCCAATGATATTCATCAGTGTAGACTTCCCTGAACCAGAAGGCCCCATAAAAGCCACATACTCACCTTTATTGATGGTGATACTGATAGATTTGAGCGCGTGAATAGTCTCAGAGCCCATCACATATTTTCTAGCTATTTTTGTGGTTTTTATTATTTCAGACATACTGATTTTTCTATTTGGGTATTGATTACGCTTGTCTACAGCTCATCTTCTAAATCAGACTCTGGATTCGTGAATCCAGAAATCATACTACCAAGCAAATCGTCGATTCTCATACCGTTTTCTAATGGGTGTTTGCTCAAGTAGCTATACTCTACCAACCCGAACAAGACAAACTCCATCATAAACCATTTGAAATCCTCGTTTTTATTTTCTTTAATTTGTTCGTTTACCAAATCGGACAACCCAGGCACTTTGCCGAGTTCTTTCTTATATGCTTTATTAGAATAATCGTGCAGCACGTCTATCATATTGCTGTTGCCAAACCAATCAGCAATTGGCTTATATGGATCACGCATCTCACGATTCTTACGCACCTGATCTGGATCAGTGAAATAATCCACAAACAAAGATCTAATCGCCTTTCCTATCAAGTTTTGCGCTACGATACCCGCCCCTTCTTGTTCTCCTTCATAGACCAATTCTATCTTGCCAGTAATCGACGGTACGATACCTATAAAGTCTGCAATCCGAACGTGCCCTTCCTTCTCCTTGTTTTTCAGCATCCGTCGTTCTACGGCACTCACCAGATTTTCATAGCAAGAGATGGTCAGCCTAGCAGATACGCCACTCTTCACATCCACGTACTCACTCTTCCTTGCCTCTATAGCAATTTGCTCTATGAGTAACTTAGCCAATTCATTTATTACAATAGACCCTGTAGTATTTTTAGCAAGTGCGGCTTCCTGCTGTGTGATCTTCAAGCCCATCTCAATCGTCTTAGGGTAATGGGTAATAATCTGGCTTCCCAGTCTATCTTTGAGCGGCGTCACGATACTCCCCCGATTGGTATAGTCCTCTGGATTGGCGGTGAACACAAACTGTATATCCAGCGGTAGCCTCAGCTTGAACCCTCGAATTTGAATATCTCCCTCTTGAAGGATATTGAACAAAGCCACCTGAATTCTCGGTTGTAAATCTGGCAATTCATTGATCACAAATATACCCCGGTGTGATCGAGGCACCAACCCATAGTGAATCACTCTTTCATCCGAATAAGGTAATTTAAGTGTGGCTGCCTTGATCGGATCCACATCACCAATCAAATCGGCAATAGATACGTCTGGCGTAGCTAATTTTTCAGTAAACCGATCCTGTCGATGCATCCAACTGATGGGTGTATCTTCGCCTTTCTCTGCAATCAAATCCACTGCAAATTGGGAAAGTGGCTGCAATGGGTCATCATTGAGATCACTACCAGACACGTATGGCACCCACTCATCAAGCAGATTAACCATCATCCTTGCTATTCTGGTCTTGGCTTGCCCTCGAAGCCCCAGCAGGTTAATGTTGTGTCGAGACAGAATCGCTCTTTCTATATCTGGAATTACGGTATCTTCATAACCCCAAATGCCTTCAAACACATCCACTCCTTCTGCGATAGAAGTGATTAGATTGGTTCTCAGTTCGTCTTTGATAGATTGTGATTCGTAACCAGCAGATTTGAGTTGACCTAGTGTAGTAATAGCCAATTTACCATCAGCACTTAGGTCTGCGTATGCATTTATCATTTATAAATTCTTTCTTCTATTTTTCTTAAAATCTTCAAACACCAAGTTTCCCAACCCCTGCAGATCACTATAGTAAGCATTACCATTATTGGCCGCTGTAAATTCCTTCACAAACTGCTTCAGATACGGGTCTGTTGCAATCATAAAGGTGGTAATTGGTATATTCAATCTACGGCAAGCCGCCCCCAGATTCATGGTTTTCTTTAATATTTTAGGGTCTAACCCAAAACTATTTTTATAATACTTCACGCCTACTTTCATACAAGTAGGCTTTCCATCCGTAATCATAAAGATCTGCTTATTTTGGTTTTTTCGCTTGCGCAAAATATCCATCGCAAGTTCCAGCCCTGCCACGGTATTGGTATGATAAGGCCCCACACTCAAATAAGGCAAGTCTTTGATGCTGATCTGCCAGGCATCATTACCAAATACGATCACATCGAGTGTATCTTTCTTGTATTTACTCAGGATCAGTTCCGACAAAGCCATAGCTACTTTTTTGGCTGGAGTGATCCGATCCTCACCATAGAGAATCATTGAATGGCTGATATCGATCATCAGTACGGTAGACGTTTGGGTTTTGTACTCTTTGTCCACCACTTCGAGGTCGTCCTCGGTGAGCATAAACTCTCCAAAACCATGATTAATCTGTGCATTCCTCAAACTATCTGTGATTGATATATTATCTGGAGAGTCGCCAAACTGAAAATTGCGTATATCTACTCCTTTCTCTTCTCCTCTACCCGAATGGAAGGTATTATGATCGCCTTTACCTGACTTCCTTAGTTTACCAAAAATTTCTTCTAGCGCATTTTTTCGAAAATCATTTTCGGTCTTCGCTGTAATCTTCAACTTACCATTTCTATGATTTTCATCTAGATATCCTTTTTCCTTCAGTTCTTCTATAAAATCACCTATTCCGTAATTTTCACTTGTTATATTGTACTGCTTATCGAGATTGGTAAGCCAGCTCAAGGCCTCGTTAGGATCACCCGAAGTGATCAGGAGCAACTCGCGGTAGATATTCCACAAATTGTCAAAAATATCACTTGTATCCTTTTTCTCAGGGATATATTCTGTAAATCTATAACCTATCATTCGGTGCTTTTCATATTAAATCTCGATACATTAAACTATATAAGTGGTTTAATGTTCATTTAATTTTAATAAATTTAATGAGCCTACTCACTAACTAAAAATTAGCAACAGCAAATGGCGGGACATCGACCCATATTCGCAACGTTAATACAGGACATGATTCTCTTTATCAGAGACGCTACGTTCAGGCTCATCCTAGAGCCTAAAGCTAAAAACAAAAACAAACCCAAAGATCGCTCTTAGCATTTTTCTTGCGTCTCGCTCACTACATCCTCATAGAGATAAAAAGCTCTAAAAACACAAAAACCCAAGAGAGTTCTCTTGGGTTTACTTTTTTAGTTAGTGTAAGTTTGAATTACTTATTCGGCATGGTACGGAATACCAAATCCCAAATCGGGGTAGTAACACCGAAAGCTCGCTGTGGCTGCTTATAATGATGAATGCCATGGTGTACCCAAAAAAACTTGAAAAAGTTTTTTGGTGGTTGGAATGCGTGAATCATAAAATGAATCCACAAGTAACCTGCATACCCCATCAAAAATCCTGGCAGAAAACCCCAAACTAAATCTCCCATTACAAATCTGAACATCCAGAAAAACAGGAATGAGATAGTCAAACTCAAAGGCACTGGCATAGCCAATCTGTCCTTGTCCTTAGGGTGATCGTGATGCACACCATGCATGGTGTAAACCACCTTCTTTCTAGCGGGTGTAGTCTCTGGCATGTGAAACAAAAATCGGTGCATCAAGTACTCCACAAATGTGAAGGTCAAGGTGCCAGCCAAAAACAGCAAAACTAGCGTAATAGCATTCAGTCCATACTCTACTGTTCCTTTGTATATCAAGTACGAAGACACAATAGAAAATGCAATCAGCGGCATTGAAATATGAGTTCTGGTTAGTTTTTCCAACACGGGGTTTTTAAACACCCTTCCAGACCCAGAATTTTTAGCTTTGTTTTCCATGAAAAAATTTGAATATCAATTAAATCAAGTTTTGAAGTGCAAACATATCCATAAACCTAAAACAAATACAATATCAAGCAATTCATTTTTGACTATAGCTTGAACGTTACAACTATTTAACGACCATTTTCTCTTTAAATTCCGTAATTACCTGCTTGTATAGATTTTCGTACATCGGTAGAATATTGGACAGCTCAAACTCCTGAGCTCTCTTCAGTGCGGCCTCCTTAAATTTAGGTAAGTTGTCCTTATCTAGTATCTCAAGTGCTTTGTTAGCCATATTCTCAATATCTCCTACGTCACACAAATAGCCTGTCACTCCATCGACATTTAGCTCTGGCAACCCTCCTGCATTAGTCGAAATCAGCGGCACTTCACACGCCATGGCTTCGAGTGCAGCTAGGCCAAAACTTTCTTTTTCGGAAGTCATCAAAAACAAGTCCGATACACTCAGCACCTCTTCTACTGCTTCCAACTTGCCCAAAAACCGAACATCTTCCATGCTACACGATTGTTCTGCCAATTTTTCAATAGCAGAGCGCTCTGGACCGTCTCCTACTAAAAGTAACTTGGCGGGTACGGTTTTTCTGATTTCGTTAAAAACCTTTACCACATCCTGTACACGCTTTACTTTTCGAAAGTTAGACGTGTGTACAATCAACTTTTCGTCGTTAGGACAAATGGCTTTCTTAAAATGATCTTTCTTTTGTTTTTTAAATCGATCCAAATCAATAAAATTGGGGATCACCTGTATTTCTTTGGTGACCTTGAACTGGTCGTATGTATCTTTTCTCAAATCACTAGACACCGCCGTGATACCATCGGATTGATTGATAGAAAAGGTTACTACTGGCTCCAATGATGCGTCTTTGCCTACAATGGTAATATCTGTACCGTGAAGGGTGGTAATAAAAGGTACATGCAAGTCTTCCACTTTCAAAATCTCACGTGCCATATAGGCCGCCGATGCATGTGGCACCGCATAGTGCACATGAAACAAATCCAATTTTTCTCGCTTCGCCACATCCACCATCTTGCTCGCCAAAGCAATCTCATATGGTGGGTATTGAAAAAGTGGGTAAGGCTTGATATCTACTTCGTGATAAAATAAATTTTCATTAAAAAAATCTAATCTGGTCGGCTGTGAGTAGGTAATGAAATGTACCTTGTGCCCTTCGGCAGCCATGGCCTTTCCTAATTCTGTGGCCACTACGCCTGATCCCCCGTAGGTAGGATAACATACAACTCCAATATTCATGTATGGCTTAATATTTTATTAGTTCAATGGGTTGGCTTATTCCTTGCGAAATTAGGGCTGTATTTTTTAACATCCCTGCTATCCCCAACATTATCTCAACTCCCTGGGTTCGTTTCTTTCTCCATTTTTTCAAAATCAAGAAATGACTCGTACATCAAGTCGTGAATTTTAGTACGTGTATTGCTTTGTATTAGTTTATAATTCTGAGGATCGGGATATATACGATTTGAGAGGAAGATGTAGACTACGTTATATTTTGGGTCTGCCCACACCAATGTACCTGTAAACCCTGAATGACCAAAGGATTCATTCGAGGCGTATTTCGAAGCATTACCCACAGACTGATAAGGTTTATCCCACCCCATGGCACGGCGGTCTTTATCACTTTTCTTAGATGTAAATACATGCACGACCGAATCAGAAAAATATCGTTCACCACCATAGTATCCGCCTTGCAAAAGCATTTGCATGTATTTGGCCAGGTCGTTGGCATTGGAAAACAAGCCTGCATGCCCACTCACCCCACCAAGCAAGGCGGCGTTTTTGTCATGTACAATGCCTTGCAGCAATTCTGCTCTAAAATACTTATCCTGCTCTGTAGGTGCGATTTGCTCCTTAGGGAATTTATTAAGGGGATTGAAGGCAGTGTAATCCATCCCCATCGGCCTGTAGATGAGCTCATCTACAGACTGATCTAATGGACATGCACAGTTTTCCTCTACCAAATCTTTCATTAAAATAAAACCTAGATCGCTGTAGAGGTATCGATATGTGCCGTCGTTATTAGACAGACTATTGTATTTAGAATGTGCAATCCATGACCGAATCGAGTCATTCCAGTTGATAGATAGGTAATTGTATTTCCGTTTCCTCTTTCTCTGTTTGTATAAAAAAGTAGCACTATCTGAGAAGTATTTTGCATTTTGCCAAAAAGGGAGATAAGACTTGAGTCCAGACTGATGTGTCAATATATCATCTACCGTTAAATCACCCTTGTCCGTAGAATCGTAGACCGATAAATACTCACTCAAATGTCCATTCAAATGAATCCCTCCAGTTTCCATCCGATGCATAAGTGCCGGGACTGTAGCTACCGTTTTGGTAACTGAAGCCACATCGTACACATGATTCCATCGCACCGGTGTGATGCTATCGTAAGTCAGGTATCCAAAATTCTTGTCGTAGACCACTTCTCCATCTTTCACCATCATAATCTGACAGCCTGGCATCATGCCTTTCTGAATAGCATGTGCCACCAGCGTGTCTATCCTGTCTAATATTGCCTGATCTACTTTAGGCTTTTCTACAAACTGATAAACTAGTCGCCCCGTAGACTCGAACGAGACACCCTTTCGGGTAAAATCGCTTTGGTAGTAGCCTGGCAAAGCACCATTTATTCCCAATGCTCCAAAAGCCGTTTCCACCATTAGAGGCAACTTAGAGTTATCATCAGCAGGATTCCATATCATAGCACTTTGCCATTGATTATCTTTCAATACCTCTCCTGTCCCTTCATAAAAAGCGACTACTGGCCGCTGAGCATTGAGCACATCGCATCGCATCAACAAATCAATCAGGCCATCATGCTCATTCACGGAAGTGAGATCCACCAAAATCAAAGCATCAGAAGGAAATATCTGCACCAATGAATCTGCCCGAAGCCCTAATGTAGCCAACGGGTAGTGTATGGCCGTTTTATACTTATCTACTAAATTTTTGAAAGAGGAATCATTGGACAAGGTGTACAATTTTCTATTGCCCAAATGACGAACTGGAAGCAACTGATAACTGTCTTGGATAAGTGTAACATCTTTCAGCAAAAACTTAGAACGAACAGCTTCCCAACGTTCCCCCGAGTCCGCAGGAGTGTCTAGCACATGCTGCGTGGCATACAAAAGTTTGTAATATTCCTTGACCTGCTGTTTATAAAAACCTTTGTTAGGCAACCCGTCTACCAGTATAGCATTGATCAAGGTTTGAGGGTTGGATGTGCGAGAGATAAAAGTAATCGCTCTTCCTCTTTCTATTTGTTCGATTGATGTCTGTGTACCATTGGCTCTAGCCACCACTAAACGATCATCTTTGGTCGCCTTTTTATACTTCTTAAGTGTTTTTTTACCCAACAGCCCCTTTTCTGCAATCTGACGAGCATCTAACCACATACTTTGCTGTAGGTCTAGTTCGCTTTGCCTAGCTGAAACAGACAAAGCTGATCCTGTAAAGTAGTAATTCACCTGACCTACATTTAAACCGTTAAGATAGGTAGCTATTTTGTGGTATTCGTGTACACTATAGTAAGTAGGCAAACTCGGCAATTGAACAATGGCTATGCCCATACCTCGGAGTGTATACGCATGTGCTAGACCCAGTTGATAGACCAGGCTATCATCAGTCCAGCACTCCACAGACAAAGCCGAAGGATAGTCTGGCAAACCTGAAAAAGGCAGCTCAAATACAGTAGAGAGGTTCGCGATATGAACAAGCGGTTCGCCAAGACGCACCTCATTATTGGCCACCCAGCGTGTCACTTCCTCCTGATCTCCATTAGGTACTATTACGCCACCGATACCATAGGTGCGAATCAAACTTTCTGCTTCTATCCTATCAGAGAAATCATTAAAGTTCTCAAGTTCATAAAACAAGGTAGGCAGCGTAGATTTACTTTTCATCCACTTAGTAAACAGCGTATCTTTTTCGACTGGAACTGCCGAAGGCACTTCATTGGCTCTAGAGCCAAATCCTATAAGTAGTAAACAAAAAAGAAGTCCAACTCTATGCATATATGTCCGTAATAAAATAGAATCTAAGTAAGTTTGCATACAGAATGGTTTTGAAGTATTGACTAATTTGAACTAGCCAGACAGAAAATTATTCATATATATAAATAACCAACCAACGCCTTGCATAAAGAGTGCCATTTTTTCTGTAAATGGTCAACTTTATGAGTTGATTTGTTGAGAATAAAGAATTTAGCTTCATGAAATTTCCTTCTTTGATCCGTACCAGTAAGTTTAGTCAGTTTCACTACGAGCCGCGCTACTACGACCCCATCAAAGAAGAAATAGAAGGCAAACTCAAAGCTGCCCGAGCCAATCAAAACAACCCTAGCGATACCCCATCCTACACTTCAAGCATCAGTGCTGCCTTTCGTAAGAGAGAACGAAAATCAAATCAGGCTTCTGTCGTACAGATGCTTATAGCCGCTGCCATGCTTTTGACTTTTGTGGGTTGGGTATTTTATGGCAATCAGGTGTTTTATGTTTATCTACTACTCTCACCACTCTATTTCTATTTTAGACTAAAAGGAAGAAATAAATCCAGAGATTAATGCCCGACATCATCAACCTGCTACCAGATGCCATTGCCAATCAAATAGCGGCGGGCGAGGTCGTACAGCGCCCAGCTTCTGTAGTAAAAGAACTCCTAGAAAACAGCGTGGATGCAGGCAGCACCCACATTCAACTGATTATCAATGAGGCAGGCAAAGTTCTGATCCATGCAATAGATAATGGGCTCGGCATGTCAGAAACAGATGCCCGCATGTGCTTCGAGCGGCATGCTACATCCAAAATAGCAACCTCCGAAGACCTTTTCAAAATCAAAACCATGGGATTCCGTGGAGAGGCGCTAGCATCTATAGCCGCAGTAGCCCGAGTGGAACTGAAATCTAAAACAGCAGACGCCGAACTGGCCACATTCATCCACATCGAAGCCTCAGAAATAAAAAAACAAGAACCCATCTCTGCTAGTCAGGGTACATCTATAGCGGTAAAAAACCTTTTTTATAATGTGCCAGCCAGAAGAAATTTTCTCAAGAGCAATCCTGTAGAAATGCGTCATATCCTCGACGAATTTCATCGTGTGGCATTATCCAACCCAGCTATTAGCTTTTCGTTTACACAAAACGAAAAAGAAATCTATCAACTACCTGCTGGTAAATTAAGCCAGCGTATAGTATCCCTTTTTGGGAAAAATTATCAAAAACAGCTGATCACTTGCCAAGAAGAAACACATTGGCTGAAAGTGCAAGGCTACATAGGCACACCAGAGTTTTGCAAGAAGACCCGAGGAGAACAGTTTTTCTTTATCAACAATCGGTTCATCAAAAGCAGCTACCTCAACCATGCCGTACAAGGCGCCTACGAAGGTATGATTCAAGAGGGACAATTTCCCTTCTATGCCTTGTTTATCGAAATGGACCCCATTCATATCGATATCAATGTGCACCCCACAAAAACCGAAGTGAAATTTGATGATGAACGCAGCGTATATGGCATCATCAAGGCCGCAGTAAAACAGGCACTAGGCACGCATAATGTAACGCCTAGTTTGGATTTTGGATCTGATGTGAATTTTAAAAATCTCGCCATCGATAATTCTCATTTCAATACCCCCAGCAGATCTGAAGGCAATTATAGTAGCTTCAAATCATTAGACAAACAAGGCAAAAGTACCCGATGGGATGAAATGTATGAACAGGCCATAGACGAATCCAGACCTACTCCAGCCGAAATCAGAAGAGAAGAGCTGGCTGGAATGGATACGCAATTGATCTTTCAGAGTGAGGCCAACACCCAACAAAGCGTAAATTTAGAGCCAGAAGAATCGAGCGCTAAACCAACTCTAATGCATGACAAATACATCCTCAAACAAGTAAAAAAGGGAGTGATGGTCGTAGATGTAGTCTTGGCTCATGAGCGAATCTTATATGAAAAATATCTAGAGACACTACACAAGAAATTTGGAGCTTCGCAGCGCAGCTTATTTCCAGTAACGCTAGAAATGAACCCTGCCGATTTTTCTCTAGTGATGGAGCTCAAAGAAGAAATCAGTGCCTTGGGTTTCGAGTTCGAAGAATTCGGAAAGCACACCATTGCCATCAATGGCATCCCTGCTGAAATTAAAAATATAAACGAAAAAGAACTATTTGAAGGCTTATTAGAGCAATTCAAATTCAATAAATCAGAACTCTCGCTGAGTACGCAAGAAAACATGGCCAGATCCATAGCAAAAAGATCTGCCAGTAAAACAAAAATCTCAAATGACAGTATAGAGTTAAGAACATTAATAGACCGACTTTTTGCTTGCCAACAACCCAACTATACGCCAAATGGCACCCCAACATTTATTATATTGGGTCTTGAAAAAATTGCAGAGTTTTTTAATCAATAGCGCATGTTTCAACTGACACCTATCGTCAAGAATATCCTCATCATTAATGGGGTTTTACTGTTTTTAGAATACGTACTTCAGATAAGTCTCGCCCCCATTTTCGGAGTGCATTATCTCTTTTCAGACCACTTCTATATTTTCCAATATGTCACCTACATGTGGCTTCATGCAGGCATGTGGCATTTGATCAGCAACATGTTTGCGATATTAGTATTTGGACCAATGCTCGAACGGGTCTGGGGATCTAAGCGATTCTTGACCTTTTATCTGATTACTGGCATAGGTGCAGGCGTGTTGTACGGAGTGGTAGACACCATCGGCAAAGGAGACTTGAGCGAGGACACGGAGGCTTTCATCTCCAACCCTAACCCCGACGACTTCTATATCTATACACATAATTATAAATCTAGAAGATTTGACATGCTCAAAGTGGGTGACTTTGCAGATGAATATTATGACCGACCAGAAAATACCAGCTACACCAGCCAGGCAGTGGATATTGTAAATACAATTTACAAAGACCTGACAAACACACCTATGATTGGTGCTTCGGGTGCTGTATTCGGGGTACTACTTGCTTTTGCTATGCTTTTTCCTAATACTGAACTCATGTTGCTCTTTCCTCCGATCCCGATCAAAGCCAAATACTTGGTCTTTTTCTATGGCGCATATGAGCTATATTCCGAGATCAACCGCACAGGAGGAGACAATGTCGCTCACTTCACTCACCTGAGTGGTATGCTCATTGCCTTCTTGGTTCTAAAATACTGGCAGCGACAACGAGGCAATTTTTATTAATAAATGAAAACCATTACTGTAATCAATTCTTTAGAGGTGCCCAATGGATGGGAAGAAACCGCCATCAATATTCGCAACGAATATGTACGCTATTTTCAGAGCAAGCCAGGTTTTGTGAGTTCTTCTTTTTATAGATCTATCAATACCGAGAACAAGTTTAATTTCGTAAACATTGTTGTTTGGGATTCTAAAGATTCTTTTGACAAGGTAGTGAATGAAGGTTTTAATAATAAAGACGGCCTCAATACCGATGAGATGAAAGTACTAGGAAGAGGATTTCCTGAACCTATCAAAGTATCTCCTGGACAATTTGAAACCATAGAAAGCAATTGAAGTATAAATCAGAAGTTGTAAATTAAACTTTTAATACCACAGCAAATATGATGGACAATATTTTACATGAATTTAAGGACGCCTGGCGCAGACCAAACAATGCGCTCCCTCAGATCATTATTATTAATGTGGTGGTTTTTTTGGTATTGGCCGTACTCAATGTCTTCGGGAAAATCTTTGGCATCTCCTTCATTTCAGACTTTGTATACGATCAATTTTCCATCCCACCCTTGTTTGCCGATTTCATACTAAGACCATGGACGCTCCTCACCTATGCCTTTGCACATAGTCTATCTAGTATTTTTCACATTCTCTTCAATATGCTCATACTCTATTGGTTTGGCAAGTTGATCGTAGAGTACATTGGCAACCAAAAACTAATCAATCTGTATGTATTAGGTGCCATTTCTGGTGGCCTTCTCTATTTGTTTGTGTACAATTTTGTTCCTTATTATGCTGAAAATTCTAACTTTCACGGAATGGTAGGTGCTTCGGCAGCAGTCTATGCCATCACCGTGGCAGCAGCTACACTGGTACCCAATTACACTTTTTATTTGATGTTTTTTGGGCCTGTTCGAATTAAATATATCGCCGGGTTTTACATTGTAATTTCATTTCTTGGCTCTGTAGGAGGCAATGCAGGAGGCAACATTGCCCATCTAGGCGGCGCATTTATGGGCTTCGTCTACATCAAGCAATTGCAATCTGGCACAGACTGGGGTGCATGGATCGGTAGTGTAATGCGCTTTTTCAAAAGCTTCTTTGTACACCAGCCCAAGATGAAAGTAAGCAGTCAGAAAAGAGCTAAAACTACAACGGTCAAATCACAGCCATCAAGTTCTATGGCCAACAACATGGCCGATCAAGCGGAGATCGATAAGATACTTGATAAGATTTCTCAAAGTGGGTATGAAAGTCTAAGCAAAGAAGAAAAACAAAAGCTATTTAACGCAAGTAAAAATTAAGCTCTCCTGTCATTTGGAATGAAAGTGAATCTAATCAGGATAGAGAAGTAGTCCCGTCCATGAATTACTCACCAACCCAAATCAACTAGCAAAATAGAATGAAATTTTCCACCTGCCTCATATTTTCTGTTTTTGCTTTATTTCAAACAGCCTGCAAAGAAGATGGAGATCTGCTCTTTCACGATACGTTCGATTATTATGAAGTGGGCACAGCTCCCCTCGGCCCATGGAGCACCGAAGGTGGTGGCGTGATAATCGTAGATACGATCAAAAGCTATAGTGGCAAGCAGTCCATCTACTTCGAATCAGGTGAAGGTTATGACCAACGAGCTTTTTTGGGGCTTACGGGTACTCCTCTGTTTCCATTCATGTACAACCGTATCACTGGGTCTTTTCAGCTCTGGTTAGACGAGGCATCTCCAGATGGCATCCACTGGACGATGGTGCAAGCCAGTGGCCCCGTGAGAGATCGTGACTACACAAGTGAAATTAGATATGGGGGACAACACAAGCAGCAGCTCATGGCCAACTACGACACCCAAGGCAAAAAATCTGACTGCTGGCAACATGCGCCTATTCGCCTACCTGAGAAACAATGGGTGAAAATCGGCTGGCAATTTGATGGCATGAACCAGCGTATGAAATTTTGGCTCAACGACACCTTAATTGAAGAGCTAACCGTAGAAAAACAAGGCCAAGGTTGTGTATCCCATGATTTAGATGATCAATGGATTTTCCCTGTCTTTGAACAATTAATGATTGGATGGGTTGATTATCAACTAGGTGGTGGCTCTCGTCGGTTTTGGATCGATGATGTCAAATTTTACCAATGAACCTTCGGCTTGATCCTAACCGTAAAAGTGAATGTAGTGCCAACTCCTAATGTAGATTTCACCCAAATATTACCTCCTGCTTCGTTCACTATCTTCTTCACCGTAGCCAGACCTACCCCAGAGCTATCTTTTGTTTTGTCCTGATTTACTTTATTGAAGAGTTTAAACATGTTTTCTTGATCTTCTTTGCGCACGCCTGGCCCATTGTCTGTCACAGACAGGTGGTAATAATGATCGTCCATTCGGCTTGAAAACTCAATCACACACTGCTCCTTATCATTAAACTTGATGGCATTGCTCATCAGATTGGATATTACCTGTTTGAGTACCGTTTCGTTATAACTGATTTCTGGTAAGGCATTTTTAAACACAAGCTTGGCTTGACCTTTGGCTGTCAGTGTATCAGCCACTTCTTGTATAAAAGGCTCTAAGGCAATACGAGCAAGCGTAGCTTCTCTTCCACTAGCTTTAGAATATTGTAAAATACCATCAATCAATGAGCGCATTTTGTCATTGGTCTTTTTGAGTAAAATCAAATACTCTTGTACTTCAGCTGGCTGATCATCGCCCAGCGAACTCTCAATGATTGACACCAACCCCTTGGCATTGTTGAGTGGGGACTTCAAATCATGCGAAACCGTGTGAGCAAATTGCTCTAAGTTCTTGTTGATACTTTCTAGCTGTACATGATACTCTTTGGCTTCCTCTTCTTGTATTTTCCTTTTGGTAATGTCGTGCCCCATAGACAAATAGCTCACAATCTTACCTGAGCTATTGAAAAAAGGTACAATGGTAGTATCTACCCAATAACCTATACCTTCCTTATTAAGGTTCATGATTTCATTGTGCCAGATATTGCCTTGACTGATGATCTGCCACATGCCATCCCAAAATACTCTTTTGTGCTCTCCAGATTTTAGAATGTTGTGATTTTTGCCTAGTACCTCTTCTTTGGTATATCCTGAGATTTGACAAAACATATCATTGGCATACATAATATTGCCATCCTTGTCACCAATGCTCACGATGGAGGATATGTCTAATGCAGACTGATATCTACTGACTTCCTGCAAAGAAAGTAGTAATTCTTTATTCGTCTCTTTTAGATTATCTATTTCGACTTGTCTGTCTTCGAGTGCTACAGACACGATATTAAGTGCATCTACAATAGAAGCGCTGGCATCTTCCTCATCAAACTGAGGTTGCTCCTTTTGAGCCTTTACCACTTCCATATTGACGATGATATCAAATACTTCTTTGATCGTCTCCTCGCTCATTAATTCCGCATAGTTGATTGAACGTTACTATCATTTTTTACAGGCGAATAGCATACTTTCATTTCCGAGCACAAGTACCACAATTTTCAAAAGCTTTCAAAAATAAATACGTAGAAGTTATCCCCGATTTTTATTCTCTTGCCAGTAGGCAGAAGCATATTTTTTGACATCTAGTCCAAGAGTAAACTGGATCCAAATCCAGGTATCTTTGAAGAATACCCGAAACACCTGCCCTGCTTCGAATCGCCGAGCAGCAGTAAGAATGGGGGATTTGACAAGAGCCAACCGTCCCTGCTGACTCATACGCTTGCAGAAATATGCCGCTTCCATAATGGGTTCTGGAGGGTAACCTCCTAATTGCCAAAAGTCTGCTCGTCGGCAAAAGATCCCTTGATCTCCAAAGTATCTCTGATCTATACGATAGCGCATGCGGTTAATCCATTCAATGATTCTATAAATCCTTCGCTGCCCATCCATTTGAAATTCAAAGGCTCCACCCACTATTTTTGAGTCTTCCAATACTTGCTTGATATGCAAATCAAACGCTAAAGGCAACAGTGTGTCGGCATCTAAAAATAATAAATCATCACCTTTGGCCATAGCTGCTCCTTTATTCAGTGATTTATATTTGGCTCCAGCCAAATGGGCATCTTCATAGAAAACATCGACTAGTCGTGCTGCGATAGATTTGGTATCGTCTGTGCTTCCTGCATCCACTATGATGATTTCATAACTAAATCGACCTGAGGCTCTACTACGAATACTACTCAAAGTACGCTGAATATAGGCTGATTCGTTGAGTGTAGGGATAATGATACTCAGGTCCATACCTCCAAGATAAATAAAGTCTGCTATACAGTAATGTAGAAGTTTCGCAAAATAACCTCTAAGGATAGAGATATACTCTCCATTTACTTAGTAGCGACTATACGAATAATCGATGGATCCTCCTCCTTGTATACGGCCAGTCCTTTGGATTCTATTGAATAAGTAATCTGAAAACCAATCCCTCTGAGTTCTTCAAGCATTTCATCCATTCGAACAAACCTTCGGTAATGATCGGTCACATAAGCATCTTTTCCGACCTCAGTTCCCTGACCACACAACTCGTCATTTACACTTCGAACTTCGATACATAACTTGCCACCATCATTCAATGCCCCGTAAGCCCAGTTCAACGTTCGGCTCGCTTGCTCCTTGCTTACTGAATGCAGGGTAAACCTAGAATAAACATTATCAAACTTACCTAAGTCGCCTAAAGCCGTAAAATCCTGCACTTCAAAACGAGTATTTTCTTTATTCAACTCAGAAAGCCTAGAAACCGTGCTTTGACATTGATCCATCCCAAATACTTCTAACCCTTGTTCTGCAAAGAAGATACTATCACGACCATTTCCACAGCCTAACTCCACCAAATTACCAGACAATTTGATTTCTTCAAAAACATATGTGGCAAATGAAGAGGGTTCCAAGGTTCCTTTTTTATTGGAATAAAAGTCTTCCCAAAATTCTTTATCACTCATAGATCAATTATTAAAGTGGCGAAGATAGCATTTTTCATTTTACCAACTCAAATGATATAATAATCTTGATCGCTAACTCCAACTCCTGTTTTCAATTGAAATACAGATACACAGAAAAGAATAATACCTTTTTCAATGCTATCATATTCTGATTACCGACAAAAGATTAGCTTTGAAATTCATTCTACATTAAACTGGTTTATGTTTAAAAAATTATTGAAAGTATATGGGTGGTTGCTCAGATTCATACAAATTATGGTCTGTGCATTTTACAAAAAGCGTAAAAATCACATCATCCTAGGTAGTTCTGCAGGAACTAATGTGAACGGCAATAGCAAAGCATTATTTCTCTATATGCTAAATGAGAATACGCCTCTCAAAGGTTACTTTATCACCAGAAACTATGCAGCCTACAAAACACATAAAAAAGACTACCCTGACCATTTTTTATATGCCTATTCATGGCGTGCATTGATCAAAGCCATTAGCGCCAAGGCTTTCATACTCACTCACGGCCCATATGATGTCACTCCATTCAAATGTGTAAATACTGAAAAAGCACTCGTAAATGTCTGGCACGGCTTCCCAATCAAAAAGCTTGGTATCGACAGTCATTTCTTAACTAAAAAACAGAAACGCAAGGCACTTGGAGACTTCGATGGCTTTGTTGTGATGTCGGAAGAAGAAAAGCATATCATGAGCAAATGCTATCAAACAAAACTCGAAAACATGTGGGTGACGGGGTACCCAAGAAATGATTTTACCTACGTGAAAAATGAAAAAATAATTGATCTCATTCCTTATACAAGGAGCAAAAAAGTATTGCTTTATGCTCCCACCTTCAGAGACTCTGGTAAAACGGAGCTTTTCCCTTTCAAAGATTTCAACATAGATGAATTGATTAACTTCTTATCTGCAAATAACACAGTAATTCTTCTTAGAATTCACAAAAATGAGTTATCTAAGCATCATTTGGAGGAAAGTGAATGGCTCAAAGTTTGCGATGGCGATGTCATTCAAGAAGTCAATGAAATCATGTCCATTGTAGACTTATTGATTACAGACTACAGCAGTTCGTATATAGACAGGCTACTTATTGACACCCCAACGCTTTTCGTACCCTATGATTTAGAATGGTTTAGTGAATATCGTGGTTTTAATTTTGATTTCAATACTGTCACTCCTGGCGCTAAAGTATTTGATTTCAAATCTTTTTTGGAAAACATCAAAAGATACTTGGATGACCCTACATTAGACTCTGAATCTCGTCAACAGATCAAAGCACGTTTTCACAAATATCCTGACAATCAAAGTTCAAGAAGGGTGTATGAGCAAATAGAAACTTTAGTATATTCAAAATTCAGTCATCTATGACTCAGCCTATCTTAGGAATGATTTTCCATGGTGAGTACCCCACCCATCCACGCATAGAAAACCAAGCACTGCACCTAATCAGTGAAGGCATGGAAGTACATCTATTTTGTGTAACTTATAAGAAAGAAAAAGATCACACAGAACTATACAAAGGCATATATGTGCACCGCTACTACCTACCCAATTGGATGTACAAATTATCCGCACTGGCGTACTCCTTCCCTTTGTATCATCAACTAATCAAACCAAAGTTGGCCGATTTTTTACAGAATAGTAAAGCCGATATACTACACCTTCATAACATGTACCTAGCCGAACCTGTGTTTCGGCTCACTCAACAGAACAAATTGCCTGTAGTCCTAGATCTACACGAAAACGTGCCAGAGATCATGAAGTATTATCCTCATCTTCAAACTGCTTTTGGTCGATTATTAATCAATCCGAAAACTTGGAAAAAGAAGGAAGAAAAATTCATCAAACAAGCCGAACGAATTCTGGTAGTCACTCATGACGCCAAAACCGAAATAGAATCACGCACAGGTATAGTTACTGACAAAATCTGGGTACTACCCAATTTTACAGATACATCCTTTGTCAAGACATTTTACGATCAAAACATCACATCAAGATTTACGAATAGTTTTAACGCACTTTATATTGGCGACACAGGCAATAGGCGAGGCCTAGAGTCAGTCATTAAAGCTATCCCATTAATTATAAATGACATCCCCTGTTTTAAACTCATCATCGTAGGCGCAAGCAGTAATGACCCCATGCTAAAAGATTTGATCAAAAAAGAGAAAGTATCAGCGCATGTATCAGCCGAAGGCTGGCAGCCCGAACAACTTCTCTCAGACTATGTAAATGTCGCTGACGTGGGAATTTGCCCAATCCTGAGAAACATCCATCACGACACTACCTACGCCAACAAACTTTTTCAATATGCCATGCTGGGCAAGCCCATGCTTGTAAGCGATTGTACCGCACAAAAAAACTTAATCGAACAAGAAAAATGGGGCTTAGTGCATCAAGCAGGTGATGCGAAAGACTTTGCCAAACAAATAAAGTTACTTTTTAACAATAAAGAAATACGTCAACAATTTGGCTCACAAGCCGCTAAGGCTATCAAAGAAAAATACAACTTCAAATCCAGCGGATTTGGCGTTACTTTTTATCAGAATTTAGGCAACTGATGACTCTCCTTTTCTCATCACTGACAATCCAATAGTACCTATCAAAAGTACAATCAAGAGAATATTCACAATCAAAGTAACCGTATTACCTAGCACATAAGACTGTGGCTGAAACTTAAACTCGATCACATGATCTCCTGCAGGAACTTCCATGGCTCTCAGCACATAGTTGGCACGCAAAATTGCAGCTTCCTCTCCGTCTATGGTAGCTGTCCACCCTTTCGGGTAATAAACCTCTGAGAAGACCGCCAATCCATCGCCAGAATTGCTGGATTCATATTTTAGATAATTGGGTTTGTAAGTGACGAGTTGAATAGTACCATTAGCGGCCGGTACTTGATCTGATAGGCTAAACTTAGTCTCATCAATTACGGCTATTTCTTTGGTGTTGATCTGGGACAATTCATTGATCTCCTCATCGGCACTACCTACCTCACGTACATCGCTTACAAACCAAGCATTGCCATTGGCCGAAGTATTGGGTAATACAGCATTGGCCGAAGCGCCGAAAATGAAATACTTGGTATTTAGCATGTTCAATACTCCGATATCTCCAAAATCATAACTCCCCCCCTGCAAAGCCGCTATGATTCGCCCCTGTTCGGGTGCTATGCATCGTTCTATTAATTCTTGATACCTCCCCAGCTTGGCGCCATGATAGCCACCGATCGACTTGTGGTGGTAAGAGGTCTTTGCATCATTAAATGGATTGAGCAAATTCATCACTCTGTAGTTTGGGTCTTTATCTTTTAGAATGACCTGATCAGCCTCAGTCAGTTGAAATTCTGACTGCCGTGATTTCCTAACGAAAGTGTCACTATTGATAAAACGCTTGGCCACACCAAATAGGTCAACAAAAACAAACAAAACCAACAACCCATAAGCCACAGGCTTGGACAATTTATTTTTGATCAAAGCCCACAACACGCCTACAAATAAGAGAATAAAAATCAAGCTTCTCAGCGCATCCATTCGCAACAGCGAAGCCCTATCCGCTCTCAAGGCAGTAAGGTACCACTCTGGGTAATTAGCCAATTGTGCATCTACTGCCCCCCTGTAGCTCCCCATACCTGCAAATACCGCACACAGCAATGTAAAGCCTGCTACACTACCTACTGCAATCATAAATTTCTTTTGTGTCGGTTTATTAAAATCCGATGACAATAGCTTTTCTAACCCTAGAAAACCTGCGAGAATCATCCCGAATACCACTACAATGATCGCAAAGGTGACCGAACGAAATTTATTATATCCTGGCAAATAATCGAAGATGAAATAGTTGAGACTAAAGTTGCTCCCCCAACTGAGCACAAGTGCAAATAGTACCACCCCTCCTATCCAAACCCTGTATTTGTTGTCTAGTATGATCATACCTAGCACAAACAAGAACACGATGATAGCACCAGCATAATATGGCGCCGTCAGCGGTTGGTTGCCCCAATAAGCTGGCGCAGCCTCTACCTGTTGTTTGATCTGCTGACGATTAGCTCCATTTTTTTTCAGTGCAGCTTCTAAATTTGAATTATCACCCAGATCCTCTCTTGCAGATCCTCCATAAAAATTAGGAATAATCAAGAAGAGCGGCTCGAATATGCCATTACTGTACTGAAAAGCATAATCTTTGTCGAGTCCAGACTTGGCCTCACCCATCTGAGTCAATTCAGATTTGCCACGGGTAGAATACTTGCTATATTCCATAGTGGTCATGAGTTTGCCAAAATTGGCTCCCACAGCCAACAGTGCTGCTACAACCAACAAAGCCCCTGTCTTAATGAAATCAGACAATGTTTTCTCTTTGATAGCCAACACCAACTGTGCAACTCCATACGCCGCTACAATGAGCACCAGATAGTAAGTAATCTGCAAGTGATTCGGACGAAGATGGATCGCCAAACCAATAGCCGTAATCACAAAACCCCACATTTTTTTGCCTTTGAATGCATAATGAATCCCTGCTAGCACCAATGGCATAGTAGAAACTGCCGAAATTTTAGCATTGTGCCCTGCCATGATTCCAATTACTGAAAATGCCGTAAGGCCATAAGCTAATCCACCCGCTATAGCCAGCCAAGAGCGAACTCCCATAGACAATAGCAAAATATAAAATGACAAACAACTGATAAATATGGTCATCATCGGGTAGATCAAAAACAGACCATAGGCACGATGTAAATACTTGAGCAGATCTCCTGAAAACTGCACATCTACTAGGTAGCCTGGCATGCCACTAAACATAGAATTGGTCCAAAGGCCTTCTTCTCCCGTCTTGGCTCTGTAGTCTATCAGTTCTTTGGCTCCGCCTTCCCACTGCATGATGTCATGCTGGGGCAGTGTTTTTCCTTCAAAAAAAACGGGTGCAAAAAACAAAACCGTAACCAAACAAAAAATGGCAATAGCTGCCAAATGTGGCAAAAAGTCTTTCTTAAAATTGAGATTGTGCATAGATCAAATAGACGTGCTGGGTTCTAGGAATATTCTAAGGGTAATATTAGCGCAAATGATTTTAATTATTAATTCAGCGCTTGAATTAATCGAGAGATGTCCGTTTCATTATTATAAAAATAAATACCTAGTCTAATCAATCCATGCCGATAAGTAAAGTCTATCCCCGCTTGCTTGAGCTGGTCTGCCCGCTCAGCGGTACCTTCAATGACGAGCATGTTTGCACTAGCCACGGCTGGTGTCAGTATATCAATACCACCTTCTTGTAGCGACGACCTCAGCACTCCCATTAGCTCCGCTGTCCTCTGCTGAATCATTTCAAAACCAATACTTTTCAGTTCATTAAGTGCACACGCCAAAGCCAACACCTGTTGTATCTTGGCATGTCCCAGTTCAAACCGCTCAATACCTGATCGGTAGTTGGTCAAGTCTTCTGCACTTTTCTCTCCATTCACAATCGTATTTTGACCTGCTACACGAATAGGATGCTTGGCCACAAACCCCTTTCGGGCAATAGCCACCCCAATACCATAACCTGCTAGCATCCATTTAAAAGCTGTGACGAGCATCACATCTATGTGTGCTTTCGACAGGTCCAAATCCTGCGCCACTAGCCCTTGTGTACCATCCACTATAAATATCACATCGTATTGCTTGCATAGCTCGCCAATCGCCTGTAAATCTAATATGGCACCAGAGTTGTACATCACCCAGCTGAGTGCCAATACCTGCACCCCACTTTTCAACACGTCTTCAATCTCTTTTAGATCGTAGGCCATGTCGCGCCTTTCTACCCAAGTGATATCAAAATCACGCACAATCCATGGGGAACTAGCCGCTGGATAATCCTCCCTCAGCAAAGCTACTTTCTTACAATCATGAAGCAATTCTGCCAAATGATTCATGGCTGTACTCACATCAGGAATAATCGCCACCTCATGATCGTCAGTATGAGTCAGTTCTAGCACGATTTGTCGGATTTCTTCAGCTGCCTGTTGTGCCTGTTCGTTCAGCTGATTACCTTTCGTCTGAAACAGCTCCAAGCAGTCTACCTGCACAGCCACCGTACGATCCGACATGGCACAAAATGAAGGAGTATTGAAATACGTCCGTTGATTTACTAACTGATAACGTTGTCTGATTTCACTCCAATCTGGTACTGTCATATGCTTTTGCATTTTAGTAGTTTTATTTCGCCATCGATAGGCTTGATATGGTTGTTTGTCACGAAGAAAAAAATTAGAAACGGCAATTACTTATTATTGTATGAGATTTTTTCAAAAAACTTCATTCCAATCGACAAAACACATGGCTCAATTCAACTTATTGATCAACCAAAAAAAACATGAAGTAGACGTAGACCCTACGACTCCATTGCTCTGGGTCATCCGTGATCACATCGGGCTGACTGGCACCAAATTCGGATGTGGTATTGCTCAATGCGGCGCTTGCACCATTCACCTCAATGGCAATGCTGTCCGATCGTGTGTACTACCTGTATCCGCTGCACAAGACAAAGAAATCACTACCATAGAAGGGCTGTCAAACAACAATGACCACCCCGTACAGCTCGCTTGGGTAGAAGCTCAAGTCCCACAGTGTGGCTATTGCCAATCGGGACAAATCATGTCGGCGGCTGCCCTACTCAACAGAAACAACACACCGTCCGATCTCGACATAGACCGCGCCATGAAAGGCAACATTTGCCGATGCGGTACCTATCCAAGAATTAGAAAAGCCATCAAGTCAGTCACCAAACAATAAGCCATGGAATCTACAAATCAACTATCAAGAAGAAAATTCCTTAAAATCACGGGAGTAACCAGCTCTGTATTAGCGCTTGGAATCTCATCAGGCTTTGGGCTAGTCAAAGGCGAAGTGCAGAAATACGAACTAGATGGCCTTGATGCCACCGGGCTCAATGATTTCATATTTATAGATCAAACAGGCCAAGTCACTTTGGTCAATCACAGGCCAGAAATGGGACAAGGGGTCTACCAGTCCATGCCCATGCTATTGGCTGAAGAGTTGGAAGTAAATATGGACGACATCCAAGTCATCCAAGCGGCTGGCGACAAAGAAAAATATGCACATCAACTCGTAGGTGGAAGCAACAGTGTGCGCAAGTCGTGGGAACCCTCTCGAAAAATGGGTGCAGCTGCTCGTATCATGCTCATCCAAGCCGCAGCTACCAAATGGAATATAGACCCAACCCAATGCTACGCCAGCAAAGGGACTGTCTATCAAAAAGACACCAAGCATAGTTTCAACTATGGAGAACTCGTTGCCGATGCGGCACTTCTAGAGGCACCCAAAAACCCTCCACTAAAATCATCCAAAGATTTTAAAATCCTAGGCAAACCACTACCAAGAAAAGACACTCCGCTAAAGACCAATGGAGAAGCAGTTTTTGGTTTGGATTTGAAAATACCAAACATGGCATATGCATCAATCGAGCGTTCTCCTTACTTTTTAGGGAAAGTAAAGTCATTCAATAAAGAAGAAATAGAAGCCATGCCCGGCGTACTACATGTAGTCAAATCCGAAATGCCTGTATTTAGCCATACTAGAGAAGGTGTGGCTGTAGTGGCTACCGACTACTACAGCGCTTTAAGCGCTAGAAAAAAACTCAAGATAGAATGGGACAATTCCGAATTTGAGCGTATCAATCAAGAGGAAATATATACAAAATTCAATGCAGCTTTAATCGAAGACCAAGGATTTACAAAACTCAACGAGGGTGACTTCGTCAAAGATTATTCCAATACTGAGAAACAATTGGACGCTATATACGAGTTGCCCTACGAATCACATGCCACCATGGAGCCTATGAATGGCGTAGCATATGTAGAAGGAGACAAATGTACCTACTGGGGTTCCATACAAGCCCCCATTTGGATCAAAGGTGCCATCGCCAATAGCCTTGCTATAAAACCCGAAAATGTGACAACAAACGTTACTTTTCTAGGCGGAGGGTTTGGCCGAAGAGCCTTTATAGATTTTCCTGTGGAAGCAGCACTACTATCCAAAGCCATTGGCGGAAAACCTGTGAAAGTAGTCTGGACCAGAGAAGACGACAATACACAAGGCCCTTTCCGAACAGGCTGTGCCACACGAATGCAAGCTGGTATCAAAGGCGGACAACTCACGTCTCTCAAGCACCACATGGCTGGTCAAGCCATTGGTTTTCAATGGCCAGGCGCAGATAAGACCAAGTTTCCAAATAATATATTAGAAGGCATTACTACACAGTACGACATTGCCAATTTCCAAACCAAAGTAAGCCCTGTAGAACTCAACATACCTGTGATCTGGTGGAGATCGGTCTATTCATCGACCAATGCTTTTCCTCATGAATCATTTATCGATGAAGTGGCAAATGAATTGGGCGAAGACCCGATGCAGTTCAGAATAGACAGGCTGCAAAAACACCCTCGGTTTGTTAAAGTATTGGAAAAGGCAGCTCAAGAATCGGACTGGACAGAAAGCAGAGCAAACAAAGGAGTAGCCATAGCCGAGTGCTTCGGTAGCATTTGTGCACATGTGGTAGAAGTAGCGCGCAATACCAAAGGCAAACTCTATGTCAAAAAAGTAACTTCTGTCATCGACTGCGGGCAGACAGTAAACTCAGACACGATCGTAGCCCAAACCGAGGGCAATGTCATCATGGCTCTAGGAGCCTGCAAAAGTGAAATCACATTTAAAGACGGGCGAGCGGTAGAGCAAAATTTCAATACTTATAAAATGATGCGTATAGACGAAACACCAGAAATAGACGTACATATCATGAAAAATGAAGAAGATCCAGGAGGTGTAGGAGAACCTGGCCTTCCTCCATTAGCCCCTGCATTAGCCAATGCCGTATTTGCAGAATCAGGACAGAGAATAAGAAAATTACCATTTGACATCAATAAGATATAATGAAAATGAATATCACCAAGAAGATCATTGTAGTAACTACTGCTGTGTGTCTATTCAGCTTTTACAGCCAAGGCCAATCACTTTCTGAAAGTATAGCCCGAGGGCAAGAGGTTTATCTCAACGAATGTGTCACCTGCCACATGGATAATGGCGAGGGCATCTCTGGCGCATTTCCTCCTTTGGCTAATTCAGACTATTTCAAAAATGATATTTCAAAAGCTGTAAAAGTCATATTAAATGGTTTGGAAGGTGAAGTGACCGTGAATGGCACCACCTATTATGGCGTGATGGATCCTGTGGATCTTACAGATCAGGAAGTAGCCGATGTATTGAACTATATCCAAAACAACTGGGGAGGCAAAGCCAAAGCAATCAGCGTTAAAGACGTGGCTCAATTGAAATAAATCAAAGTGAAGGAATTTAAAACCATACTAAATGCCTACCAAGCCACTGACTTCACCAAAAGAAAAGCGGCACTGGCTACCGTAGTGCAAGTAAAAGGCTCGTCCTATCGAAGCCCTGGGGCACGTATGCTGATGCTAGACAACGGCCGATGGGTGGGCTCCATCAGTGGCGGATGCCTAGAGGGCGATGCTTTGAGAAAAGCACGACAAGTGATCTTGAGCGGTGAAGCCCGCACCATCACCTACGACACCTCCAATGATGATGACAACCAGCTAGGCATTGGCTTGGGTTGCAATGGCATCATCGACATCCTCATCGAACCCATAGACGCTTCACTCGATCATAACCCTATTACGCAGCTAGAGGCTTTTTTGAAATATGACAACCTCGGTGCAATGGCTACGGTATTCGAATCTGATGTGCCAGATATACCTGTAAGCTCAACAGTCGAATATAATCACCTGAGCAAAACCATAGGTCAATCGGACTTACTTAATCAATTACTTAAAAATGATCTCCTTGAGGTAATCAACAACCAAAAACCACAAATAAAAGACTACCCCATTGCAAATGGCTCGATCAAAGTCTTCTTCGAATTAATCCAACCTGGAATAGACTTGCTCATATTCGGTGGGGGCTTCGATGCCAAACCCGTCACCGAACTGGCTCACACCCTCGGATGGAATGTGAGAGTGACCGATGAATGCGTGGCTCACTTGGTACCGATCAACTTTCCTCTTGCTGATCAGTTGCAACCCTGCAAGCGCGAGTTTGTGGCCAAAGACATCAAAATCACACCATTCACTGCGGTAGTGCTCATGTCACACAATCTGAAATATGATGAAGAGGTACTGAGTCAGATCATTGGAAGTGATGCCCCTTACATGGGGATTTTGGGACCAAAGAAAAGAGCGGAAAAGTTATTCAGTACCCTAAGAAACAAATACCATATCGACATCAGCAAGGAGCAAATGAATAAAATTCATGCACCTATTGGTCTGGACATTGGCGCAGAGACGCCAGACGAAATTGCCCTTTCTATCATCAGTGAAATACAGGCCAAATTCTCCAACCGATCTGGTGGATTTATCAAATATCGTACAGGGCCAATCCACCACAGAGACGGCAAAGAAGACCAAGTCTTTCGTCAGGTGTATCTTAAAAATTGTTTCCCAAAAAGAAAAGCCAATTAGTACCACGCCCACCATATTGATATTGGCAGCAGGTAGTTCTAGTCGTTTGGGTCAACCCAAACAACTCTTGCCATACAAAGGCAAGACACTATTGGAAAATATAGTAGATACTGCCAGCGCTGTTTCTGACGATGTAAGAATCGTATTGGGAAGTAGACACAAGCAGATAGCACCAGTATTAGCCCATACCAAAGCACAATTCTGCTACTTCAAAGACTGGTCACAAGGCATGGGTAGTACTCTTTCTTATGGTATACAGCAAGTACTCAACAAAAATCGCTACACCAAAGCGGTTTTGGTCCTGCTCTGTGATCAGCTACATGTGACCTCACAAATGCTAGAAGAGTTAATCTTCCTACACCAGCAATCAGACCACCTGATCACCGCCTGTGGCTACGACCAATCGTATGGAGTCCCGGCACTATTCGATCGTAAAGTATTTCTAGATTTATTAAGTTTATCTGGAGAACAAGGGGCAAAAAAAATAATTCAGAAACACTTCAAAAACACCCAAGTAATTTCATTTCCCGAAGCTGAAGTGGATATAGACACGCCCAAAGATCTAGCGTTGTTGCGATAAAGCAAGTAAAGGGTTAAGCAAAGCTCCATCTGCACTTTTGCCCTTCGAGTACCTCAGGGCGGCAATTTCGATGTAGCTTCCTCATGCAGAGTGTATTCAAGCATCAATACCTACACATTGGCACAATCACACCATGTCAGTCTGAGGTACTCGAAGACGACAGGAGCACTACCCTAAAAAAACCAGAGTTTGACAGCCATCAACGTCACCGTCACGATCAAGAAATAGCGAATCCATTTATCGCCTTTATTCACTGACCAACGACTCGCTACCCAGCCACCAATGGATGTACCTGCTGCAAGCGTAAGCCCCAGCACCCAATCCACCTGACCTTCCCAAGCAAATACTGCCAAGGCAAAAATGGTGTAAAACAAGGCGACAAATACTTTGATACTATTGGTTTTGACCAATGACAAATGGTTGATCGAAGTAAGCGTAGCGATAATGATAAAACCTACACCAGCCTGGATAAACCCTCCATAGATACCTACAAAGAAAAAAGCTATGATACTGGCGGTCTGCCTGCCCTTGCTCATCAGCTCTTCTTGTACTTTACCAGATTTATTAGGATTGAATACCGTGATCACAATCACCAACATCATCACTACAGCCAAAATACGATTGAACAACTCTCCACTAATATCTACAGCTATTTTGGCCCCGATGATCGCTCCAAACAAAGCAGAAATAGACAACCAAATAGAGAATCGAAAAGAGGAAACACCCTTACTCTTGAACCCGCTGACCGCAAAAATGTTTTGCAGAAAGATACCCACGCGGTTGGTACCATTAGCAACTGCCGGGGGCAAGCCGAGAAAAATCAGAATAGGCAAAGTAAGTAGTGACCCACCTCCTGCTACCACATTCAAAAAACCGGCGATCAACCCAGAACCAAAAATCAAGAGATATTCATAATATGCCATAGTTAGTTAATTTTCACCACCTCAAGTGGATCGGTGCAACATGCCAACAAATGCTTGTTGGTCTGGTTCATTTTGGGATGCGTATAATCAGGAGCCAATTCCACCAAGGGAATTAAAGTAAACCTACGGTTTTGCAGTTCTGGATGAGGCACTTTCAAGTCTTCCGTTTCGATCACCTCATTTTCGAAATACAAAATATCAATATCAATCAGTCTTTCGCCCCAGCGCTCAAACCTGATTCGACCCAAGTCCTTTTCTATGGCGAGACATTCGACTAACAAGTCCATAGGAGAAAGTGCCGTTTGGATACACAAAACCTGATTATAAAAATCGTCTTGATCTTCCTTGCCCCAAGCCGAGGTCTGATAGATTGCAGAAGGTTTTATTATTTCACCAATGCGTTCGATTATATATTCCCTTGCTTGTAATAAATTGTGCGCTTTGTCACCAATGTTGGTACCCAATAGCAAGAAGCATTGGTTCATAAAATTAATTTGAATCTGGGTCAGCGTACAGCTGAAATCAATAGTTTTGCAATAATAGAAAATAAAAGAATTCTAAATCTATGTCCTTCTTTAAATCTGTCCTTTCGACCCTCACAGCACTGTTTATCTTCTGCGTGATCTTTTTGTTTCTCTTCATCCCTGCGGTGATCGGTGTACTGGTAGCCACCAGTTCAGAAGAAGTGCCCGTAGTAGAAGAAAACTCCGTACTCTACATCAATCTCAGCGGGATGATCTCCGAGCGAGTAGCTGAAGATCCCTTAGCAGAATTGTTTGCTGGGCCTAACGAAATGCAGATTCCGCTTTTGAAAACACTGGACGCTATAGCCGCTGCCAAAAACGACAATAATATCAAAGGCATCTACCTCTCACACGGCTATGTGAGTGGTGGCTACGCTGCACTGAACGAAATCAGACTAGCATTAGAAGACTTCAAAAGCTCAGGCAAATTTATTTACAGCTATGGGGAGTATATCTCAGAAGGCAACTACTATGTGACCTCGGTAGCTGACGAAATCATTTTAAACCCAATTGGATCTCTTGAATTCAATGGATTGAATGCCAGTGTCACTTTCTTTAAAGGCCTGTTCGACAAGCTCGACATAGAAGCTCAAATATTCCGAGTGGGTACATACAAAAGTGCCGTTGAGCCATTTTTCCGAAAAGACATGAGCGCTGCCAACAAAGAGCAAATGACATCTTTTGTTAACGACATTTACGATCATATTCTGAAAAACATAAGCATCTCCCGAAACATTGAAATTGATCGTTTGCGAGAAATCTCAGATCAAATGCTGGTACGAAAAGCCGAAGATGCTGCTGAATTAGGGCTGGTCACCAAGGTAGCCTACGAAACGGATGTAAAAGAAATGATCAAAACCGAATTAGGTCTAAGCGCTGACGAAAAAATCAAATTCATACGACTAAATGGCTACATCAAAACCGTAGACAATGACTACTCCTCCAACAAAGTAGCAGTAATCGTAGCCGATGGCGAAATCGTATCTGGCAGTGGGGATATGGAAACTGTAGGATCAGATAAATTCGTAAAAGCCATTCAAAAGGCCCGTGAAAGCAAAAGGGTAAAAGCAGTCGTGATTCGTGTGAATTCGCCAGGCGGCTCTATGGTAGCCTCCGATGTAATGTGGAACGAAATCATGCTGACCAAAAAGGAAAAACCTGTGATCGCCTCTATGTCCAACATGGCAGCTTCTGGCGGCTATTACCTCTCCATGCCCTGCGACACAATAGTGGCTCAGCCCATGACTATCACAGGATCTATCGGCATCTTTGGAATGATTCCTAACTTGGGAAGTTTCTTAGAAAACAAGCTCGGCATCACCAACGACGGCGTGAGTACGGGCCAATTCTCCGACCTATACCGGGTATCTAGCGCACTCAATGAGCAAGAGAAAAACATCATTCAAACTTCTGTAGAACAAGGTTATGAAACTTTCACATCGAAAGCAGCAGAAGGCCGTCGCATGACACAAGACGACATCAAAGCCGTAGCTTCTGGTAGAGTATGGACGGGCCGCCAAGCCAAAGAAAGAGGCTTAGTAGACGTATTAGGCACGTACAACGACGCCGTGCAGTTAGCCGCTGCAGCCGCTGGCATCTCAGACGACTATGCCATCACCTACTACCCTCAGCTCAAATCCAAATGGGAAGAATTATTCAGCACGGTACTAGACGAGACTGAAACACGCATCTTTCACAAAAACTATGGCCAAATGGCCAAATACATAGACGCTATTCAAGAGCTAGAAAAATACCAAGGCGTACAAGCAAGAATGCCGTTTGATATAGAATTAAAATAAAAGGAGGTTCAAGAGATCTATTCTTCTTCCATTGAATAAGTCTCTTGAATTTAAACTTTTTCAACACCTCTCTCATATTTTCAATCGCCTGAGATGAGATAAAAAAGGGCATCAGGCATTCTCCCCTCTACTTTTCATTTTTTCCTTCAAAAAAAGCAATCATCAATATAACAAGCTTAATATGATGGATAAGAAAACTTATAATCATTAACAAATTTTAGCAAAAAAGAGAATCATTCAGTATACATAATTATTTAAAATTGTGACTTCACTTTCAGACCAATCAAATGAAAAAAGTCATTCGACCTACTCTGCCGAAAGAAATCAGTATCGGCGTTCTAATTCTCATATTTAGTTTAGCATTTATCCTATCTGGTCAGTTATTTGACTCCCATGCCAACGTCGACTCACCAAACATCTATTTAGGCATGTTTTTGGTCAGCAGTGCGGCCATTATTATGGTGATCATTCTCTGGGAAGAAATCCTATTCCCCATTCATGTGAAGCCTAAGGATGGTGAAATCGTATTTAGAAATCACAGAAACAAACTAAAAGCACAAGCGCTCATCTATTTGATCATCCCAGCCATTGTGGTCTTTCTATATCTCAACTATAAAGTAAACCTATTTTACTTTATCTCTTGGGCCGTTGTAAACCTAGCTGCACCCGTTATAGGAAAATTGATTTCGGGCATTCATAACTATAACGACTTTTTACGACTCAATGCCAATCTGATCGAATACAAAAACAACGAAAAAGAAGGTACAATCCAGATCAAAGACATCAAAAACATAGAGTTGGTTAAGGCAGATGGATTTTTAAGCAAACTAGAACTAGACTTGGTTCACCAAGGCAGGCAAACGATCGATTTAGATGAAATGGAATTGGATGAATTCTATGAAACTATCGAGCAGTATATCACCACCCAATACGACAGTTTGATCAAGCAAAACAAGGCGTAGAAACACACCTCTGCCTTACAGATCATAATTAGCGCTTAAATACTGCGCAATTTCTCCGTACATCTCAGCTGATTCTCCTGTCCCCTATTATCTTTGCGACTGGATAATAATAGCACCTATGATTTTACAAAACGACCTACTACTAAGAGCCGCCAGAGGAGAAAAGACCGAAAGAGTACCAGTATGGCTGATGCGTCAAGCAGGTCGTATTTTACCAGAATACCGTGAAGTTCGCGACAGCGTGAGTGGTTTCATAGAATTGGCAACTACACCAGAGCTAGCCGCAGAAGTCACCATACAACCCGTCGATATCTTAGGTGTAGATGCAGCCATCATTTTTTCAGACATTTTGGTGATCCCAGAAGCCATGGGACTACCTTATCAGATGATCGAAAAAAAAGGACCTTGGTTTGAAAACACCATTCAAAGCGAGTCTGACCTCAAAAAAATCAGAATTGCAGAGCCAGAGGATGATTTAAACTATGTCGCCGAAGCCATTAAAATCACAAAGAAAGAACTCAATGGCCGTGTGCCACTTATTGGATTTGCTGGTGCACCTTGGACCATCTTTTCTTATATGGTAGAGGGGTCAGGCAGCAAGACTTTTGCCAAGGCTAAAAAGATGCTCTACACAGAGCCTGCACTTTCGCACCTCCTTCTCGACATGATTACCGAAAGCACCATCAAATACCTGCAAATGCAGATAAAATATGGTGCAGATTTAGTACAGATATTTGACTCTTGGGCAGGTATTCTATCGCCAGCACAGTACGAAGAATTTGGATTAAAATACATCGCTAAAATTTGTGATGCCATAGACATTGTACCTGTTACAGTATTTGCCAAAGGCGCCTATTTTGCACGTAAGAAAATGAGCGAACTCAATTGTGAAACCATAGGATTGGACTGGAACATGGCCGTTTCCGCTTCTCGTCGATTGATCGGAGACGAGAAAACCTTGCAAGGTAATCTGGATCCATGTGTACTCTATGGCTCCGATGCCGAAATCGAAAAACAAACTATTCAGATGCTCGAAGAGTTTGGCGGTCACCGACACATCGCCAATCTAGGCCATGGTGTATATCCAGACATTAATCCTGAGAAAGTAAAAGTATTTATAGAAACAGTGAAAAACTGGCGCCCTTAATTTAAGGTCTGATTAGAAGCATTCTGTTTCTCTATATGTAGTCTTATTTTATTATACAAATCTCCTGGGTCGAATGGTTTGGTTATAAAATCATTCATTCCTGCCTTAAATACACGATCTCCCACATCTAACATCACAGAAGCTGTAAGCGCCAATATCGGCACCGTATACCCCCTTTTCCGAAGTTCTTCTGAGGCTGTATAACCATCCATTTCTGGCATTTGCAAATCCATAAGTACCAAGTCATATGTTGCAATGGCTGTTTTTTCGAGAGCTTCTCTCCCATTTTCGGCTACATCCACTTGGATGTCCCAACGAGACAAAAACTTCTTGGCAACCATTACATTCACTGGGTTGTCTTCTACCAAGAGGATGTACTTACCCTCCAAATCATTATGCGCCTCTGATATTGTCTCCTTCACTTTTTCTTGATTCTCGCTGATTGCAAATGTCTGTGTAAAATAAAATCTAGATCCCTGCCCTACCACACTAAAAACATTGATCTTGGTATTTTGCAAATCCAAAATACGCTTGGTAATAGATAGCCCTAACCCCGTACCTCCATACTCACGAGTGGTAGAAGTAGACGCCTGAGAGAAACTATCGAATATTGTTTTGAGTTTGTCTTTAGGAATACCAATCCCCGAATCTTCGACCGAAAACTTGATGGACACTCGTTTCTTCGTTTGCATGACTATATTCATACTCAAAGTTACGCCTCCTTCGTCGGTAAATTTAATAGCATTGCCCAGTAGGTTGGTTAGAATCTGACTGAGTCTGAGTCCATCACAAACAATGAAACTAGGTATCTCATCGTCATGCAAGAAACTCAGATAAATATCCTTCTCCTTGGCTTTGTTGTCAAATCCTTTCACAATGTTACGAGCCATATCTACCACATTCACATCTACTTCTTCGAATTCGATCTTACCCGCATCTAGCTTACTATAATCCAACACATCATTAATCAATACATGTAGATGTTCGGCCGAAAATTTAAGCGTTTTCAGATCATCTACATGCTGTTTTTTTGGCTTATCGCCAATGAGATAATTCGTGAGACCAATCACTGCGTTGAGAGGTGTTCTGATCTCATGCGAGATCATAGATAAGAAATCGGACTGCGAGCGAGCCGCAGACTCTGCTTTTTCTTTGGCTATTTCTATCTTTCGGTTATACCGATAAAAAAGAATAATGGATTGAAAAAAGAAGAACTGCTGATAGCCTACAAAATAAAATAACATGGAGTTTTTCAATATCCCAAAATACTCCAATATAACTGCGCCCATCACCAAAAACAACAAAAAGGAACTAATCAATGACATGAGTGACCCCTCTCTTTTATGCCTCACCGCCATCACATAGGTAAATATCAAATACAAAAAGCCTAACAATATCGTAATGGAATAGGGTGCGACCAGCTGCGTAAACATCTTGACTGGAGCAAACAAAGTAAAGAATACAAACGATACGCTAATGACCGTAATCAACAACACAAAGAACCTAGATGTCTCCCTTTTGTATAAGTAATATGAATAGTAGGTAAAAAACAATCCTGCGAGAAACATGGTAATATATTCCGCTTTGAGCGTGAGCAACCAAGGCAACTCAGGATAGAGTGAATGCAGGGTATAACTTCCCGATCCTATCGATCTATAACTATAAAACAAACAAAATAGTGAGTAGTAGAGAATCTGCTTTTCATGTCGACCAAACCAAAACAGCACCATGAAAAACATGCCTATAAAAAACAAACTGGATGACATGATCAGGTCGAAAGCTTTTTCTCGTCCCTCTATGGTCTGCATCTTCACCTTTTCCCCCAATTTGATATCAAAAAAGCTACCTCCTCGTGAGTGTTCAAAATTTGAAATCTGCAAGACAATGTCCAAAGTGTCCGAGGTCACCTTAAACTCCCGAGTCATATACTGCCAATGCGGCGAAGAAGTCTGAGAAGATTTTCCCACCTGGCCATTAGACCCTATGTATTCACCATTCAAAAACAGTAAATATGAACAGTAGAAATGAGGTATGGTAATCGCCAACTCTGGCGTAACAGAATTAACAATCACGCGCAAGCGCTGCGTAGCATAACCTTCTGGCGTGATGGTATCTGTACCCACAACATCTCGCTTCCATAACTTAGGAAACTCTCTAAAACTTGGGGAAATCTTTAACGAATCAAAATCTGTGGGATACAAGATCTGCTTCCAATAAAACTCCCATTCTCCTGCTAAGGCTATCGGTTCTGTTTTTTGAAATTGCCATGACCTAAGATCTAATACACCACGCTCAGCTTGAGGCAATTCTTGGGAATAGACCACACGACCAGACATGACTAAAAATGTCAGTAAAAGGCACTTAAAATAGATAGGTATAGACCTGTAAGTTGTAAGGTTGCGAACTGATGTCATTGAAGGGTTAAAACTAACTAAATCAGTCCAAATAAGAGAAGGAAAAGAAGGATTGCTGATACACAGCAATCCTTTCTAAGGGTATTGTTTAGCTCAACTTAGCGAGCGTTTCTTTTATTCTTTTCAAAGCTTCTTTCAGGTTTTCTTCAGATGCCGCGTAAGACAATCTTACACAGTTTGCATTTCCGAAGTCCTCACCTGATACCAGAGAAACATGCGATTCGCTTAACAAGTATAAACATAATTCGTTGGCATCTTTGATAGTAGTCTTACCATCAGACTTGCCAAAGTAGCTGCTTACGTCTGGAAAGAAATAAAATGCCCCTTGTGGCATGTTCGTTTTTACACCAGGAATATCATTGAGCAAATCATAAACCAACGCTCTTCTTTTGTGATACTGTTCAGCCATGGCACGTGTAGGCCCCAAGTCTGTGGTCAAGGCTGTAAGTGTGGCGCGTTGCGCAATGCTACAGTTTGCAGAAGTTACTTGTCCTTGAATTTTGTTACATGCTTTGGCCAACCAAGTCGGAGCACCTATGTACCCAACTCTCCAGCCTGTCATAGCAAAACCTTTGGCCATACCGTTGATAGTAATGGTTCGGTCTTGCATCCCAGGCAATGCACCGATACTTGCATGTGCACCTGAGAAGTTGATGTGCTCATAGATCTCATCAGAGATCACATACACACCTTCTTGTTCTTTCACTACATCAGCTAAAGCCGACAGTTCTTCTTTAGTAAATACCGAACCTGTAGGATTACAAGGAGATGAAAAAATGATTGCTCTAGTCTTCTCAGTCATCGCT
This sequence comes from Reichenbachiella carrageenanivorans, assembly GCF_025639805.1. Classification (NCBI taxonomy): domain Bacteria; kingdom Pseudomonadati; phylum Bacteroidota; class Cytophagia; order Cytophagales; family Reichenbachiellaceae; genus Reichenbachiella; species Reichenbachiella carrageenanivorans. The sequence goes on along the minus strand of NZ_CP106735.1, from coordinate 3,325,126 downwards.
GCTTTTACTTGCGCAGCAGTTGCTTTAAAGTCATCTTCCAAACCTCCTTTTACGATTACTGGTACACCTTCAGCCATTTCTACAGCTGCGGTATAGCTTACCCAGAATGGCGCAAGCACAATTACCTCATCTCCAGGATTGACCAATGACATCATCACATTCACGATAGACTGCTTGGCTCCATTTGATACCACAATCTGTCCGGGGTCATAGTCTAGCCCATTTTCTTCTTTGAATTTTTTAGAAATAGCTTGACGCAAATCTAAATAACCATTAACTGGAGGGTATGCAAAATACTTTTCAGAATCAATGGCTTCTTTAGCGCCTTCTTGGATGTGCTTAGGCGTTTTGAAATCTGGTTCTCCCAGACTCAAGCTAATCACGTCTATTCCTTTTTCTTTGAATTCTCTGGCTTTGGCAGCCATGGCTAAAGTGGCAGATTCTGCCATGTTTTTGATTCTATCCGATACGTGTTCCATTGATTGAATTTCTTGTAATTATATGGAGCAAAAGTAGATAACGTCTGTACCAATCGCACAGCGATTAGGTTATAAATTTTAACACCTGCGTTAAAATATGTTCAAAAATCTACTGATCGTCATCCGCTCGCTGTATAGGAATAGATTTGAATGACTAAGACTAGAAATTCTTAAATGTAAAAGAGAGACTACAAACTTCCAGAAGAATAGTTCGTTCGGGTCACAATACTGCGGCCAAGTGTTACTTCGTCCGCATACTCCAGTTCTCCTCCTACGGGAATACCCCTCGCTATAGTTGATATTTTAACGCCAGTACCTTCCAGCTTTCTCGAAAGGTAAAAACAAGTAGTGTCTCCTTCCATGGTGGCACTCAAGGCCAATATCACTTCCTTGACTTCTCCATTAGCAGCTTGGATACGATCCACTAACGATTGTATATGCAGATCCTCTGGCCCTATGCCTTCGATAGGCGAGATCACCCCTCCCAGCACATGAAACATACCCTGATATTGCCCAGTACTCCTAATAGCCAACAGATCTGGTGTATCTACGACTACACAAATCACTGACACATCTCTATTTATGGTTCGGCAAGTACAATCTGTAGTGTGAGAGATCACATGACAAGTCCCACAGTATTGGGTATCTTTTCTTAGCCTGAGGAGAGATTCTGTAAGCGACTGAGTCGCTGCTTCTTTTTCTTTGAGAAGATGAAGCGCCAGTCTGAGAGCTGTTTTTTTTCCTATACCAGGCAATTTGGAAATTTCCTTTACAGCCTCTTCTATCAATTCACTTGGAAATTCCATTCAGTTTTTTAATTAATCACCGCATTGATACCAGCGTCTACAATCCCTTCTCTCATGGGTTTCAACATATCGTATGTGCCCTTTTTCACTAGGCACTTCCCTTTGAAATGGATAATATAAGTACACTGTTCCGCTTGGTGCCGCTCATGCTTGCACACCTTCACCAAGGTTTCAATCACATGATCAAACGAGTTAACTTCATCATTGAACACCACAAGGGTACGACCCTCGTCTTCTTGCTCATCTTCCAATACATCTACGAGCTCTTCTTCTTCAAATTGCCAAGACATAATTTTACTTTTTTTTAAAATACTATTTTGATTCTATTTAGAAACAAAATTTCAACAAAGATAATTATTGTAAAATTCCTGAACAGATTTCCACGTTAAAAACACGAGATAGTAAATTTGGCATTATTACTGATTGGCCAAGTTAAAATTTGATCTATGCAAAAAACTGGATGGCTACTGGTTCTTATTCTTCTACTTATCGGAGGACAGACCGTAGCACAAAATAAGAAACGAAGAAGACAAACTGACATTCAAAAAGTAGTGGACACGGCCTACACCTATACAGGCACTCCCTACAAATACGGTGGCACATCCAAAAATGGTATAGATTGCTCTGCACTAATGCAAAATTCCTTTGCAGGTGCTGGTTATAAAATCCCCAGAACGGCACAAGCACAATCCAAATACGGCAAAAAGGTCGGTTGGCCTAGCTTGCGTCAAGGAGACATCGTTTTTTTCAAGTTCAAATCAAAAGGTGAAAAATGGTATCATAGCGGCATGATCACTTCAGTAACACCAGACGGCATATATTTTATCCATGCTTCTACCTCTAGAGGTGTAGTTGTATCTGACCTAAATGCAGATTACTACAAAAAAAGTGTAAAGGCTTTCAGAAGAGTCATCCGATAGCCGTCCATCGAAAGATTAGTCAATCTGCCGCTCTATCCTATTAATGATTTCTTCGAGTTGATTAGGTTTAAACCAGACGATTTCCTCCTCTCTTTTAAACCACGTCATTTGTCGTTTGGCATATCGTCTGGAGTTGCGCTTGAGCAGCCGCACAGCCTCCTTCTGATCATACCGCCCCTCGAGATAGCCAAATATTTCAGTATAGCCCACTGTGTGCAAAGCATTTTTGTGCCGATAAGGATAGAGTACTTGAGCCTCTTCAAACAAACCCTGGGTTATCATTTCATCCATTCGTTGATCTATTCGATCATACAAAACAGGTCGCTCTATTTCCAAACCAATTTTCAATATTTTAAATGCGTGTGTTTTTGTCGTTTTTCCCTGACGAAAATATGAATATGGCAACCCTGTAGAACGTATCACTTCTAAACCTCTCAATACACGCTGTGGATTTTTGCGATCCACCTGATCGTAATAAACTGGATCAGCAGACTGTAGCTCCGCAAGCAAACCCTCCAGTCCCTCTTCAGCTAGCTGTTTATTGAGTGTCGCTCTTAGTACTAAGTCCGTCTCAGGCATTTTATCCAAACCATCACAAAATGCCTTGACGTATAAACCCGAGCCTCCCACCATAAACTGCACCTGTTGTTTCTTGAATAGATCAGCCAGCAAACACTCAGCCTCATCAGCAAAAGCACCCGCATCATAATCATCATGTATAGAGTGGGTATTTACAAAATGGTGAGACGCTTGCGCCAATTCTTCTGGACTGGGCTTGGCCGTACCTATTTCCATCTCTCGGTAAAACTGACGAGAATCACAAGATATGATGTCGCCACCAAAATGCTGAGCCAAAGCAATTGTAAGCCCTGTCTTCCCTACTGCTGTAGGTCCCACTACTACCACCAAAAGATTTTGTTTGCTCATCGCTCAAAGATAAATGAAGCAGCAATCTCAAGAATAAAAAGTCTGGTTATTATCAACTAAAGATTTACTATTCAGTATCAAAATGATGAATAAACATTTTATCTATTCTATTTCTATTTTAAACCTAAAAGAATATATTAGCCAGAAGGTAGAACGGTATGCTTTGTACAAAATATCGAAACTGTCTAGCAGCAGACGAAGAAAAATTGTACTATGCGAAAAGGTTATATACAGACATCTGTCCAAATCCCCTTTTCTACACCATTACCTCATGTAAAATCAATAAGCAAACTTTGGTATTTCGATATGCGAAGAACAGGCACAACCAACTAGCCTTTTGGCGGGAAAAGAAGATGGAGGATTTATGGAAAAATTAATTGTTAGGCCAACTAGAATCACACCCCTAATATATTTCGACCCCAACCGTGGGTTGCTAGAGCTCAGAGGCAAATCAAGTCCTGAAAATTCGATACAATTCTACAGCCAGCTCATCGGTGACTTGGAAGAATTTGGACAAAATTGCACGCAAAACCTTATCGCCAATTTCAAATTCGAGTATTTCAATACCAGCTCATCCAAGTGTTTGTTTGATATTTTCAGGAAATTAAATCTTGTAAAAGAAAAAGGATTTAAACTCTCTATCAATTGGTACTACGAGGAAGACGATGAAGATATGCTCGAAGCGGGTGAAGACTATGCCGATTTACTAGGTATAGAATTCAACTACGTGGAAACACAGTTTGATTAACAGCATTCAATCGTTCTCCAACTAACTGAGAAGACTACGACACAAAAAATCGGTTATCATCAATAATGATAACCGATTTTGCTTGATACTAGGTTCAATTATATTGTTCTTGAAGTATCAAATTTCTCTAAGTAGTCTGCCACTCTTCGTACAAACATCCCTCCGAGTGCCCCATCTACAACTCGATGATCATAGGAGTGCGACAAAAACATCTTATGACGAATACCAATCAAATCGCCTTGCGGGGTTTCCACTACGCTTGGTTTTTTCACAATCGCTCCTAAAGCCATGATTCCCACTTGTGGCTGCACGATAATAGGCGTACCCATAACATTGCCAAATGAACCCACATTAGATATTGTATATGTACCTCCGCTCAGATCGTCTGGTGTCAGTTTATTGTCTCTACTTCTTCTAGCTAGATCATTTACCTTGATGGTAATGCCTTTGAGACTCAACTGGTCTGCATTATGAATGACAGGCACGATCAAATTACCTGAAGGTAAGGCCACTGCCATACCTACATTGATCGATCCTTTTCGAATGATTTTATCCCCATCTACCTGTACGTTGATCATCGGGTAGTCTTTGATTGCCATGACCACAGCTTCTATAAAAATAGGTGTGAAGGTAAGTGCCTGTCCTTCGCGCTCCATGAAGCCATTTTTTACTTTTCCTCTCCATTTCACCAATTCGGTCACATCTGCTTCCACAAACGACGTTACATGAGGCGACGTCTGTTTTGAACTTAGCATACGCTCTGCAATCATCTTACGCATCCTGTCCATAACAATGATCTCATCTTCGCCTGTAAACTTCGTTGCTGCCGCTATAGCAGCAGGTCTATTAGCTACAGGTGCAGCTGATTCGCTACCATTATTAGCAATGGTCGCTGTATCTGCCTGCACAGGAGAGCCATTAGAGCCTCTAGATTTGACATAGGCCAAAATATCTTTCTTAGTCACTCTTCCTTCTTTGCCTGTACCAGCCAATGCTTCCAGTTCTGCCATAGGAATACCTTCTTCTCTAGCGATATTCAACACGAGAGGGGAATAGAATTTTCCAGATGTAGATTTTTCGAATACAGGAGCAGGAGCTGCACTGGCAGAATGAGAAGCTATAGCCTCAGCCACTAGGGCCTCTGCTTTTTCTTCGACCTTTTCTTCAACAACCTCAGGCTTGACTGGTGCCGATACTTCCGCCCCATCAGTAGCAATGATTGCAATGGCCTTGCCTACTTCTACTACATCTCCTTCATTAGCCAAAATTTCCTTTAATACACCAGCATGAATAGAAGGCACTTCAGTATCTACCTTATCGGTAGCTACCTCCAATACAGACTCATCCTGCTCGATGGTATCTCCTACTTTCTTGAGCCACGAAAGGATGGTTCCTTCCATAATACTTTCACCCATTTTGGGCATTATCATTTCTACTAAGGCCATAATGTTTTGTTACGGTTTTCGGAATCTAATCAGTGGCTAAGTTACTGGATTTAGGGCTAATAATCATGGTTTTTCAAGGGTTTGGCGTAGGAAATTGAGTGCATGAATAGCCGTATATTCTATATTGAGAATCCGTGTTCCAGGCAACTGAATTTTACGCGTGAACACATTTTTACCAAAGGATATTGCCAACCAAACCGTACCCACAGGTTTTTCTTCTGTACCACCATCAGGGCCAGCAATGCCTGTCGTAGAAATTCCTATATCAGTTTTGAACTTTTTACGAATGCCAACGGCCATTTCGGAGGCAGTTTCTTCACTCACAGCTCCATATGCTTCTAGTGTTTTTTCTTCTACACCTAGAGTCTCTTTTTTGATGTCGTTGTGATAGGATACGACCGATCCTAAGTAATACTCTGAACTGCCTGGCACGGAAGTCAGGCGATGAGCTAAAAAACCACCCGTGCAACTCTCCGCAGTACTGATGGTAAGCGACTGGGATTTGAGTAGTTCGCCCACGGCATCTTCTATCTGTATGTCTCCAAACCCATACACATAAGATTTGATTTTAGGTAGCACTTCGTTGATTTGCTGATCCATTTCAGTCTCAACTTCTTCTCGGCTTTCTCCCACTCCAGTCAAACGCAAACGCACCTGACCTTTGCCAGGAAGATAAGCCAGTCCCAAGTGATCTGGCAGTGCATCTTCCCAACTACTAATCTCCTCTGCCAACCAAGACTCTCCGATACCTATTGTCTTGATGACTTTATGTACGATTACTGGTAGCGTATAGTGTTTTTTTAGCTTAGGCAAAATAGTCTTAGCCATCATGGCCTCCATTTCGAAAGGTACTCCTGGCATAGACACTACTACTTTTCGCCCTTGCTCAAACCACATTCCAGGAGCAGTCCCTCTTTCATTTTTTATCTTCTTACAACCTTCTGGCAAAAAAGCCTGCTGACGATTGATTTCGGTAAGTGCTTTCCCAAATCGTTTAAAAATATCTTCTACATCTTCTAATGCACTAGGGTCTAGTGCTAGCTCCATATCAAAATACTCTGCCAGTGTCTTTTTAGTAATATCATCTTTGGTAGGTCCCAATCCCCCTGTGATCAAAACGATATCTGAGCGCTTCAGACATTCGTCAAGTGCCTCTAGAATCTCCTGTTTTTTATCTCCGATAGAGATTTTTCTTCTGACCTTAATGCCTATATCGTCCAACTCTTGACTGACCCATTTGGTATTGGTATCTAAAATTTGTCCATACAATAGCTCATCACCAATGGTGAGCACCTCGGCATATATCTCCTTCATTTGTCTTCTTATTTTAAAACCGCCCGAAGATAAACGTATTAGTAGAAAAAGGTTTCATATCGGTGTACGATTTGCTTGTCTCTTTAAGTCCAGGCACTCCTTTCTAATTCTCATATTTTCAATAAAACACACCCTTGAATGCCACGTATTGACTAATATTGAGGCTTATTTGAAATATGAAATGAAGAACACGACAAAACATTTGATCCTTTGCCTGCTACTTGTTAGTCTGACTTACTCATTGGCTCAAGCCAATGCTCCTCGTTTGGAGGTGGTAAAAAAGGGACCTAAGACTGAAGAAAAAATCAACAAACTACTCCTTATCGTTTTGGTTCGAACCAAAGAAAACCGAATTACCTTGGAAGACGAATTGGGTTATGATTTGGGCGATTACGGTATCTCTACAGTATCTAGTTACAAAACCAGATTAGTGGGTTCCGATCGATTGAATAAAGATGAAGTCCTTGCGGTCTGTCACAAGCATGGTGCTGATGGCGTATTGGTTGTACGATTGGTTGATTCCAAAGAAGAAAACGGATACTCTTACAATCAAAGATCACAATACACAGGTGCTGGTTTTACCTCAGCCAATAGCAGTGGTGTAGTAATTGGAGGAGGACAAACCTATTCTTGGGGTGACTATGAGTTTGGCAATTACTTTGATGCGGTGTCATCTACTCGGATGGAGATTCAATCAGACATTTATCACATCAATGAAGCCAAACAGCTAATGACCGATGATATTCTGATGCGAGTAGACCCACGAGAAGAAGAGGAAGCTATTGCCAAGTTTGCCAAAAAACTGAGCAAGAAGGTTTCTAAGCAAAAATTCATAGTGAAAGACTAAAAACACAAAGAGTCCATATCGCATTAATATGGACTCTTTCTTTATGTTAAAGCTCTGCTGCTAATCGACTAGCCTGATTGATGGCTCGCTTGGCATCTAGTTCAGCTGCTACATCTGCTCCTCCTATCTTCGTTACCTTCACTCCACTGGCTTCGAGGCCTACAACTAACGAGTTTTCAGGCAATTGTCCAGCACAAAGAATCACATGATCTACCTCTAAGACATGTTTCTCTTTTCCTTTCACTGTAATATGCAATCCCTGATCATCTATCTTATCATAGGTCACATGCGTAATCATTCGCACCTGCTTGTGTTTGAGTGTGGTACGATGTATCCACCCTGTGGTCTTACCCAACCGAGCGCCCATCTTACCCTCTGATCTTTGTAGCATCACTATTTCACGCTTCGCTTTGGGCATTTCTGGAGAGGTCAAACCACCGCGCTGTTCATTTTTAGTATCCACTCCCCATTCGTGCATGAAGTCTTCTACATTCAAACTAGGACTCTCGCCTTCCTGACTCAGGTACTCCGCTACATCAAACCCTATTCCTCCCGCTCCGATGATAGCGACTTTATTGCCTACTGGTTTCTCATCTCTCAATACTTCTATATAAGAGAGCACCTTAGGGTGATCCTGCCCATCAATACCTGGGTTTCTAGGGTTGACTCCAGTAGCCACAATCACTTCGTCATAATTCTCATTTGATAGCAACGCTACATCCACTTTAGTATTGAGTTGCAAGTTCACACCAGTGAGCGCTATACGTTTATTGAAATATCTTATGGTTTCGTAGAACTCCTCCTTGCCTGGTACTTTTTTAGCCATATTGAATTGCCCACCTATTTCGCTGGCTGCATCGAATAGTGTGACCGTATGTCCTCGCTCTGCAGCGATTGTGGCATACGCCAGCCCTGCTGGACCAGCACCTACTACTGCGATCTTCTTCTGGCTAAAAGCTGGCAAATAATTGAGTTCGGTTTCGTGACAAGCCCGTGGATTGACCAAGCAGCTTGACAATTTGTTTTTAAACACATGGTCCAAACAGGCCTGATTGCACCCTATACATGTATTGATTTCATCTTCTCTGCCCTCCTCCGATTTGAGCATCAATTCGGCATCCGCCAAAAAAGGACGAGCCATCGATACCATATCCGCATCTCCATTAGCCAATATAGTCTCGGCTACATCTGGTTTATTGATTCTATTCGTAGTGATCAGTGGAATATCTACTTCCCCTTTCATTTTTTTGGTCACCCAAGTAAAAGCACCTCTAGGCACCATCGTAGCTATCGTCGGTATTCTGGCCTCGTGCCATCCAATACCTGTATTGATCATGGTGGCACCTGCTTTTTCTATTTCTTTGGCGAGCTGAACCACTTCTGCCCATTGGCTGCCCTGTGGTATCAAGTCCAACATCGACAATCTATAGATGATGATAAAATCATCTCCTACAGCCTTTCGGACTGCTTTGACTACCTCTATCGGAAAACGCATACGGTTTTCGTAACTCCCTCCCCAGCGGTCTGTTCGCTTGTTGGTATGCTGTGCAATAAACTGATTGATAAGATAGCCTTCGGAGCCCATGACCTCCACACCATCGTAGCCCGCTTCTCTCGCCAATGCTGCACACCGAGCAAAATCACTGATGGTATTTCGAATACCACCATCAGACAAGGCAAAGGGCTTAAAAGGCGTAATGGGAGATTTGATAGCTGATGGGGCTACATTCAGTGGATGATAGCCATAGCGACCTGCATGCAGGATTTGCATGCATATTTTGCCATCGAACTCATGTACCCGCTCTGTTACGACCTGATGTCTTTTGGCATGAATGGTTTTAGTCATCCGAGCAGAAAAAGGCGCCACCCACCCTTGTCTATTTGGGGAAACCCCACCCGTCACAATGAGCCCTACTCCTCCCTTAGCTCGCTCACCAAAGTAAGTAGCCATTCGTTCAAAACCATTTTTAGTTTCTTCGAGCCCTGTATGCATAGAACCCATCAAAGCCCTGTTTTTGAGTGTGGTAAATCCTAAATCAAGAGGTTCGAATAAATGAGGGTACTTATCGTGCGCCATGGTTTCTTTTTTTGGGTTGAGTGCCTAACCTTAATTTTAATGGTATTTATTGACTTGATGAAACGAATGTCCTTTTATTATGCATGCATACTATATGCAGTACGCCTATTTTAGATACCAGCAGGGTTATACTTGTTGTAAAACAAAAACTACAAGAATTCATCACATTGATATTTCTCAGCGTAGCTTTACCTAAAATTCTATGTCTATAGTACGGAAGGTGAAGTCAATCCAGCGATTGTTTAGACAACTCGATCAGGAAATATTGACATTTAATACACATGCTAATTTGCACTGTCTCTCAGGCTGTGGCAAATGCTGCTCAAAACCTGACATTAGCGTATCGCCATTAGAGTTTCTACCATGGGCTTTTCATTTATTTAAAACCAGACAAATAGACGATACCTTGTTGGCTCTTGAGCAATCCTCCCTTTCGATTTGTCATATCTACAACCCACTATCTATCACAGATCAAAACCATGGCAACTGTGGCGACTATATACACAGAGGACTGATGTGCAGGTTGTTTGGCTATGGAGCCAGCAGAAACAAGCTAGGACAACTCACATTGGCTACTTGCAAAATCATAAAAGAAGGACAAAAGGACAATTACAATGAGGTAGTCTCGGCTATTAACCAGGGGTTGAAAGTACCTATTTTCACAGACTATTATATGCGTCTAGCTCAAATCGACATCAAACTAGGTAATATGATTTTACCTATTAATGAGGCATTGATAGTGGCTATTGAAGAAGTGCTGCAACACTACGCTTACCGACCATTTCCCAAGGGCTACAATGCCGCTTAGTACTTATTTACTCATTCATTTTTAGCTCTTCTGGCAAGAATTGATTCCGGTAAAATTGAATGGCTGATTTTGAGCGAGTCAGATACTGGTCTGTCCATGATTTGATCGACTGGGTTTGACTTAAAAGTTTATTGAAGCTCTGCATAGCCTCTTCTTGTGTTGCATACCCTAATGATTCGTTAAGCCGATAGTTGATTAGGGCTTTGTCTCCTGTCAATGTTTCAGCTTCTTGTAAACTGGTTTGAAATTTTGAAATCTCTTTTTTAAACTGTTTCAACTTTGAATTTGCTTCAGGATGGTTGAGCAACCTTTCCCAACTCAAAAAAAACAAAGCATCAACAATACCTTGACGGGCTTTTCGAACTACTCCATCTAAACGTATACAATCTTTATATAAGCGATAAAATACGCGTCGATCTTCTAGCATTTTACGATAATCAGGCCGATGAACTTCAAGTATTTTTGAAAGTTCTTTCCTGATTAACACTCGGTGTTGATTTAGCTCTCTTACTTTTTTATCAACAGATTTCAGTTGCTCTTGCAACGTACTGATTGATTCATTATTGAGACCAAACAATCTACTCTTCCATCCTAATTTGGATTGAGCCTCTTGAATTCTCAACTCCTGAGATTTTTTTTGTTCTAAAAGCTCTTGTCTTTCGGACACTAAGCGATCAAAACGTACAATTATTTTTTCTAATTCCGTCTCAAACATTTAAACGGTCAGTTACTGCATCGCTTTACTCTTCTTGTTAGCAAAATAAGCCCATGTACATATGGCTATAATAATAGCTACTGTATAATACACAAATGTAGGTACTGGCAATGGGTCTCCTTTAGCATACGAATGTAATCCAGACAAATAGTAATTGACTCCGAAGGAAGTCATGATGATCGAGAAAAATGCCACCACACTAGCTGTATTAAACACATAGGTATCATTGAGCTTCGGAATGAGTCTCAGGTGAAGCACAGTAGCATACACGATAACGGAGATCAGTGCCCAAGTTTCTTTTGGATCCCACCCCCAATAACGTCCCCAAGATTCGTTAGCCCAAACACCACCAAGGAAAGTACCAATAGTGAGTAAAAAAAGACCAATGGTCATCGACATCTCATTGATGTAAGTCATCTCCTTGATGCTGATCGCGATCTTAGGATTTTTCTTTTTATCAACAATCATAAAAATCAAGGTAAGCAAGCCAAGCAAGGCTGACAAACCTAATGGGGCATAACTACTGACGATAATAGCCACGTGAATTTTGAGCCAATAAGACTTGAGTACAGGCACCAAGTTGGTGATCTCAGGGTTGAGCCAATCCAAGAATGCCACAAACAATAATGTCCCTGAAAACAAGGCACCAAGTGGTACCACAAAATTCGATCTTTTGTAGAAGACAAAAGCAAAGAAGAGCAAGCCCCATCCTACCAGAATGATCATTTCGTAGCCATTGCTCCATGGTGCATGATCTGATGCATACCATCTCAATCCTAGGTTGAATGTCAAGGCTAGAAAGCCTACAAACACCAAACCTGTCAACACTTTATTTGTCAACAAAATAGCTTTGGACTCGGATTTGAATATTTGCATAATAGCCACTACCAATAAGGCAATACCCGATAACCAAAGGAAGGAAAATAGGTGGTTGAACAGTCTCAATTTATTGTACAGTAATTCTGCCTTGATGACACTACTATCAGGGATCACATCTACACCTTTTATATCTTGATACTTTTTGATGTATCCTAAGATTTCGTCTGCCTTAGACCAATCTTTTTCGCGTACAGATTCCATGATGCTTTGGTAGTACATGGGCATGATTTTTTTCACAAAGACCGAATCTTCTCCTGTGAAAATGGGCTGCTCAAACTTATCTGCATACCAAGTATGAGCAGGGTCGCCCTCTAATGGGAATATTTTAAGGTAGTGCCCCGTGAGTCCCTGAAAAAAGACATTGAACCGCTCATCTACTTTGATCAGCTCCTTATCAAACGCATTCTGAAGAGCTGGCTTTTTACGACTGGCTTCATCTACCATGTCGGACAACAGGTAGTTACCCTCCTTGTCTAGGAAGTCGATAAAGGAATAATACTTGTCTTCATGCTTCCCGATCACTTCCATGATCTCTTTACCTCCATCAGGATCTACCTTGATCACAGGCACTTGCTGCCAGACCAATGGATTGACGTGCATCATTAGAAAAACCTGATCGCTATTGAGCTTGGCTGTGTAATCGCCCGTAGACACCTTGAAAGATGACTTCCCATGTACTTTTCTCAAAAACTCTGAGCCTAAAGTATTGATCGGCTTGATCCGCCCGTCCATGTCTTGCACAAGCAAATCACCAAACTGGCTTGCATGTGTTTTATCTATTTCATTGGTAAGGAGCGACTGTGCAAAATTGAATTTACTATGCCCTTCTTGCGCATATGTGGTCGTCCACCCGAGCAAGACAAGCAGCACTGTTGCCATTGTTTTTTTAGCTTTCAATTGACTTAACTTTTTATTGATCGTTTGAAATCTAGAATATTTCCCAAACAAAGTAAGGAGCATCCCTAAAGTCATCAATGTATATCCGACATAAGTAATGTTGGTTCCCCAAAAGTCCTGATTCACAGAGAGTACCGTGCCTTTCGCATCGCTATCATAAGATGCTTGAAAAAACCTATATCCCTCATAGTCCAAGACATTGTTCATATAAATCCGATAAGGAAAAGAGGTATCTCCATCGATAACCGTAACCTCACTCGCATACGAGGACGGGCTGGTAGACCCAGGGTATCTATCCAACTGAAAATCTCTAAGCTCAATAGAGAAAGGCACCTCAATCGGCTTGGGTCCATAGCTAATATCTACATGATATTCTCCAATTTCTAAATGCTGCTTTTCGCTAAAATTGCCATCGAATGAGCTAAGCAAAATCTCCTGCGATCTGTCATCAGATTTGATTTTAACAAACAGTAGATCATCGAGCATTTTACCTTTTTCTTGGTCTTTGGCCGACATATACACGATAGCACTTTTGTCATAGACTTCTGGTATCACAAATTGCGTATTTTCACTTCGATACAATGCGCGTGTCTTCAAGGGCATCAATGAATCTTTAGGCAACATGCCAGCAGTCTGCGTAGCCATCACCATAAAATTCATTTCGAATGGAGACTGGATATACAACTCTTCTCCTTTGCTGAAAATATTGATGGCTCCATCTACAGGCCGATCGAATGTGACTGGATAATTGTTGATCAGTAGTGCTCCTCCAGAGGCCAAATACAAGTTTTCGCGTCCATCGCCAGAGGTAGTCACCAGTTTGAGTACCGTAGATCCAGTTTCGGAGGGCACCACTTGCTGCTCGGCCTGTGGCACAAATGCTTTAGGTTCTATCGTGATTTCATCCGCCGCTCCCATTTGGATCATCAAATTGGGCTGCTTGAACACGGAGAGGTTCAGTTTCTTTTCGTACTTCTCTATCTCCTCTCCTTTTTTTACCTCGATCTGCAAGTACCTATCTTGCGATACGATTTCATTGACAGATTCACCTTCTCGGATGTGCATCAAGCCTTCAAAACTCACATAGCGTGTCACAAATGCTCCTATCAAAATAATGATGAAAGCTACGTGAAAAGTCAGAATTGATATTTTTTCCTTTCGATAAAGTTTGTATCTCCAAATATTGCCAGCAAAATTGACTGCTAGTAAAATCATGATCACTTCAAACCACCAAGCTTTATAGATAATAGACAGCACGGCCTGCGTGCCAAAGTCATTTTCTAGAAAAGTGGCATATGCCATTGTAAATGCATATACAACCAAGAGCACTGTTGTCAACTTATTTGAAAACAGTGGTTTTAAAAATTTCAATACCATTTTATATTATTCCTCTACTCAATTGTTTAGTGAAACTGATTCAACTTCCAATTTTTCTTCTCTTTGCTTTGCTTCTTCCAACCATTTAGGAATGATATTCTCTTTGAAATAGTCTTTTTCTTTTTCCAACTCTTCCATGTCCAACCCAATATATTCCTGTGCTTTCGCCTTAGTAGAAATATCAGGAAGTGGTATCACTTCATTATAACCCAAAGAAGACAACAGCCTAGCTAATTTCAAACGCCCATTTTGAGCCACATGAATAGCCGAAGCCACGATCCTGCTTACTTCTACTGGAGCGTGAAACGACCCACCATGCTGAAGCTACAGCATAATCCCAGCGCCACTGCGCATGACGAATATCCATAAGGATATCCTCCATATTTGCTTGTGTGGCTCCTAGTTCCCAAGCCTTGCCAGCTTCTACGTGCAAAAGTACTAACTGTTGTTCTAGCACCTCTACATTGGATTTTATTTTTTTCTGTCGTTCATATACATCACCTACCAAGTCTGACTTTTCCTGTCTATGGCACACCTGACAAGAATTGGTCACATTGTCTAGTGGAGATCGAATATGATGATCGGTATACTTCTGCCCTCCTTCTGTTTTATACGGCATGTGGCAATCCGCACAAGACACACCTCGCTTGGCATGCACACCTTGTTTGTACAGTTCATATCCTGGATGCTGAGCTTTGAGCATGGGTGCTTTACTGATTGCATGTGTCCAATCAGCAAAATCCATATCGTCATAATATTGCTCCGCGGCATCTACAGTCATGCCATCTTTCCAAGGAAAAACGAGATAAGGAATCCCTTCCTTACCTGGGATTTTTTTATTGAAATAATACTCTACATGACACTGCGCACATACTAGCGAGCGCATTTCTTGATAAGAAGCTTGATTGATATCCTCTCCTCTAGCTTCGAAAGCTTCAATCAATGCAGGCCGGGTTATTCTCAAGCTCATGGTTTTGGGATTGTGACAATCTGCACAACCAATGGCATTATTCACCTCTGCGCCCTTGTCGTACCATGCTCCTTTATAAAATTCATCAATTCCTATTTCATTCATCAACCTTGGGATATCTGGGCTCTTACACGTCCAGCAAGTGGCAGGCATCGGCCCTTGCCCTGGCTCGGTGGGGCCACCCGTTCGCAATGTATTTTGAATATCAGCAATGGCGTAACTATGTCCTCGAGGCGCATCATAATCTTTAGAAAAACCATAGCCTGCCCAAAGCACGACTAGGTTAGGATTCTTTTCGAGCATATCGGTTACGTTGCTTCCATTCTGATAACTCACAAACGAGGTATCTGCTGTACGAAGAAATGACTGATACTGCCTCGGAAAATTCTCCCCCCAAACAGCATTTCGAGATTCGTTGTCACCGATCATCACCTGCGGCACATAAGCAAACTTTGACTCGGCCTTTCTGTTCATTATGCTATTGGCTAGCATACTCAATAGAAAGGCAGCCACTGCTGTGGCTGAAAATAATATCCAAGGTCTAATTTTAGGTTTTGACATGATTGATTATTTTTTCAGTTGATCTTTTATCCATTGGGGTATAAATTCCTTTTGCTGCTGATTGACAGGAAGCGGCTCCACCTGATGTCCTACCGAGGACAGGCTCTTCACACGACCATGAGGGGTGTCTCTATGACACTCCCAACATAGTCTGCTGGTACGGCTCTCTTGATGACTTTCTACCCAAGCAGTCATTTTGACATCCGTGACCTGCCCCATGTGGCAGCGTACACAGTTATTTTGCACCACCTCCTTACTTGGTTGGCGCATCGTAATGGCCTGCGGCTCTATACGTAGTGTATAGACAGACGCATGATACAAACCATCTTTTGCTTTGAAATAATATTTATTAAAGACATTGTCGTGAGGAACATGACAATCGTTGCAAGTGGCCACATTGCGATGTGCACTATGGTTCCATGTCACATACTCAGTGGTCATCACATGGCAGTTTATACACGCTACTGGATCGTCCGATAGGTAGGCCTCTGCTTTAGACAAGTGTATCACATAAAACCCCATCCCCACGATCAAGCCTACCAATACAGTCACGGGCACTAGCCATTCATCTGGTGGTATGATTTTTTTGAGCACGGAAGTTAATTTAGGTATTCGTTTCGCTTATAAATATACACCCATCCCATAAAAAAGTATAACAGAACACGGGTGACAATTATCATGTATCGCGCTTTCTGTTTAATCCTTCTTAGTCACAAAGAACACTCCAATCATTACCAATATAGTACCTACCCACTGCAAATAATGGATGCTTTCGCCCAAGAAATAATTAGCTAAAAGGATTGTAGAGATCGGGCCAAAACTAGCCACTATCGCAAAACTAGATGCCCCAATCATTTTGATGGACAGTGATACCAAATAAGAAGGAATAACAGTAGAAAACACAGCCATCACAAAGCCTAGCACATACACTTCTGTAGGGTAATTAGTGATATTGAAGTCACCTACCAATAGGTAATGAATGATCACACAAAGGCAAGAAATGATCATGGCATAGGAGGTAAAAACTGTCGCACCAATTTTAGGAATAAGCCATCCGCTACCGGCTATATAAGAAGCGTAAGTAACGGCACTCAAGAAGATCAGTCCTACACCCATCATCAGTCCTTCTCCATCCAGTCTCAACTCTAAGACAAACGCCAAAACAATCCCAAGGTAGGTGAGCACAATAGCGATCAACTGACGACGTGTAATCTGTTTTTTGAAAAATACCCTAGATATAAAAAGTACAATAGTAGGATACACAAAAAGGATAATCCGCTCGAGACTAGCTTTGATATAGACAAGCCCTAAAAAGTCGAACAAACTGGCCAAATAGTAGCCGACTATTCCCAATCCTATAATCCATAGATACACTCCTTTGGTCATGGCGGCTTGATCTTTTGGTCGCTTCACTACAGCCACTACCAGATACATGGGCAAGGCGAATAACATACGAAGTAAAAGCAATGAGACAGCATCGACAGGATACTGGTAAGCCATTTTTACGATCACTGCCTTAGCGGAAAAAAGTACAACGCCTAACAAAGCCAGTATTACTCCGATTACTCTTGATTTACTCATTGGTCTTCAGTCTATTATAAAGTAATGCGAAGCTATAAATTAAAACCAACTTACTCCATTAAAGATTATGAAAAATAATAATAGCTTTATACATTGATTATCAACTAGTTATAACTTATTTATTCAAGCTCAGTTTAAAGTTTTATTTGATTCTTTGGCTAGAATATGCTTTTGATATAGATTAGACAAGAGAAAGAAAAGGTTTTTAATAAATGCGAAATGTACATCCACCTGTACCTGTTTCGCAGAGTAGCATTTATGGAGATACAAAGTACGGTGAGTACCCTACTAGGCATGCTTTTATTAAGTAGCGGGGTGTACTCAATTTATAATGGCGCATGGAACCGCCGATTCAAGCAGCGAATACCACCTAATAAGAAACTTCTTCAGGAGAATAAAAACCTGAAGTTTATGCTTAGGCAGGCACAGCAAGAAGTAAAGATCGGCAGTTGGGAATGGAACACTCAGACCAATGAAATATTTTGGTCCGAAGAAATGTATACCATCTTCGAACTAGACCCAGAAAACGGGCCTGACGTAGACCAACTACGGCAAATCATATTTGATGAAGATAGGCCTGTTTTTGATCAATCGATGCGAGACCACCTCAACGGACGTATCGTCCGCCGCACGGAATACAGAATAAAAACACATACTGGCAACATCAAATATATCGCAGCCACAGGCAGAGCAATCTTCGATGAGAACCAAAAACCAAACAATTTGTTTGGCACAGCCCAAGACATCACAACTCAAAAAGAGATTTCCAAATCATTATTCCAAGAAAAGAAAAAATACCATTTATTAGCAGATAGCCTACCTGTAGCCATCTTTAGATCCAACGTAAAAGGCGAACTGCTTTTTGTAAATCAATCCATGGTAGAAATGTTTGGCTACGAATCAGAAGAAGAGCTACTAAAGCAAAACTGTTTTGCCTTATACACCAACCCTGTAGACCGTGGCGAACTGCTTTCCGAACTCAATGCCAATGGCAAACTCACTGATTATCAAATGACTTTCCAACGCTGCGACGGAAGCACGTTTGTAGGCGAGCAAAATTCATTGATAGAAGGAAATGAGTTGCATGGTATCATACAAGACATTAGTGACAGGGTAGAGAGCGAAAAGGAAAAATCAAACCTCATAGAAACACTAAAAGAACAAAATAAAGACCTAGAAGAGTTTGCGTTTATTATCTCTCATAATCTCCGCAGTCCATTAGCTAACATGATGGGATTGACTAAAATATTTGACAAGTCTTCAGTGACATCGGACAATCTAGAAATACTCGGTCTCATCGAGCAAAGCACGGTCAATTTAGACCTGATCATAAAAGACCTCAACCAAACCCTCACTGTACGAGAAGGCGAAAAGAAGCTAAGAGAAGTGATCGATCTCTTCCCTATGGCACATGATATATTAGTCAATTTCAAAAATGTAATTGAAAGCCACGGCATTCTAGTAGAGTTTGACATCATGCCAGATGCACAGCTCAAATCTGTCTCGGATTTCATCAAAAATATTCTCTTCTATTTAGTAGATAATGCCATCAAATTCAGAAGGCATGAAGGTCAAGCCAAGGTAAAAATCAAATATCAGGAAACAGACACCAATTACATCCTTTCTGTATGCGACAACGGCATAGGCATTGATCTCGAAACCAATGAAAATCGAATATTTTTGATCTATGAAAAACTCGATGGAAAAAAAGAAGGAAGAGGGCTAGGATTATACCTTGTAAAAAATCATGTAAATGCACTCTACGGGAAAATTGAAGTGGAGAGCAAGCTCAACGAGGGCTCCAAATTCAGAATCATTTTACCGAAAGAATAAGCTCTTCAAGTTCAAAAACCTTTTACCTATGCTAATAAAACAGGAGCACTCATTAATCTATGCTGTGTTAATAGCCTGTGCTAGTTGGGCTTGTTCGCCTACATCAGTTCCAGACTACGTACTTATTTCTGGCACCGTTACCCAATCCAACTCAAGCTACCTAACAATCAAAGGAGACTATTTCTCCACTGACATAGACAGAAACAGCAATGGCACTTTTTCAGATACCCTTCGTGTAGCAAGGGGCTTCTATACTTTTTATTGTGGGTCTGAAAAGGCACAAATATTTCTTGATAAAGGCTATGTCCTACATCTATCAGCCAATCAATCTCAATTCAATAACACCTTATTCTTTTCTGGGAAAGGCACAGGAACGAAAGTCAATAACTACTTAGCCAATAAATCCAGATTTGAAAACACATTAACATCCGATCAAATTCTCTACTCTTACAATGAAACTGATTTTGAACGCCAAGTAAAAGGCTGGTCGGATCAAGTACTCAAACTACTACAAGTGAGCGAAATAGTAGACATAGACTTTGTGTCCCAAGAAAAAAGAAATATAACCTACACATATTTGACCCATATTTCCCATTACGAAAAGTACCACCAGCATGCTACCCAAGATTACAACTACACCGTATCGGCGGATTTTGAAAAACCTTTAGAGCAGCTCGATATGAGCAACGAACAAGACTTTGAAAACCTGAGTAGCTATAGAAATTTACTGAAAAGTTATATAGGCTCAAGAATCGAGCGAGGCCAAACCACTGCTACGTTTGAGTCCATCAAAGCGAATACGACACAGCTCATAAAAACAGAGCTCATCCTAGAGCTTGTCCGCAAAATTAATATAGGTCAAAAAAACGTAGAGCAAATCTACCAAGGCATATTAAACCTATCTCCAGACTCAACTACCCTAGCTGGTCTTAATGACAAAATGAATAAAATAAGGAAGCTAAACCAAGGCATGCCCTCTCCTCCTTTTGCCTATAAGGACATCACGAACCAGATCATCAGCTTGACAGACCTCCGTGGCAAATATATCTACATGGACATATGGGCTACCTGGTGCCACCCCTGTCTGAAAGAAATTCCGGCCTTGAAAACGCTACAAGAAAGATATAACGATACCCTAATTGAGTTTGTAAGTCTCTCTATTGATGCCAACAAAGACTTCTCTAAATGGCAAGACATGGTTAAAAACAAAGAGCTAAAAGGCATTCAGCTCTTTGCGGACCAAAGTTGGAATTCTATATTTTTGAAAGACTATATAATAGAAACCATTCCTAGGTTTATCCTTATCGACCCAAATGGAAATATTATAAATGCTCATGCTCCGAGACCTTCAAACCCTGAAACCCGATCAATACTTGATGGGCTACTCCATAAATCATAGTATTTATCATATTGGTATAAATTATAACTTTCAAACATATAATTTATCTAAAAATCAAAACAGAATGGTTTTCTGATCCCCTAAAATGTACTTTTCTAATATTTTTTTATCTAAATTACACCCTGCATTGACCCGCTATTTAATTGGTATAATTCTATAATCAGCTACGGAAGAATAAATATTATTCACCATTTAGAGCATACATACCATGAAGTTATCGGTTCTGTTGTCTGTAGCACTCGCAATCTGCTACAACAGTCTAGCCAACCTTCCTGACCTAAAAGAAGGCACTTCACTAAAAGTATCGGGAAAGGTTATTGATCAATCCACTAACCAGCCTTTAGCTTTCGCCAACATCATATATAACCATACTGGTACGACTACGAACCTAGACGGGGAATTTGTATTTCAAGTAAACTATCATGCGGCTGAAAATCTGATGCTCGTGAAATACATAGGTTATGAAACAGCAGCCATTCAATTGAATGAAGATAATACAAACCTGACAATTGCACTCAATCTCAAAAGCGAAATGCTCGACGAAGTAGTCGTAATTACTGCTGATCAGGTATTGAGAGATGTCAATAATTACCTACAGATCAACTACGAATTTTCGGATCAACTACTCTCCTCCTACTACAAAGAAACCGTTAGCACCAATAAGGAGTGTATCTACTTGGCAGAAGGTATTTTCGACATCTATTACCCCACGGTATACAGCAAAGAGAAAGCAAGCATTCATGCCAGAAAAACACGTAAAAAAACCTTTGCGTCACTAGACACCTTGTTCATGCCATTGATCCACGGACATGCCACGGACATGATCAACGGAGTCACCCGTCGTACAGACAGTTTCATTAAAATGGACAAACTAGCCAACTACACCTTCTCCAAACAAGGACTAACTTGGTATGATGGCAAAGAAGTCTTTCAAATTTCTTTCGAACCCAAAAACAAAAAAGCAGATTGCCGTGGATCACTCTATATCGACGTAGAAAGTAAAGCTGTGATCAGAGCAGAATACGAGCCTCTACTCGAAGGGCAAGCATTTTGGAACAAAGTAAAATGGACAGAAGAATACAAAGAAGTGGACAACAGCTGGTATATCCACCGTGTATCCTATGTAGGCGAATGGAATCAAAATGGTGAACCTATTACTTTTGAGGCACTACTGGTAGTGACTGACTTCGAATCTATCAAAACTAAACCTCAATTATCTGAAGCATTAACCCAAGACGATATTTTCTTCAATCAAGCCTCTACTTTCACAGAAAATTTCTGGGAAGATTTCAACTACATCAAGTTGAGTGCAAAAGAGAAGCAAGCATTGGGCTATTAGCTTAGCCTTATTTTCGGAGTACAAAAAAAGCCATCCCGATTACTATCAGGATGGCTTTAGTTTTTTTTTATAACGCTATGACTTATGCCGAATAGTTGCTCAGCATAACTGGCATCACGAGCATGAGTAGGTCTTCGTTATCATCTTTATCTACAGGGAAGAGCAAACCTGCTTTGTTTGGCTCAGAGAACTTCATAGATACCTGTGTAGAATCTATATTAGCGAGCATTTCAATCAAAAACTTACCGTTGAATCCTATTTCGATATCAGCGCCATTGTGATCGCAAGACAAACGCTCGTTGGCTTCATTAGAGAAATCCAAATCCTCTGAAGAAATAACCAATTCACTTCCTGTAATTTTTAATCTTACCTGGTGCGTAGTCTTGTTGGCATAGATAGCAATCCTTTTTAACGAACCTAGCAACTCCGTTCTATCAATGATCATTTCATTGTCATTGTTCGCAGGAATTACATTTTCGTAATCTGGGAAACGCTCATCGATCAATCTACAAACCATGTGAATGCCATCAAATTTAAAAAAGGCATTGGCTACATTGTATTGTACGTTTACATTGGTATTGCTACTTGGCAAGGTAGATTTCAAAAGCGTCAATGCTTTTCTTGGAATGATCATACTTGCGCCGTTTTCAGAGGCAATATCTACTCTTCTGTATCGGATCAATCGATGCCCGTCCGTTGCCACGAAAGTGGTATTCGTTTCAGACAGATTCAAATACACACCAGTCATAGCAGGGCGAAGTTCATCACTACTAGTTGCTAGAATGGTATTGTTTATTGCATTACCAAGTACGCTTGACGAGATATTCACATCATTGCCATCAGATACACTAGGTACTTTAGGAAAGTCAGTAGCATTTTCTCCAGCCAACTTATATCGACCATTATCAGAATTGATCTCAATGCTATAAGTTTCTTCATCGATACTAAAAGTTACCGGCTGTTCGGGTAAGTTTCTCAACGTTTCCAACAATATCTTGGAAGGTACTGCTATGTTTCCGTTTTCTTTCGCTTCCACTTCCAGCTCAGTGATCATGGAGGTTTGCAAATCAGATGCCGTGATGGTCAATTTACCATCTGCAATTTCGAATAGAAAGTTTTCCAAAATTGGAACTACTGGATTGGTTGTGATCACGCCATTGATGGCAGACAACTGTTTGAGTAGGTAAGAGGAAGAAACTATAAATTTCATTCGCTAGTGTATATTTAAGTTTGTAGATTCTGAAAACTGCATGAGGCATGAGCTACCCCAAATTTGATCCAAAGTTAATGATAAAATGCTAATAAAAAACTACTGGCTTTTTAATGAGATTTTGCTCTCTAAAATCTCATTCTGAGTCTCTCAAATTCGCCTTCACTATTTTAATATTATTCTGTTCTCCCCACACCTGATCATTGACGATCCAAAGTAGGGGTTTTTTATTTCCTTTTCTAAACTGAGCCAATCGGCTCCTTTGTTGCGTTCTGCCATCGGGCAATGCTGCACATAAATCCTTTCCTCTAATGGGCCAAACACTACCGTCATATCTACCATTGGCGATGAGACCTGTAAAAAAACACCACGTACGCCTTCCTCATTTGCCTGATGATGAATATGCGCTAAGGATTTGAGAAAAGCACTACGATACGCCAGCCAAGCCCCATGAGATGAACCTAAAAAAAGTGACATATCCACACCTTCTACAGAAGACTTGAGCTGTATACCCGCCTGCTTGGCCGCTTCCCAATTATCATCCACCAATGCATTTTTCATTTCGAAATAGGCATGATATACTGGAGCAAGTGCTTGTTTGGCTGATACACTAAGAATAGCAGCACGGGGGGTATGTACAACACTCATCATACTAGGTTTGCCAGCCAACTGTGCCGCAGCATCTATACTAAACGTACCATGCGTGGCAATTTCCTCGCCAGCCTCTAACCCTGCAGTAATTACAAATGACTCTCCTAAAGATGGCCCTAAAGTGACCTTTCGAAGCATAAAATGTGTACCATTCGTAGCATTGGTTTTTACATAAACGATAGACCGTTTACCTGTCCACATCACTGCCGATTTAGGTATTACAATACTTGCTTCACCACCTGTGAGCTGTGCTTCGATCGTACCCCTTACAAACATTTCTGGTTTCAATCGCCCGTCCCTATTGTCTACGGTAATTCTTGCCCTAGCTACTCGGCTTTTCGCATCTATCACTGGGTCGATAAAGGTGACATTGCCGACAAACGACTCTCCTGGCAAAGCCTGAAAGGTATAATTCACTTTATCACCTTTTTTTACCCAAGCCATGTCTCTTTCATAAATATCAAAAAGCAGCCACACCTTGTTCAGGTTAGCCACCTCAAAGAGCGGAGCTCCTTGCTTGATGTGATCGCCAAGGTTTACCTTCTTAGTGGTAACTACACCAGTCAAATCCGATAGTATAGGAAAACTCTCCATCGGCTGACCAGAGGACAAAATACCGTCGATTTGTTGATCAGTAAGTTTCCATTTTTTCAATTTTTCGCGAGAAGCGTTATACAATACAGGCTGATTATCTCTGATTTTATAGGCCTCAAACAACTCTTTCTGCGCCGTAACCAGCTCAGGAGAATATAGATAAGCAATCACTTTTCCCTTGTAGACATACTCCCCTGTATAGTTGAGCAGCAGTTGTTCTATCCTACCAGAAATATGAGAAGTTTGTGTAAAAACGTATCGTTCATCTGCTTTTACTTTACCATTGATTCTAATGATTTTGGTAGGTATTTTCAGTGTCACCATTTCGGTCTGTACATCGGCCAGCTGCATAGCCGTGGGCGTCATTTTTAACTCTACAGGGTCTTCGGTGTTTGTATCCGACGAAAGTGGTGTCAGTGTCATGCCACAGATCGGGCAATTGCCAGGTTCGGTTTGACGGATTTGCGGATGCATAGCACAAGTCCATGTCTGGCCCGTCCCCTCCTCATGCACATGCGCTTCTTCACCTCTCGACTGGTTAGTGGGTTTTACCAACCACCCTATGACACCACCCAACAACACAGCAAAAGCCAATAGGGCGAATTTATTTTCTACTATCTTTTTCATTTTGATGTAATGTTTGAATGAGCAATCAAATAATTGAGTTGGGCACTGGCGAGATTATATTGTTTGATCGCCGTGGCCTTGGCCATTTTGTACTTTAGCAACTCCTGCTGCATCTGCAGCACATCTTCAAAATCCTGCCCTGAGTTTTCATAAGCCGAATACAGCAAATCGATGGCTATCGACGTGCTTTCTATCTGATGATCAAAGAGCGCAATTCTTTGCTGGGCAGTCTCCAGTTCATTTTTTGTCATATAATAGGATGAAACTAAGCCATTTACCAATTCTTCTTTTTCCGCTACCAATGTCATCTGTGTCAATTCAGCCTCTTTGATGGCAGATTTGTATTTTTTACGATAGATCGGTAAAGACAATGTAAACATGGGCATCACTACATTCTTGCCATTGTCTGGAACTGAAATATCTGTACGATCACCTACAAACACATAATCAAGCCCCAAACCAATCTTAGGCATACCTTGTTTTTTGGCAACCCTTTGCATAGACTCCGCAGATGAAATTTGAAACTCTTTAGCCTTGAGCTTAGGGTTGTAGAGCAGCAAACTATCCTTGTCATATATCACAGGTGAAATCTGGCTCTCGAAGGGTTCAACTACAATTTTTGCCTTTTCTTGCCTGTTGAGCAATGTGGCAAAAGCATATTCAATAGCCTGTTTTTTTTCTCTATTGATCATGATCTCAGTCATGGCACTTTCCATCAAAATATCGACACGAATGACATTGACCATACTACCTTTTGAATTAGAAAACTGCGTTGTGCTCAAAGCCTTATAGGTTTCTAATATTTTCAAATTCTCTTCTTGCCATTGAATGTGTTCATTGATTTCGGCCAAAAGGAAATAGAGTTTTTTCACACGCAAGAACAAGTCATCCCGTTGATCCACAAACATCTGATACGCCGCTTCGGCTTGTGCATTGGCCACCTCCTCTTTGGCCGACAGCGTACCAAACCAAGGAAACATTTGGCTCAAGCCAATTTTGACTCGCTGCGGTCCTAATCGAGTTTCTACCGGACTAATAAAATAACCAAACGAAAGTGTAGGGTCTTGCAAAGCATTGGACTGATCTACACGCTCCATAGCCGCTTCAAATCGCAAATAGGCTCCCTTTAGTCCTGGGTTATTTTCAGCAGCTTCCAGTAGATAGTCGTCCAAGCTTTGGCTCATTCCTGTATTGGACATCAGCCAAAACAACAGGCCTATAAAGTATATCACACGCTTCATCTCGTTGATTTTTTTAGTTTATATTCCTCTCTCCAATAGTAGAGCACAGGCGTAACGAAGAAAGTAATGGCTGCAACGATCATCCCTCCAAAAGCTGGTATTGCCATCGGAATCATGACATCGGCTCCTCTACCCGTAGAAGTGAGTACAGGCAGCAAAGCAATAATGGTAGTCGCCGACGTCATCACGGCTGGTTTGATTCTGCGCAAGCCAGCACGAGTCACTGCTTCTCTCAACTCCTCAGCTGTAGCGGGTTGGTACTTTTTCATACTCTGGTCCAAATAAGTACCGATGAGCACACCATCGTCGGTAGCAATGCCAAACAAAGCAATAAAACCTACCCAAACTGCCACACTCAGGTTGACCGTCTGAATCTGAAACAGCTCACGCATATTGGTAGAGAATAGAGAAAAGTCCAAAAACCAGTCCTGACCATAAAACCAAAGCATCATAAATGCCCCACTAAATGCCATGGCTACCCCCATAAAAATCATCAGTGAAGTAGAAATGGATTTAAACTGGAAATAGAGAATAAGAAAGATGATAATCAATACCAATGGCACGATGATCGCCAGCCGCTTCTCTGCTCTGATTTGATTTTCATAACTACCCGAAAACTTAAAACTAATACCTGCAGGTACGACCAATGTCCCTTCATCAATCCTATTTTGAATAGAACGCTGCGACTCTTCTACCACATCTACTTCCGCATAGCCATCCTTTTTGTCAAACAACACATAGCCTACCAAAAAAGTATCTTCGCTTTTAATCATTTGCGGACCTTGCGCATAGGAAATATGGATAAGATCTCCCAGCGGTACTTGTGTGCCTGTGGAGGTGCGTACATAGATTTTGGCTAAAGTGGCAGGGTCGTCTCGCAGCTCTCTTGGGTATCGCACCCTTACAGGAAATCGTTCGCGACCTTCTACCGTACTGGTGATTTGCCTACCACCCACCGCAGCTTCGATGGTCTGTTGTATATCTTCAATACTTAGTCCATATCGAGCTATTTTTTGGCGATCAATATTAAGATGAATATAAGGCTTGCCCACGATGCGATCAGCAAATACCGCCTCAGACTTGACAGATGGTACTTCTTTCAAAATCACCTCCAACTCTCGCCCAAACGATTCTATTGTAGCCAAATCAGGCCCATAAACCTTGACTCCCATAGGCGCACGCATGCCCGTTTGCAACATGATCAAGCGGGTCTCGATGGGCTGTAGTTTAGGTGCTGATGTTACGCCTGGAATTTTGGTCACCTTCACAATTTCATTCCAAATATCATCTGGAGATTTAATCTCTGGGCGCCAGTTTCGGTAATAGTTTCCGTTGTCGTCGGGTACTAACTCATCAAAAGTCAGATCAGCGTCAAGTGCATCTAAAGCAGATAAGTAGTTGCCAGATTGGGTTTTATAATTCCCATCCTCATCCACTTTAAACTTTACCCTGTGGCCTTTCTTATTGACCATGTACTCAGACTTGTAATTGATGATGTTTTCATACATAGAGATCGGTGCTGGATCAAGTGCTGACTCTACACGCCCCATCTTTCCTACTGCCAGCTCCACTTCTGGTATATTGGCCAACAACATGTCTAGTTGTTGAACTACACGCTTGTTTTGAGTCATTCCTGCATGAGGCATAGAGGTGGGCATGAGCAAAAAACTCCCCTCATCCAAGGCAGGCATAAATTCTTTACCTATTCCTGGAAAGGTTTTCTCCATGGACGACCATATCTTGGTGGTACGAATTTGTACTCCAGCCAAATCAAATCCATTGGATACAAAACCAAATACAGTCGCAAAACCCAGCCAGGTAGTCACTCCAAACAAAATCAAAAAAACGGGAATGGATAAAAACTTTTTTTTGTTGTCTAGACACCAATACAACACCTTCAAGTAATACTTTTCTAACATCAAAAAAGCACCAAGAATCAAAGCGACTATCCATACGACAAAGACAAAGTTGAGAGCTACTGACGCATTAGCACCTAGAGGCATCCAAGACTTGGCCATAAGCCAAGTAGCAGAAATGACCACAATGATGACCTTAAGGTTAGTTGATATCCAATACTCTTTTTTAATCGCCAGATTAAAAAACCACGCCAGTCCAAATGCCATAAGCGTAACCCCTGCCCAGACGGAGTTAAAAACTGCAATCAACAAGCCTACTACTAACAATAGTCCATGAATGAACTTGCCTTTGAGTTTTTTGTGAATGCTAAAACCAAATACCCAATGTGCAATGCTAGGCAAAATCAAAAGTGATACGGCCAGAGCAGAGAGCAAGGCAAAAGTTTTGGTAAAAGCCAAAGGCCTAAAAAGTTTTCCTTCGGCAGCCTCCATCGCAAAAACGGGAATAAAACTCACAACAGTGGTAGACACGGCCGTAACAATAGCCGAACTCACCTCGGCCGACGCCTTATAAATCGTATCAATGAGTCGCTGCGATTTAGGAGCTTCGCCCATATGTTTGATCACATTTTCGGACAGGACAATACCCAAGTCCACCATAGTACCGATAGCAATGGCTATTCCCGAAAGGGCAACAATATTGGCATCTACCCCCAAATAGCGCATGGCGATAAACACCATCAATACCGCAATAGGTAGTAATCCTGCAATGAGGATAGAAGCCCGTAAGTTGAGCACCATTACGATCACCACCAGTATGGTAATGAGTATTTCTAACGAAAGTGCTTCCTCCAATGTGCCAAGCGTTTCGTTGATCAGCTGTGTGCGATCATAGAAAGGTACGATCGTCAACTGACTTTCTACACCATTGGCTAGGGTCTTTTTAGGCAAACCGCCTGACAAATCTTTGATTTTGTCTTTGACTTTGTTGATCACGGCAAGTGGATTGGAACCATGACGCGCTACGACCACACCTCCTACTACTTCCGCTCCCTCCTTGTCGAGCAGCCCTCTCCGTGTGGCTGGCCCGAGAGTTACTAAAGCTATATCCTTGATGGTAATCGGTACGTGATGTGCTGACACGTCCACTACTGTTTCTTCTATGTCAGCAATAGATTTTATATACCCCAACCCTCGCACCAAATACTCCGCTTGGTTGATTTCGATGGTTTTTGCACCTACGTCTCTGTTGGATTTCCTGACTGCATCCATGACCTGCTGTAGCGAAATATCATAGGCATTGAGTGCGTCAGGGTTCACATCTATTTGATACTCCTGAACAAACCCTCCAATGGAAGCCACTTCAGACACGCCCTCCACGGCATTCAACCCATACTTGACAAAAAAGTCCTGTACAGACCTTATTTCATGTAAGTCCCACCCCCCAGTAGGATTTCCGTCTCTGTCCCGCCCTTCGATCGTGTACCAATAGACCTGACCAAGTGCTGTAGCATCTGGCCCTAAAGAAGGACGAACCCCATCTGGCAAAAGATCTACGGGTAACGAATTGAGCTTTTCTAAAATTCGCGAACGCGACCAATAAAACTCTACGTCTTCATTAAAAATGATATAGATACTCGAAAATCCAAAAACGGACGAACTCCTGATCGATTTTACCCCGGGGATACCCAGCAAGGAAGTCGTCAATGGATAAGTAATTTGATCCTCTATATCTTGAGGAGATCGCCCCATCCAAGGCGTAAAAATAATTTGTTGGTTTTCACCAATATCTGGAATAGCATCGACAGGCACAGGATCCGAAGGCAAAAAAAGAGTCTTCCAACCAAAAGGAGCTGTGATAAGCCCCCAGCCAATCAGCACGATCATAAGCAATACAGTGACTAGCTTATGCGCTAAGAAAAAACGTATAATTCGATTCAACATAGGTTTTGATACTTTAGAAATCTATAGTGTCTGAAAAATCAGACACAACTAAACGGCAAGAGCTTTCTCAAAAAAGACTCTCGACGAACGGATCAAGTATCAAAGACGGAATGTTTGGTATAAGACACGAAGTACGCGTCGGAGTGGTGGCGGGGTATACGGCACAAAAAACTTGAGCAACTCCACTTCTTGCCAAGGAGAGGTAGACCAATCGTAGAGCAACACTGCAGCAATCATAGGCTGTACAGACACAGCAGCTATATCATGTGCATATACTTCTTCAAGTTGTAACGACCAATATACATTTTCACAACAAGGCGCTTTTTTGATTGTAAGTGTGTGGCTATCGGCTTCACAGGTTTGATCCATATCACCCATTCCACAATCCATATGCTCATGCCCCAGCACGAGTACATCCATCATCGCCTCGCCCCCACAAAAATGGGTCCCCATAGAAAAGCCCATACTCCCAAAAAGCATGGCCGCAGCAAGTAATATGGATGTCAACTGTTTCATTTAATTAGATAAAGTACGGCAAATTAAGACAAAAAGATCTCAAAAATCTTACACTATTTTAGCTACTCTCAATCGGAGCGCATTGGAAATCACTGATACCGAACTAAAACTCATAGCCAAAGCAGCTATCATGGGCGACAATAAAATACCGAAAAACGGAAACAATACGCCTGCCGCCAAGGGCACACCAAATCCATTGTATAGTAAAGCGAAAAACAAATTTTGCTTTACGTTTCGCATCACTTTTTCGCTCAGTATTCTAGCTTTTACGATACCATGTAGGTCGCCCTTCACCAACGTAATGGCTGCACTTTCTATGGCTATATCCGTTCCTGTACCCATCGCTATCCCCACATCTGCTAACGCCAGAGCTGGCGCATCATTGATGCCATCTCCAGCCATGGCTACGACTAGGCCTTGGGACTGCAGTGCTTTCACTTTTTCCATTTTGTCGGCAGGAAGACAGTCTGCCACCACTTCGTCCAACGACAGCTCGTCTCCCACAGCCTGAGCCGTACGCATATGATCGCCAGTCATCATAATCACTTTTATTCCATTGGCTTTCAAGTCCTCTATCGCTTGTTTGCTGGTGGACTTTATCTTGTCCCCAATAGCTACTAGCCCCACTAATCTACCATCAACAGCCACATACGAAACCGTACGTCCCACTGACTGATGTTTTTTCGCAAATTCATGTGCCACATTATTTAGCTTAACTTCATAATCCAGCAAAAGTTTCTCATTGCCTATCGCAGTCAGCTGCCCGCCTACTTTAGCCGTTACCCCCTTGCCAGTCACTGATTCAAAATCGGTGATCGATTGTAGTGTAACTCCCTCATCTTGGGCATATCGCACAATGGCTTCCGCCAATGGGTGTTCACTCCGTTGATTAACTGAAGCTATCTGCTGAAGCAGTTCTGTTTGATCAAAACCTAAAGCCACTACCTCCTCTACCGTTGGCTGGCCTTCGGTCACTGTACCAGTTTTATCAATGATAAGTACATCTACTTTATTCATTCTTTCAAGCGAAGCTGCATTTTTAATTAGCACCCCTAATTCAGCGCCCTTGCCCACCCCTACCATAACGGACATAGGCGTGGCTAGTCCAAGTGCGCATGGACACGCAATAATCAATACAGCAATGGCATTGACTAGCGCATAAACGAATTGAGGCTCAGGGCCAAAAACAACCCATACACCAAACGTAATAATCGAAACACCCACCACAGCAGGCACAAAATACCCAGATATTTTATCCGCCAGCTTCTGTATAGGCGCTTTGCTTCTACTCGCCTGATTCACCATATCAATGATTTGTGAAAGCAGGGTATCTGCACCTATTTTCTGTGCGGTTATGGTAAAAGATTGTTTGCCATTGATAGTACCAGCACTCACTTTGTCGCCCGCCTGTTTATCCACAGGCATAGGTTCTCCGGTAATCATGGACTCATCTATCGTGCTATTCCCTTCTTTGATTTCCCCATCTACAGGCACCTTGTCTCCCGGTTTCACTCGAAGGAGATCTCCCACAACTATTTCATTAATGGCAATTTCTATTTCCTCTCCACCTACAATTTTAACTGCACGATTGGGTGCCAACTTGAGTAATTTCTTTACCGCACTATTGGTTTTACTATGCGCTCTGGCTTCTAGCACTTGTCCGAGCAAAACCAAAGTCAGAATGACTGTAGCCGATTCGAAATACATGTGTATCGCTCCAGACTCCGTTCGAAATTGGTCTGGAAATACCTCTGGAAATAGCAACCCAAACACACTAAATAGCCAAGCTACGCCTGCACCTATACCGATCAGTGTAAACATGTTGTAATTTCTAGTCATGATAGATGTGTAGGCACGCTGAAAAAACATCCATGTAGCATAAAACACCACTGGAATCGATAAGAGCAATTGAACCCAATTCCAATACTGAATCGGCATCCATTGATATATGGAATTGTTGGGTAACATATCAGACATGGCGATCAGGAAGATCGGCAGTGTAAATCCAGTGGCTATTTTAAATTTCCTAACTAAACGTTGAAAGCTCTTGTCCTCGACAGCAGTTTCTGGTTCTTTAGACACTAAATCCATCCCACATTTGGGACAGCTACCCGGCTTGTCACTTACTATATCTGGGTGCATGGGGCACGTATATTCCGTAGCTGATGTACTGGCAGCACTTACTTCTGCTACTAGATCCATTCCACAAACGGGACAATCCCCAAACTGCCTATAGGTTTTCTCCCCTTCACAATGCATAGGGCAGTAATAATTCTCACCTCTTATCGTGGGCATCGGTGCTAGTTTTTTCTCTTCCTTGGGATAATCCGCTGGATGAATCACATACTGCGAATCCGCCAACACCTCTTGCAATTGGGCTAGCTCCAAGTGCGCTAACATCTCCAATGTCACGGTGCCTTCGGCTAACTCTACACTGGCCGACTTCACTTCTGGCAATTGCAAAAGTGCTTCCTCTACATGTGATTTACATCCGTTGCAGGACATTCCGGTGACTCGATAGGTATGTTTCATCTTAATCTAATTTTAATCATGACCTCATTCGCTATTGAAGACAAGAGCCAAAACAGGCCTCATCTATCGCACTCTAGGTTTCATTAACGTTTAGTCGTTTGTTTTTAGATTCTCTTGTGTTCTAAATAACAAAACGCTAGATATTTAAATCTATGACTCAAAGGTATGCAAGCCTATTTGCTAGGAGTTACACAATTCGTAGTGATTGTTATATGATTATTGGATACCGTCTAGTGACTGTCTATCTACAGACGAATTGCCTTTTTTGAAAGCTGAGGGAGGCATACCTGTCACCTTTTTGAACTGTGCCGAAAGATGCGCCACACTACTGTATCCCAATTTAAAGGCGATTTCCTTTATAGCCAGTTGGTCGTAATGTAAATATTCTTTTACCTTTTCTATCTTTTGTTTGATAATGTACTGCTCTAGTGTGATACCCATTACAGAAGAAAACAAGGTACTCAGGTAATGATAGTCATGAGCTAGCCTCTCCGACAAAAAATCTGACCAGTTAATGGTCAGTTGGAAATGATTTTCGTAGTGAATGGTTTGTATAACCAATGTTTTGATTCGCTCAAGCAATTGTGATTTTTTACCATCTATCCGCTCGAAGCCGCTTTCTGAAAGCATTTGATCCAACTCAATCATGGTTTTGGCATCCAACACATCTTCATCCAATTCTACTGCACCGAGTCGGATATCTTTCACCTTGAGTTTTAAGCCATTCACAATCTGATTGACGGCCGAGATACACCTCGGACAAACCATGTTTTTGATTGTGAGTGTAGTGCTCAAGGGAACGATTATTCTTGACGTTTGAAAGCAGACGAACCAACCAAGAATCGTTCCATCCGGACAGCATCCACTACGATCATTTCATTTGCTTGATCCATGACAAGATAGAATTGCTCTCCTGCTATTTTCGGATAGATCGCAAGTTGTCGATTGTTACTTGGATTGATGTCTTGCAACTTTACTGTGGCAATAGGCGCCTCATCAAGCAAACTATCATACTTCGGAAAATTGCCTGGCGTGAGGTAGTCATTGAGCTGAAAAAACTCCAACGGCTGCAAGTAATTCATCAAGGCAGCTGTATCTAACACACTTACACCTCTCACTGCCAAAAACTGCTGATCGAAACGTATGGATAAATTCTCCTGATCGCTGCTCGTATAGTTGATTTCCAATTCTTGAATAGTCCGCCAGCTTGAAGCAAAAAGCACTCGATCTCTCCATTGATTGAGCGAAAGCTCAAAAATACCAGACAGATAACTTTTATACCCTGGGATAGCCACAGTATAAATTTTAGTTAAACTTTCATTTCCAAAATAGGCCGTGGTTTTGGCTGTATTCCCACCTGCATAAAACTGCTGCGTATGACCGTCTTCGAAACCTACAGTTACTAATTTACCATCCGTCTGCAGTTCTTTTTTGATAGATTCAAAGTTGGATTGGCTCACTGGACGTTGGGTTTGTACGGCATTCAAAATACGCTGAGTCAAATAAATCAATTGCGGGTCTGCATTATACTGATCATTAATTTTCCAACTCTTCTTTTCTCTTTTGATCACAATTTGGTCTGCACCAGATGCAATCGCCAGACTTACCATCTGTGTGGTGTCTGCTACCGCAAATAAAGTTTTATCTACAGCTACCACCTTTTCCTTTCGTCCCACCCAAGTTAGCACCAAGGAAACCACCAAAAGCGCTACAAAAACAAAACTGAGTTTCTTAATTTTAGTCATCTCCTTACTTAAAACTTGCGTATTTTCTCTTTCTCCAATAAGCCCTCAAAACACCATAAATAACGAGCAATACAATAGGCAATACGAGGTTGATCAACTGCCATATCAGTTTTTCTTTGGCTATTTTTACTTTGTCGAGCGGGCGTATTGCCAGTGACTTGTTTTTAGAAACGATCAATCCCTGATCATTGAGCATATAATCGACGGCATTCATCACAAAATCCTTATTGGCAAATTTCATTTGACTGTATGGGCTCAGTCCAAGTTCCATGGGCGTGCCATCTTTGAGACTAAATTCGTTGCGAATCATATCGCCGTCTGAGCAAATCAAAATAGAAGTTTCCTTACCTGTACCCTTAAATTCGCTTTTGTTTATGCCTTTCGGTAAAATTCTATTTTTATAAATGGAAGTGAATTTACCCTTGAGCAAATAAGCCACATTTTTCGATCCTTGATTGAATCGTTCAGGATCAAGATTCTTTCTCAATTCATTGAAAGCCACTTTCACTGGTGCTTGATTGACCATAGAGTATTGCGAGGTCTTGAGCAACGGGATTTTCTCAATACCATCAGCCTTCACTGTATCAATCGTAGAAACAAATTTCATAGAAACAGCATCTAAGTTTTTTACAATCGGATGATTACCAAAATTATTGACCATCGGAAAAAACGGCCAAGGTAGCATGCGAATTTGTGCCTGATCACCCATATTGCCCGCCACAATCGGATACTCTCCACACACGATATCTTGCACATAATCACGATTGATACGCACTCCATATTTGAAAAACATATCGTCGAGTCCCAACTCATACGGAAAAGCAAAAGTCCCTTCTCCACTTGCACTGTCCATATTTACTCGTAGGGCATCTACAAAAAATAGTGTCTTCCCTCCATTCATGATATACTGATCGATTTCGTATTTTTCTTCTGTAGAAAAGACCGTAGCAGGTTTCGGGAAGATAACCGCATCATATATACCCAAATCTTTGTTACCTGTACTCAGGTCAACATTAAATACATCATATTTTTCCAAAAGCGCATTGGTCAACCCTGCCAGATTCAGGCTATCTGGTTCACCATGACCTTGGATCAGCGCTACAGTCTTTTTCCTATCATTAGAAAGGATTCGAATGGCATTTGCCAATTCATATTCCAGCCCTTCTATAGATTGGTTCAAGCGTTCTTCTGCAGTAGCCGACTGACTCCCACGAAGGAGTGTCACAGGTACTTCCTGACCATAGTAGCTCACGATGGCTCCTGGAAAAATCAGCTTTTCCGTCTTATTTCCATCCCGCTTATAAGAGAGGTTGGTAGGCTGTAGACCTCGTTGCATGAGCGAACGAAAATATTCATTCCTGGCTTTTTCGTTGAGTGCAGCAGATGGGTCTATAAAGTCTACTTTCACCAAACCATCGGCGTAGTAATCGAACTGACTCAAGGTTTCTTCAATTGCTTTACGCAATCTTTTGAATCCTGCTGGCATTTCACCTTCAAGAAATACCTCTATATATACGACATCCTGCAAGTCTTCCAACATCGCACGTGTAGCTGGTGTGACTGAATATCTTTTCTCTTCTGTGAGATCCAATCGCATAGGGTATATCCCTGCCAGTTGATTTAAAATGACTAGGAGTAATAGACCTATACCCAACCTCAAAAGGCTTTCTATTCGCTTCTGATTTACCATTTCTTAGCGTCCAATTTGAGTTGAGTAAAAAGTACCATAATCGCCACTACACTGATAAAATACACGATATCTGCTATATCTATAAGGCCTCTACTAAGCGATTCGTAATGAAAAACCAAGCTGATCTGCTGCAGCCACAAAGAAGACTCGCCCCACACATCGATAGTAGCCAACGATGATAACCCAGAGTATAGCACAAAACACAGAAATACTGCCAAAACAAAGGCTACGACCTGATTGTCGGTAAGAGCTGAAGAAAATATGCCAATGGCTACAAACACACCTCCCAACAACAACAAACCAATGTATGAGCCAACCGTACCCGAGATGTCTAGATTGCCTACTGGGTTGCCCAAAGCATAGACCGAATAGAAATAGAACAACGTGGGTAGCACTGACAAAAACACCAAAGCAAAACCTGCAAAGTACTTTCCTAAAATGATCTGAAGCGTAGTCAATGGTTTGGTCATTAGCAGCTCTTCGGTACCTGTGCGTTTTTCTTCTGAAAAAAATCGCATAGTAATCGCTGGAATGAGAAACATAAAAACATAGGGCCCCAGATTGAATAACGTACTCATATCGGCATAGCCATATTCTAGAATACTACTTTCTGGAAATACCCACATCAGTAACCCAATGGAAGTCAAAAACACACCTATCACAATGTATGCGATCAGGCTATTGAGGAAACTATTAATTTCTTTTACAAATACCGCCAGCATTTATTTCTCTTTAGTCAGTAAGTGGAAAATTTCGTCGAAGGAGCTCTCCTCCTCTTGTAAGCCTACCAAGGGCAAATTCTTCTCCCCTGCCAATTTGAATACCGCACTTCTCGCCTCTTCACTATTGGTCACTTGCAATTTGTATATACAGGGACTCACGGCTTGTACGTCAGTCACTTCTATAATTTTAGTTAGCAACTTCTGATCGATGGCCGACTTAAACTCTACACGTAGCCAAGTTTCATCCGAAAGGCCTTTTGAGAATTCCGTAATCGGCTGATCCGCCACGAGCTGCCCTTTGTTGATCACAACCACCCGGTCGCAAAGTGCTTCTACCTCCTGCATGATGTGCGAAGAAAAAATCACGGTTTTATCCTTGCTCACTTCTTTGATCAACTTACGGATTTCCAAAATCTGATTAGGATCCAAACCCGTAGTCGGTTCATCCAAAATCAAGACTTCTGGGTCGTGGAGTAGTGCTTGTGCTAACCCCACGCGTTGGCGATAGCCTTTGGACAACTGACCTATTTTCTTGTTTTGTTCTAAAGTCAAACCACACATCTCAACCACACGCTTTACTGCAGCCTTGATTTCTGCTACTTTCATTTGGTTCACTTTGGCCGAAAAGGCTAAAAACTCATGAATATACATATCCAAATAGAGCGGATTGTGCTCTGGTAAGTAGCCTGTAATGCGCTTGGCACTGATAGGATCTTCTGCTACGTTGATACCACCAATGAGCACCTGCCCTGCGGTAGCTCCTAAGTAGCCCGTGGCAATTTTCATCGTGGTGGATTTTCCTGCACCATTAGGCCCTAAGAACCCCAAGATCTCGCCTCGGTTGGCCGAAAATGAGATGCCATCAACAGCTTTTTGCTGCCCGTAGGTTTTAGTCAGATTTTGTACTTCTATCGACAAGGAAATTTTGATTTAATCTAAAGATTATTTTGTTGGGTTCGGTCGCAAAGGTCGCACTTCAAAATCGACTGGCAAATAATTAGGGTGAGTCTCCAGACAATGGACTACGCTACTGGCCACATCTTCTGGTCTCATCATGTTCTCATTGGCTGTTACCGCATCGATATCATCAAAGAAATTGGTATTGACGCTACCTGGGTATATACAAGTCACTTTAATCCCGAAATCTCTCAATTCCATAAACATAGAATGTGAAATACCTGTCACAGCATGTTTGGTGCCTGCATAACCCGCAAATCCTTTTACTGGGTTTCTACCAGCGATAGAGCTGATATTGATGATATGGCCACGATCCAATTCTTTCATCTTAGGAATAACTGCATTAGATGTGAAAAATATGCCATGCACATTTACGTCAAACATCCTTTTCCAATCTTCAAAAACCATTTCATCCATAGGGCCTGCAATACCAAACCCTGCATTATTGACTAATATATCAATGTTTTCGCCCAGCATTTCTGCGGTCTGCCTATAGGCGTGCGCTACGCTCTCTGGGTCACTTACATCTACAGATATAAATAGATAATTGGGATCCGTGATGTCGTTGTCCGTGCGGCTCCAACCCGCTACTTTCACCCCTTTGGTTAGCAGCTGCTTCACAATTTCTAATCCAATGCCTTTACTCGCGCCCGTTACAATGGCTACTCTTCCTTCTAAGCTCATATTTAATACGTACTATTTTATATTTTATCTGCAGCGATCACCTGCTTGATCAACTTTGTCAAGTAAGGTTCAGCCTTCATGGCTGCTGCAATCACTTCTTCTACGGATATTTTTTGAATATGGCCGGGATAACATAAGTCTGTTAATACAGAAACGGCAAAAACAGGAATATCCATCTGTCTCGCCACTATATTTTCGGGCACGGTAGACATTCCCACAGCATCTGCTCCTATCACACGAAGCATATGATACTCTGCTCGTGTCTCAAGGTTTGGGCCATTTACTCCTACATAAACGCCTTGATGCAGAGGTATATTTTCTTTTTCAGCAATCTGCATGGCCGTATCGATCATAGATTGCTCATATGGCTCACTCATGTCAGGAAATCGCACACCCATTTCATCCAGATTTTTTCCTGTCAAAGGATTTTCTGTCTGCATATTGATGTGATCATTGATCACCATCAGTTCGCTTTTCTGATAGGCTGGATTGAGTGCACCTGAGGCATTAGATATGATAAGTTTTTTGATACCAAGCATCTTCATTACCCTGACGGGGAACGTCACTTCCTTCATATTGTACCCTTCGTAGTAATGAAAGCGACCTTTCATCACGACCACTCTTTTTTCACCCAAATGACCAAATATCAATTTGCCCGAATGAGATTCTACCGTAGACAATGGAAAATGTAAAATGTCTTCATAATTGATCTCATGAACGATTTGCACATCGTTGACCAAAGCGCCCAACCCCGTACCTAAAATGACACCATAATCAGGCTTAAAATCTGTTTGTGATAAAATGTATTGAGTGGCTTCTTTTATTTGCGACAGGTATTCCATAATCATAATTGGTACAAACCGCTAAGATAGTATGGGGCATTTAAAAAATGGGTCGAAAAATGAGATTGTATGTTTTCATCTAAATGCATTTTATGAATAATTATTATAGCAATCCTAAGATTGATGATAACAACTACAAAGATTCGTCGAATAGCTACTACTCTTATTCTTTCATTTCAAATTAATTCTAGTACTTTTAAATGCAGCAAAACGTCTATTTACCTATGATCAACCTAAGTCTAAATAAAGATCAAGGCTATGTGATACTTTCTATTAATGGACCCATTTCTGTGTTTGACATGGAAAACCTAACCGATGAAGTGGATCATTATATTGAAGATTTCGGCAAGCTGGCAGGACTCATTATCATGGTCAAAAAGTTCCCTGGTTGGGATAATTTGGACAGTTTTTTTCATCATGTCAAATTTGTGAAAGACCATCATAAACTTATCAGCAAGGTGGGATTTATGACCGAAGACAACTTGATCAAATCTTTCCCCAGTTTAGCCAATCATTTTGTAAAAGCAGAACTCAAACGCTTTGACGATGGACAAATGGATGAAGCTGTAGAATGGATTTGCAGTCATTAAAGAAGAAAAATTGAACATAACTAAACTCACCACTGTGCTCTTTTGCACGGCAGTTATAGGTTGGGGCAAAACTGCATTGGCGCAAGCCAAAAAACACCCTACTGCCGACTCTCCTGGCCCTGTGTCTGCCATTACTGATCGTGAAATTTATACGTACAATAAGGTCTACGCCATAGACCATCT
The DNA here is from genome assembly GCF_025639805.1 of Reichenbachiella carrageenanivorans. NCBI lineage: Bacteria > Pseudomonadati > Bacteroidota > Cytophagia > Cytophagales > Reichenbachiellaceae > Reichenbachiella > Reichenbachiella carrageenanivorans. The sequence goes on along the minus strand of NZ_CP106735.1, from coordinate 3,284,620 downwards.
ATTTCTCGACGAAGCCAATGCATACTCCGAACAATCGCTCTATTACAACGGCTATTATGACCCATGGAAGGAAAAAGAAAACAAAGCCAACATCCTCTATTTCCAGGACTATATCGTCCCTCCTCAAACCATCCCTCTTTTCAAAAGAGTATATATTGATGCCACTGAGGTGGCTAACATACACTATCATGAATTTCTTCATTTTGTAGATCGTGATTCGGGGAAAGCCATTCACGATTCGTATGTACCAGTATTGGATGAAAAATACATGACCAACTACTACAATAATCCTGAGTTTTACTTTTTTCCTGTAGTGGGTATAGACGCAGAAAGCGCGAAAACCTTTTGTGATTGGAAAGCCAAAAACCTAAACGAAGATCTCAAAGATTTCTTAGCTAGCGACAACCCCTACAAAAAATACAGATACGAAGGCCGACTACCATCTGAACACGAATGGAAAAGAGCTGCTGGACACAGCACAAAGGAAATTAGAGACCGCACGTATGAAATCAACAAAAAGGCTCAAGAATTTCTTCAGTACGATGTGATAGCTAATGAATTTGCTGACGAAAAAATACTAGCATCTACTACCGTATATGGGTATAATGTAAACCTCAATCACGGGACTGAATTTGCCATCAAACTCGACATTCCCTTTTATATTTATGGATTCGAACCACGAGCAACAGGCACATACAACATGTATGGTAATGTGAAGGAAATCCTACAAGAAGGGTACGCCATAGGTGGCAGCTACAAAACGGGAAATTCTCATGAAGAGCTATTTGAACATACCACAACATTTGATTATCAAACCGACATTGGTTTTAGATGCGTGACCAAGATCGTACGCTAGACGCCATACTTTATTCTACTCTTATGAAATATCTCTTGCTTTCATTATTCTGTCCGATACTGTCTTTCGCCCAAGACCTACACCCTGTCAGTTTTGCCCCCAGCTGCTGTAGCGAACGAACGGCCATGCCGATATACACCTATGATCCCGAAGCCTCTGGACAAATGCTACAGGTATACGAAGCCAACAAACATTCTGAAAAAACAATTTTCTATCAAGGCAAATATGACCCATGGAAAGACTCTGAATGGAATGACACCGAACTATACAACCAAAATTATATCGTACCGCCTGGCACATTACCCATTGCTAAAGGCAAATTTCTGGATCAAACCGAATTGGCCAACATACATTTCGAAGAGTTTCTCTTCTTTATGGTAAAAGACTCTGGGCGATACCAAGACAAACCCTATATTCCCAAACAAGAAAGCAAATATGTACTGAACTACTTCAAAAACCCTGAATTTTCATTTTTCCCAGTACTAGCAGTAACCTACGAAACTGCCGAAACCTACTGCCAATGGCGTGCAGAAAAACTCAACATAGGTCTACAGGAAATACTCATCGATGAATCAAGAAAATACAAATTTGCAGGTAGACTGCCCACCAAAGCAGAGTGGCTAAAAGCTGCAGGGTCTACAACAGAAGAAATCCGAATCATGCCACACGAAGTAAGTAAAAAAGCCAGTTTGTTTATAGAGGAAGATATCGTAAAAAACAGATTTGCCGATGAGTCCATGCTAGTCAAAGCATCCTTTATTGGATACAACGTAAACCTCAAATATGAATCAGATGGCGTGCCCATCATGATCCCTCAGTATATCTATAGTTTTGAACCCAATGACAGAGGGTTTTACAACCTCTATGGAAATGTGAAAGAATTGGTAGCAGAAGGCTATGCTATTGGGGGCAGTTACCTGACGCCTAATACCGATGAGGCAATATTCGAAGAAGACGACACTCAGGCCTACAAAACGGACGTGGGGTTTAGATGTATTGTAGAAATAGTGGAGCAGTAGGCTTAATAGAAAATTCGAAAAGTTTGATTCGACATGGCTAAATCAAACTTTTCGAATTTCTTATCATTTTATGATCTCTTCTTTTATCAGTGTATTCACCAATAGTTTAGAATACGTTCTGGCAATACTTTTTGTCGGGTCTGAAATTATACTTTGAGAAGCCCAAAGCAGTGCTTCTTCTTTCGAATCGGCCTCTTTCAATTCATAAAAATGATTTTCCAACAAAAAGGTAGTTGTTTCCTGATAATGCCCTGGATCGTAATACCCTGGTCCATATCTATATCCGTAATAACCACCAAAACCATAGCCCCCGTAGCCCCCATACATATAGGTATTAGTTCCTGTCACATATTCAGTCGATTTTTCCTTGTCTACTACTGCTACTGATATCACGCCATCCACACCCTCTTTAAGCAATGCCATATGGATTTCTCCTTCATCCATAGTCTCCAATTGAGAAGGACTAAAGAGTGACAACCCTGCTACAGCTGTGATGCCTTTGTCTGCCAAATAATCGACCATAGTATCTTGAAATTCCGAAGCGATTTGGAGATTTCTTGTTTTTGAAAAAATGGCAATTTTCTGATACTTGGCTACTTCATAGCCGGGTTTGGTCCAAGTAAATGAAAGCTTGGGTGCACATGAGGCTACAACCATTATAACCAATACAAGGGATAAAATATTCTTCATTAGTGTTATCGTTAAATTTTTTTAAAGCAGAAAATTACCTAATGTTTTCATCACGTAAGCTCACGCCCTGTTATTTTGACTAGATAAAAAAAGGCCAGCGTGTCGCTAGCCTTTAATTACTTATAAACCTAATCTTTTTTATTGTACTCATACAGGCACATCGATCACTTCTTCTTCCAGTTGAAAAAATATTTCTTTAATCAATGGTTCACATGGACTGATAGGATCCACGCATGACGCAATCACTTGCCCTTGGTATGCCATCGCTTGCGAATTTTCGGTTTCTCGGCAGCCAGGAGCCAACATGGATAGCATAAACAAAAACAGGAGGCCGGAAATCACCAACTTTCCTAGTGCCTTTTGGCTTACTTCTTTGATGTCTCTTGTTATCATAATTCTGAAATTTAAAAATTATACCTAAATCCAATGGCGACACCTATATTCTTAGGTTTGGCCTGATCCTCATAACTGGTATTAGTAAAGTTTGTTAATGCCTGATTGTAGTTAGGCTCCAATAAAAACTGGTAGTGCTGTTTGAAAACATATCCAAACGACACGCTGGTTAAAAAATTAAAATAAACACTTTGATAAGCCTGAGAAGTATTCAACTCATTGCTCAATGTTCTAGATGTGCTACTGGACACTAATTGAGAGTCTACCAGAAAGTTGCTAGACACACCCGTATTAATTGTGATGTTAAATTGCTTATCCAGCAAGATATATCCAGCTTTGACTGGTATGGTAATGTATTGGTATTCATTGGCTAGCTGTACCTGCTGCCCATCAAATCTCAATTGCCCGTCCGACAGTGCCTCTTCTAAATTCGTATCTGTAGTCGCATTGGTTAGCGCAAAGCTATTGTCTAACTCGTCAGTCACTGTTTGACTACTCGCCGATCCTGTGTTAAAAGCGCTGTAATGCAAGCCTCCACTCAGCATGATTTTCTTGGTGAATTTCCGTCCCAAATCCAATCCACCAGCCACAGACTGCCCACTGGCATAGACAGGATCAGCCACAGATTGGCTCTTTACTCGAGCGCTACTCTCTGCAGAGAAGCTCGACGACTGACTCATCACAACCATACTCCGCTGACCTCCTCCACTAAACCCTGGATCAAAAGATCCTGCACTGAAGCTCACGCCTGCCCACATAGGGCTTTCCATTTTATCTTCATCAATCGTTTCCCAAGTCCTAGCCACACCATACAATTGGTTTGCTTGCCAAGGACTCACCAAAGATGGCATGGTTGTTTTTTTAGAAGAAATAGCCATCAATTGTACTTCTTCCACACCACTTCTATGTAATGACTTCACCTCCCACTCCCCTGTTCTTGGAGCTATAGTCGGTGTTGCTGGCGACTCAATCAAAGCTGTATTTCCAGCATGACTTACATGATCCAAACTAATGGACGCACTGCTACTTTGCATTGATGTATTCGTGTCTTCGTTTTTCTCATCATCGGCTAATGTCATAACACTTGCTTGGTTGTCTTTTATTTGAGGTGATGTAGGCATTTGACCTTCAGTATGTACTACAAGGTCATCTGCAGTCTCACCGCCACCCATCCAGTACAAGCCACCAACCAGCGAAACCAAAAACAAACAAGCAGCAGCGGCCCATCGATAAAAATCAGCCTGTTTTTTATAATTAGCTGCTTGAGCATGCGCAAGTTGACCATCGATGCCTACCCATACATGTGAAGGCGGAGTCACCTCTGCACCTTCCATGGCTTGGCTCCATTGCTGTTCGAATGTCTTATCAGCCTTTTCCATATTTCACTTTATTTCCTTTCATTCGCTCTCTTAGCAACGCTTTTGCTCTTGAATACTGTGATTTTGAAGTCCCTACTGAAATATTGAGCAACTCTGCAATCTCCTGATGTTTGTACCCCTCTATTGCATAGAGATTGAATATGATCTGGCTGCTATCTGGCAAATCCTTTACCAATTGCATCAGTTCTTCCATTGTATAGTCGGCTACATCATGCGCCTCTTCATAGGTCGTTTTCAATTCCTCTACATCCACCATTGGATACAGATATAATTTACCTCTTTGCGAATTGAGCGCCGTATTGATCACTATTCGTTTGATCCAAAACACCAATGACGCCTCTCCCTTATAGCTTTTTATTTGCTTGAATACTTTGATAAACGACTCTTGCAAGACATCCTCAGCTTCTTGCTGAGCTTTGGTGTACCTCAGGCAGATGGCAAACATACGGGCAGAAAACAGCTGATACAGCTGCTCTTGCGCTTGCCTCTCTCCTTTTATACAGCCCTTAATTAGTTGCTTTTCGTTCATCTCCATCCGTATAGGAGTGCAATTCGGTTTTGGTTTGTCTGTAAGACACAGTGAGATTCCAAAGGGTTGGAAAGTATTTTGTTTTTATTCAAAATAATCCAATGTACTTTCGTTGAATAATAAATTCAATCCCCACATTATGACTGCCTTTCAGCGTATTTGCACTATTTTCCTTATCCTAGCAAAAATTGCCCCGAATTCTATAGCCCAGCAAAAACAAATTATATACGACAATAAAAGCTACGAGCCATTTGTAGGTTCGGTGCAGCTCTACCCCATCACTAACAACCCAAACCAAGAACTAGGTGCTCCCATTGTACCCAGAGGCAACACGGAAACTTTACTACTCCAATTCGACCTCTTGCTAGAGGAATACATAGATGTACAAGCTAAAATTGTACACTGCAATGCTGACTGGACTAAATCAGTACTCAACGATATCGAATTTCTATACGATTACAATGCATTTGATCTGCGAGATTTCGAATACTCCATCAATACCAAGACGCTATATGTCAACTACTGGTTTAAAATGCCAAGAGTAAAAACCACAGGTAACTACATCGTGCAGGTGTACCAAAACGGCGATGAAGATGATTTACTACTTACCAGAAGGTTTATTGTGTACGACAACAGTGTGAGTATCCAACCCTCTACTAGAATATCTACAGGTGTAATGGAGAGAGATTTCAATCAGCAAATCGACTTCGATATTATTTATAGTCGTATCAAAGCATCTAACCCTAGGACTGAATTCAAAATAGTCATTCGCCAAAACCAACGCTGGGATAACATATTGACTGGCCTACAACCCACTGCCATCAGAAGAGATAAGTCACTTATAGAATACCGACATTTCAATTTAGAAAACAATTTCAAGGGAGGTAACGAATTCAGGGCGGCCGATTTGAGAAGCTACAGTTTCAGAGGAGCTTATGTGGCACATGTCGATCCTAATGCTGACCCCAGAACTGCCGAGGTGATATTAGGCAAGAGCCGAAAACACCAAGCCTACTCCATGATACAAGATAAAAATGGTGGCTATATCATTGCCTCTACCGAAGCCATGGGCGATTACTTAGAATGTGATTACTTGCTCACTAAGTTTCAAATAAAATCGAACCCTTTGCCTCATCCCGTGTACGTATTGGGAGCATTCAACGATTTTCAGAAATCAAATAAAAGCAAATTAACCTACGATAACACATCACAATCCTACACAGGCAAAGTACTCCTTAAGCAAGGACTCTACGACTACTTGTATTGGGTAGATGATACACAGACCGCAGATCCTTACTATTTTGAAGGGTCTTTCTATCAAACGGAAAATAATTACGAAATCATTGTTTACCACAAGTCATTTAGTGACCTTACAGACAAAGTAGTGGGTTATTACTCATTTCGAACCAAATTTTGATTCGGGCGGCACACGATATTTCTGAAAAGGGATCGCCAGTAAATTAGTTAACTTGGCATTTTCTTCTGCTTTCATGTGAGTATCAATGCCGTATTTCATTTTCTTCATATCATCAACATACTGGAAAGTTCCAAATAGCCGATCCCATAATGAAAAGATATTGCCAAAATTGGTGTCGGTCCAAGGCTGCGTGTAGTGATGATGCACCTTATGCATATTGGGAGTAACTAGCAGGTAAGACAGTGTTTTATCCCATTTTCCAAATAGCGAGCTATTAGCATGGGTCAGATGGGCAAACAGAATAGATAAACTTTGGTATAACATGATCGTACCCATGGGTGCACCAATTGCAATCACGGCAAGAATGGTAAATAAAATCCTAAAAACGGTCTCCCCAGGATGATGACGTAAACCAGAGGTAACATCGATAGTGGTATCAGTATGGTGTACCAAATGAAACTTCCACATCCACTTAACTTTGTGTTCTACCCAATGAATAAAATACGCACCAATCAAATCCAGCAGCAACACTCCTACCAACACCTGCAACCATAACGGTAGATCTATGAGATACAAAAGACCAAACTGATGTGCTGATACCGTATCCGAAGCCAACAAAAGCAACCCCGCCATACCAAACCCAATAATCATAGTGGTCAGTGTAAAGAACAGGTTGACACCTGCATGTTTGGCTTTATGATACTGAAAATTAAAAAGAGGAAATAGGCCTTCCCATATCCAAAATACCACGAGTCCGCCAATCAGGATAGTTGCTCTAAACCACATCGGCACATGAGTAAAAAATGCTATTAAATCTTCCATTTTTGTCTTTGTTAATGCTCAATAATGTAAGTAAAAATACTGATCATTGACTCCCAACGACCATAAATCTCTTAAGAACCTTGGCATGCCAAAGCTTATCCCTTAAATTCAAAAACAACTCTATCAAAAACAAAAAAACATGACCAAAGCTTCTGACTTATTTGTACAAGCCCTCGAAAATGAAGGTGTAGAATACATTTTTGGAATTCCTGGAGAAGAGAACTTAGATTTTCTCAACTCTCTAAAAGATTCAAAAATCAGACTAATATTGACTCGTCACGAACAAGGTGCTGGTTTTATGGCAGCCACCTATGGGCGACTCACAGGCAAGCCAGGTGTATGCCTCTCCACACTGGGGCCTGGAGCAACCAACTTGGTCACTCCTGCCGCCTATGCCCAGTTGGGTGCCATGCCTATGCTCATGCTTACGGGTCAAAAACCAATCAAAAAAAGCAAACAAGGCCGTTTTCAAATACTCGATGTGGTGGATATGATGCGCCCCCTCACCAAGTACACCAAACAAGTGGTAAGTGCCAACAACATCCCCTCTATCGTCAGAGAGGCTTTTAGAATATCGTCGGAAGAAAGACCTGGAGCTGCGCATATAGAACTCCCAGAGGATGTAGCTGCTGAAATGGCAGACGAAACTGTATTTAATGTTCCAGAAGTACGCAGACCCGCGCCTGATCCAAAAGCGATCAAAGAAGCCATTCAAATGATCGAAGCCTCTAAAATGCCCTTAATTCTAATTGGTGCTGGAGCCAATAGAAAAAGAACTGGCAATGCATTGCTCAAGTTGATCGAAAAAACAGGCATCTATTTCTTTGACACCCAAATGGGCAAAGGCGTAGTAGACAATCGCCACGATCAGCACTTGGGTACAGCTGCACTTTCATCCAATGACTACCTGCACTATGCCATAGACAAGGCGGATTTGATTATCAATGTAGGTCATGATGTAATCGAGAAGCCGCCATTTTTCATGGAGCATGGCGGCAAAAAGGTCATTCATATCAACTTCTTTTCGGCAGAAGTAGATCAAGTGTACTTTCCTGACCTAGATGTATTGGGAGATATTGCAGCTTCAGTTTGGGAAATCATGGAAGGTGTATCAAAGCAAAAACACTGGGATTTTAGCTTTTTCAAAAAAGTGGACGAAGAAGTGGAATCACACATTTCTAAATACTTCGAAGACGACAGATACCCGATGCTCCCACAACGTATCGTAAATGAAATCAGAAAACTCATGCCATCTGACGGCATCGTTTCGCTCGACAATGGGGTTTACAAAATTTGGTTTGCACGTAACTATAAATGCTACGAACCCAATACGCTGCTACTAGACAATGCACTAGCTACCATGGGGGCTGGGCTTCCAGCTGCTTTGGCTGCCAAGCTCATTCATCCAAACAAAAAAGTGATCGCAGTCTGTGGAGATGGTGGGTTTATGATGAACTCCCAAGAACTAGAAACTGCAGTGAGAGAAAAACTGCACGTAGTAGTGATCATACTCAATGACAACGCCTATGGCATGATCAAATGGAAACAAGAAGGGATGGGCTTCGATAATTTTGGGCTAGATTATACCAATCCTGATTTTGTGAAATATGCCGAAAGCTATGGTGCTTATGGTCATCGGATCGAAAGCGATAAGGATTTCAGTATTACCTTACAAAAATGTCTGAATACAGAAGGCGTGCATGTCATAGACTGCCCCGTGGATTACTCGCTCAACCATGCCATACTCAATGTCAAAATCAAAGAAAAAGCCGAAGCATTATAAAACCAAAACCTCCAAAATAATATGTCTACATTAAAAATATTTGCCCCCTTTGATCAATCCTTGATCAAGGAAATCCCTTTGGCCGACAGCCAACAAATGCAAACAGCCATAGATCAGGCACATGAGCTATTTCTAGACCCATCTCAATGGCTACCTAAGTACAAACGAGTAGAAATACTCGAAAAAATAGCTATACTAATGGCAGAACGGTCTGAGGAAATCATCCGAACATCAACGCAAGAAGGGGGTAAACCTTGGATGGACACCGAAGTAGAAATGACACGTGCCATCAATGGCGTAAAACTTGCCATCGAAAACATGGGACATCTAAAAGGCGAAGAAGTAGCCATGGGACATACTGCTTCTTCTGCCAATCGCATGGCTTATACGATGCGCGAACCTATCGGAGTCGTGGCCTCTGTCAGCGCATTCAATCATCCCATCAACCTGATCATTCATCAAACCATCCCTGCCATAGCAGTAGGTAGTCCGGTCATCATCAAACCTGCCCCTACTACTCCACTCACTTGTTTGCTATTGGTGGAGCTATTCGAGGCCGCTGGCTTGCCCAAAGGCTGGTGCACAGCCATGCCCTGCAACAACGACGTGGCTGAACTACTAGTTACTAGCCCAAAGGTCAACTTCTTCTCCTTTATCGGCTCAGCCAAAGTAGGCTGGTATCTACGATCCAAACTAGCACCTGGTACTCGATGTGCACTGGAGCATGGCGGTGCTGCTCCTGTGATCATAGAGCCAGATGCAGATCTCTCTTCGATGATTCCAGCCTTGGTGAAAGGGGGCTTCTATCACGCCGGGCAAGTCTGTGTATCTGTCCAAAGGATCTACGTACACGAATCTATTACCGACCAAGTCATAGAAGAAATGGAATCTCAGGTAGAAAGTCTAAAATCTGGAGACCCACTAAATAAAGATACGGAAGTAGGACCTCTGATTTTGCCCAAAGAAGTAGACCGTGTACATGAGTGGGTAGAAGAAGCCAAAGCCAATGGAGCCACAATCATTTGTGGTGGCAAGAAAATTTCTGATACTTTTTATGCTCCTACTCTATTGCTCAACCCCTCAGAGGATAGCAAAGTTTCTTCACAAGAAATATTCGGCCCTGTCGTCTGCCTTTATACCTACAGCAACCGAGATCAAGCCATAGCCAAAGCCAATAGTTTGGCTTACGCCTTTCAAGCGTCTATCTTTACTAAAAATATAGACATCGCACTAGATACCGTGAAAAAGCTCAACGCTACAGCAGTAATGGTCAACGATCATACTGCCTTTAGAGTAGACTGGATGCCATTTGGCGGTCGCGATGCGTCAGGCTTGGGTTTAGGCAGTATCCCTCACTCCATGCACGACATGACCAGAGAAAAACTTATGGTAATCAAAAGCAGTATATTATAAATCCACTAAGCCCATGTACAAACTATTCATCCTGAGTTTTTTCATCTCTACTCAGGTTTTTAGTCAAAGTTTGTCGACACCAACTGATTCTACACAGTCTTTCGAACTCAAAGTCATGCCTTACATCAATTATGGCAGATCACTCGGCGCAGCTTTTGGCGTCATGCCCATGGCTATGTATCCTATCAACAAAAAAGACACCGTATCTCCTGCTTCGATGACCAGTTTACTCGGCCTGTACACAACCAATAAAACTTGGTTCACCATGTACTTTCAACGACTATATCTCAAGGAAGACCGCTGGCGGATCACCTCCTATGGCGGATTTGGTTCATCCAATTTTCAATTTTATGTAGATATGCCTGATGCAGGTTTTATTGACTACAATACGCAATCTCGATTTTTCATCATATTGGTAGATAGAAGAATTGCTGGCAATCTATTTGGTGGCATACGTTATTCTATCAACAAAACTAATACAGCCTTTGATGCAGACATAGAAGATAGCGGCACACTTCTTCAAGGTCTAGGACTTAAATTATCCTACGATAATAGAGATCAAGTATATTACCCTAGAAGTGGGCAAAAAGTCAACCTAAAATGGACCACCTACCCATCTTTTATTGGAAACGAGTTTGTTTCAAACAAAATAGAAATCGACTACAACAAATACATATCAATGCCCAATAAGCGTGATATACTAGCGGCCAGAATTTATACTGGGATAGGAATAGGCGATTTATCCTTTCAGCAGCAATTTATCGTAGGTCGTACAGACATAAGGGGTTATTCTCAAGGCAAATATAGAGGCAACAACAAAATGGCCATACAAGCAGAATACAGATGGAATATTGGCGAAAAAATTGGATTCGTTGGATTTGCTGGATTGGCCACCGTATGGCAAGCCATCAATGAAGAAGATAATGGAATAATACTCCCAGGAGGTGGCGCAGGATTCCGCTACACCGTATTTCCCAAAAATCATATGAATGTGGGACTAGACGCAGCCATAGGAAAAGACGATTGGAGTATAGCGTTCAAAATTGGAGAATCATTCTAAGTTTAGAACCTTTGCCAATCGATTGCTATAAGTATATTCTCCTATATGAAAATTTAGTGGTTCCGCTTATTGCCTTACTCAAGTTCAACACACTACTTTTGTGAAAATTATTTTTCAATAGGAAACCCTGCGGGCAAATAATAAATTTAAAACTTGGTTTGTCTTTCTATATTTTAGGCTAGGCAAAACCAAAACCAACATAATAATGAAGCTAAGCAATCTGATTAAATTCAACTTTAATATCGGACGCAAAATCCGTATTAGTTTTTATGTGCTTATTGGTGTAATCGTATTCAACGGTCTATATACATCCTACACGCTCAATAACAGCATAAACCTCCTAAACAAAGTCACTAAAGACGTCTACCCTACACTCAACACGTATGGTGATTTCCGCAATTTGATAAAAGACAGTAAGGCCTATTCTACCAACTGGGTATATGTAAGTAGGTATGAAAAAGACAAGGAAAAACTCCGTACCATTCATCTGGAGACTTACCCTGCAATCAAAGAAAAGCTACTTACTATCACTTCGACAACTCATCCCGAAGAAGCAGAAGTAATCGGCAACATCATCACTTCATTCGAAAGTATACTAAATGATCAGCGCACAATCATGGAGAGTCTCAATTCGGCACTAGCCTACGAGGACGCCATGACTTTGTTTGTCTGCGAGGATCTGGTAGAAAGCAACATTATACCTACCAGTGACGAATTGATCGAAAAACTGGATGCGACCATGGCGCTCAAGTCTGACGAGACCAATCAAATCAGTACTGACATGGAAGAATCATTTTCCAACTTAGGTATTGCCATTTTAATCCTAAGTTTAGTAGGTGCTGTATTTGCACTAGTCATCTCGAGCTGGTTGTCACGAAACATCACTGTGCCTATTAAAATATTACAAGATAAAATAGCCCAAATCCGACTAGGCGTAATCCCTGAGGCTATTAATGTGATAAACAATGACGAAATAGGAGAAATGAGTTATGGTATCAATTCATTGATTCTTGGGTTCAAAAGCTCCTCTGAGTTTGCTAGTGAAATCGGAGAAGGCAACTTAGAAGCGCACTTCGAAGCACTAAGTGAAGAAGATGTGCTTGGTCATGCGCTACTCTCTATGCGAACCAATCTCAAAAAAGTAATCAACGAGACCAATGAGGTAGTAAAAGCGGCAGGAGAAGATGGTAGACTAGACACCAGAATCTCTACCCAAGCCAAGCAAGGTGCATGGCTTGAGCTCAGCGAAACGATCAACCACTTGCTACACTCTATAGCAACGCCTATCTTAGAAGTAAATAAAATCGTAACTGCCTTGGCTGATGGCGACCTTACACACAAGTACTTACTAGATTCTAAGGGAGACATCTACACACTAGTAAGCAACCTAAACAAAGCAACTAGCAATCTGAATAACCTTCTAGTACAAATCACAGACAGCGCCATAGTGGTAGAAGAAGCCTCTACCGAAATGCTCAACGCCAGCGAAGAAATGTCTGCCAATACTGGAGAAATCGCTTCTGCTATTGGGCAGATGAGCACAGGAGCTCAAAATCAGGTGGTAAAAGTAGACGAAGCATCCAACTTAGTAGAAGGCATCAGAAACTCATCCAACGAAATGGGTAGCAAAGCTGCCAATATCAATGAAGCTGCTAAATCTGGGGTAAACAGTAGCAAGAAAGGAAAAGAAATGGTAGACAATGTAGCCACTACCATGCAAGACATTTCCGTCTATGCAGTAAAAACCAATGACTCGATTAAGGTATTGACACAGCGATCTGAAGAAATCACTAGGGTATTGGGTGTGATCACAGAGATCGCTTCACAAACAAACCTATTGGCCTTGAATGCTGCCATCGAAGCGGCACAAGCAGGCGACGCTGGCAGAGGGTTTGCTGTAGTCGCTGAGGAGATCAGAAAACTTGCCGAGGACTCTAGAAGCTCAGCCAGACAAATCGAAACACTTGTAGCTGATGTTCAAAAAGATACAGAGCAAGCCGCTCAAGTGATGGAAACTATGAATACCAGTGTACGTGTAGGTAGAGAAGCCTCTACCGAAGCTTCTGAGGTATTCAAAGAAATTGCAGATTCAACTACCCGAACCTTATCCTATTCAGAAGAAATTGTGAATGCCACACAATCGCAGCAATCAGACATTGGAAAAGTAGTATCCATTACCGAATCCGTAGTAGTGATTGCAGAACAAACAGCAGCAGGAACTGAAGAAGTAGCTAGCTCTGCCACTGAACTATCTTCTGGAATGGAAAACTATAGCCAAAAATCAGAACAATTGACCCATGTTGCCACCGAACTAAAGGAAAGCATGAGCAAATTCAAACTTGCTAAAAACGAAGCATAGTCTGACCACAGATTATTCAAAAATAAAATAATTATCTATGAAGCATAACAAATTAATCATTGGGATAGTTGTCGCCTTAACCTTCGGCCTATTCTACCCCAGTCAGGCGCAAGAGAGCAAATTCAAGGCCTTGTTTATATACAAATTTGCAGAGTATATCGAGTGGCCATCTGGCAACAAGAATGTAACCGTAGGTGTAGCTGGCAATTCGGATGTCTATCAAGAACTTTCAAATTTTGCAGCAACGAAGGGCAACATGACTGTCGTTAACATCAATGCCCCTGCTGATGCCAACAAATGCAATATTGTATTTCTACCAAAGTCTCAAGACAAACAAATCAGCAGCTATGATTCAACTATAGGCGGTAAAAGCATTTTAGTCGTATCAGACAACAGCGACATGGTAGGCAAAGGCTCAGACATCGGTTTCTACCTAGAAAGCGGAAAACTTCGGTTTTTGATCAGTGAAAAGAGCATCAAAAACAAAAAAATGATCCCTAGCTCCAAACTACTGGCTCTAGGCAAGTCTATCTAACCCCACATATCTAAAATTTCAAAACCTGGCATTTTTCATTACCTAAAATTAGGTGATGCGGGATGCTACACGCAAAACAATAGTAAAATGAAGCTTACAAACAAATTTCTAATTGGCAGTATATTCTGTATGAGTATACTCATGAGCCCCAATCTATACGGGCAGGAAGATGATAGCATATTCGACATGTCGCTCGAAGACTTGATGAATATCGAAATCACTTCAGTATCTAAAAAAGCAGAACGACTACAAGATGTGTCTTCTTCTATCTACGTGGTGACATCAAAAGACATCGAGCACTCTGGTGCTACTACTCTACACGAAGTACTCAGGTTAGTACCTGGCTATTGGGGTGTACAAGATGAATATTCTAACGCAGAATCTAACATTCGCTACTCACAAGTAACAAATGGTCTGACAGGAACCGTACTTTATTTGCTAGATGGTACGCCTATTCAAGACTTGATGGCTTCTTCTTTTTCTTTCAGAAACTTCGATATTCCACTAGACGAAATCGACAGAATAGAAGTAATCAGAGGGTCTGGAGGAACAATCTATGGTGCTAACTCGGCCACTGGTGTAGTAAATATCTTCACAAAAAACCCTGATCAATACGACGGCATCAATGCTCGTGCAGAAGCAGCCTCTGCGGGGTATGTAGCCACTAGCATTAGAGCAGGCGGAGCTATCAGCGAAGACTTCTCTGTATCAGGGTACGCCAAAATGAGATTATTCGATGGATTTGGCTCACTAGCTGGCACAGACCAGAATGGTAATCAAGTGATCGCCAACAGCAGATTTACCGAAGACTACGACAACATCGACATGTACAGTTTTGGTTTGAAAGCCAAATACAAACTGAGTGAAAATGGCACACTGTCGCTAAACTCTCACTTCAACACTTTGAAAACTATAGACTACAGCAGCTACTATGGGAGCGACTTTGCATTAAGTGGGGATGACGTCTTGGTACAACAAGATGTAACGGATAATCGTCTGGTAGGCAACCTGAGGTACGACCATACTTTCAGTGATAACCACAGCCTCTTTGTAAGAGCATCTACTAATATCGAAAATAACTTCCAAAAACTGGCAGGCGGTTTTGAAGTATCCAACGGTACATATGACTTTGAAATACAAGACAATATCTCACTAGGTGATTTCAATGATTTAAGTGCAGGTATCAACTATCGTATCAACAAATTCGATGTGCATAATATCAACAACCCTAGTAGTGTCAACTATAGCGATCCACAAAGTTCAGAATCTTTGAAAGGCGCTTTTATTCAGGACAAAATCAAATTAGCTGGAGGGAAAGTAAACCTCCTACTAGGTATCAAAGCAGAAAATTACTCTTTGGTAAACGACGAATATTACCTCTCTCCAATGGCGAAGATCAGCTATCTACCAACTGAAAACTGGACTTTCTGGGGTGGATTTACACAATCTTTCAGTACGCCAGGATTCAACAACACCAACATTGACTTGTTCTTGTACCAAGCTCCTACTGATGCCGAATGGAATGGCGCTGCGACACAGGTTGTCTATCAAGATGTCTATGACACAGCCATATCTAATGGAGCAGACGATGCTACAGCTACTGCACAAGCCCAAGCTTTTGTAACCTCGCCTACTGGCCTAGGTACGATCACTGCCACAGAACAATTCATGAAGAGTCAAAATCCACAAGCCACCACAAGTACTGCAGTAAAAAATGGTTCTCACACGGTACCTACTCGCTTCAGAACTTGGGAAATAGGCTTTAGAGGCAATATCGAAAATCAGTTGACCTTCGAGTCCAACTTTTATCACACAACAATAAAAGATGGTATTGGAATCTCCCCTGATGAAGCCGCTACTATTCAGGAATCTACTACCCAGCCAGACAGAATGGCTTTATACTACCTCTATGGCAACTATGTACAAGGGACTACCCTAGGTACTGAGAGTACAGTGAAGATTATCCCTGTAAATGGGGTTGTCTTTGAAATGACACACTCATATCTACAGTCTACTTGGGAACAACAAGAAAACCCTGATTTCACCACCACAGGAAGAGACTTGACTCCATCGGTATCTAAGGTACCTTCTCATATATTCCGATTCAAAGGAGATTTTGAGTTGCCTAAGCAGATAAACCTAAGTGCAAGTATGATCTACGGTACACAGTTCAACACGCAGGGTAAATATCTTGTAAACCAAGAGCGGTTTGAAAACATAGTAAAACCTGATCCGAATGCCGTAACGATAGCTCCTGACAGTGAACGTACCATCATCAACTTGAGAGTAGAGAAAAAATGGCTCGACAGCCAATTGACAACCTACGTATTTGGTAATGACATTTTCAACGAAGGCATCGAAGCCAACACCAGCCCAGTGTTTAACGTAACTCGTAGTCAAATCGGCGCGATGTTTGGATTGGGGTTAAATTATAAATTGAAATAAAAGATCATTAGGGTCAGACCCTAATTTTTATTGAGGGGGAGAATTGAGGAGATAAGCCATTCCGATGTATCGGAATGGCTTTTTTATATCTTCATTTTTCAGCATATCGGTTTAAATTAGCGCCAGCAAAAAATTAACCTCATGCCTAAAGCCACCAAAGCCGACGAATCCCTGATTGTTGATATCATTGCAAATTCATTTCCCTCCAACCCTAGCGTACGATCCATACTCAAAAATGACAAAAAAGAACCCCAACGTATGCGTTGGTTGGCCAAGTATGTATTCAAGACTGCACTCAGGCGCAAAGCTATTTTTTTATCTACCGATCGCACAGGCGTAGCCATCTGCTATAAATTCAACAGCCACAAAGAAAACCTCTTAGACTACTGGAACCAGCTCGTCTTGGCGATCACCGCCATAGGTATTGAACGGATTTTTAAAGTAATAAAAAGGGATCATTATGTCAAAAGCAAAAGACCAGCCTCGGGAGACTTTCTTTACTTTTGGTTCTTTGGCGTAAGCGATGCAGGCAAAGGTCATGGTGCTGCCCATGAACTAAAAAAAGCCGTCTTTGCAGAAGCAGAGAAACAAAATCTTCCCATCTACCTCGAAACTTCCATCGCCAAAAACAAACGAGTATATGAGCGATACGGTTTTGAAACCTACCATACCTGGGACTACAAAAGCGAAGGAATCACACTGTGGTTTATGCGCAGTAAGTAATTTACGCATATACCCTAAGAGATTCGGAGAATACCCTATTGATCCCCTAATCAAATGAATACATCTTTGCATCATAGAAGAATCAATTGATCAATCCTATATTTCAACTGCTATCTAAATTTAACAATGAAATTATTAATATCTGCTTTGCTTTGTATGTCTATGAGTGTATCGGCTATGGCCGACGAATCAGACAAATTTAAGGCACTCTTAGTCTATAAATTTACAGAATATATCGTATGGCCCAACAGCCCTGCGGTAATCAAAGTAGGCGTAATGGGCAACTCCGAAGTCTATGAAGAATTGGTAAGATTTGCAGCACGCAAAGACGACTTAGAAGTTGTTAAAATCAATAATACAGAAGATGCCGATCAATGTCATTTGGTCTATTTATCCAAAGCTCAAGGAGGACTTATCAGACCTCTATATGCTGCATTATATCAAAAAAGCATTCTCTTGGTAAGTGAAGACAAAGCTCATATTCAAAAAGGTGCAAATGCGGTAATTTTTCTTACCGATGGCAAACTGAGCTACATCATGAATGAGCAATCGATCACAATGAAAGGGATGACTCCTAGCAAGAGGCTAGCCTCTCTCGGGCAATCGTTATAGTTACTTCAAGGCTTCCTTCCACTTGGTCGTGAAGCCTTCGCGTAAAGTGCCTTTGTCTTTCAATACATCAGGCAGTTCAACTTCCTCAGTCACTTCTGTGGCATACCAGCTATACGCACTCCGGATGGGATGCTTCTCATCAGTCTGAAAAAAATCGTTTCGATTTGTAATAAGTTGTTTTTCGTTTGACAATGAAGTGTAAACTTCTGGACCCAAAAACATTTTGATCTGAACGGGTTTATCCCCACTCACGCTTCCCTCATTTCTATCATTCCACTGTAGATGAAATAGCATAACCATATCCACAGTTTCCCATATCTCTGGCTCCACTTCTATGGTCGCCTGAATTTGGTTATCTACCTGTACAAAGTCTAACAGTTTTGCCCGATAGGCAGTACCTACTGGCAATATGAATGTAGTATAAGGAGGATCGCTCGCCATGAGTAAAATCGTTAATAAAAATAAACAAAGTTTCATATCATTCGAAGATAGAAAAAAATACCAACTCGTGCTCAATCATTACTACGGATGTATTTGATGTTTATATGAACGATTGTGCACCGCTGCATTTGAAAATTTTAATTCTTTTGGCGACAATATATAAAAGCCATGAGAAACACGATTACGATAAAATACCTATTGGTCTTGACCACAACCATCTCCTTGATCTCCTCTACTACCAAGGCAGATGATCCATTGTCTGTGATCAGAGCACGAATGACAGACAGTAATTTTAATATCGATGCAGACAAAAGAGCTGTGCCTACCAACACGACAGACGTCACAAAACTGCTAGCTTCATATGCCAAATTCAACACCAACGGCAGCTACAAAACGGACTTACCAGACATCTCTGAGTCAGAAAAGGAGAATGCAAGTGCTAAGTTTGACCTACACAAAGCCTATTTAGTAGATTTGGCCAACGTAGCCGTTCTTTACGGCTACAACACCTACTATCCCAATAAAATCCCTTCCGAGCACAATGGAAAAGAGGAATACAAAACGCTCGTCTACAATTCTTTAAAATGGTATTTTGCCAATAAACGCCCACCCAAAAGCGTCTATCACGAGACATTCAGCTATCATCCACACAACGAAAACCTAACAGGCCTTCTGACCTATATCGGCATGTTGTTGTACAATGATTTTCATTCAGACCGATTGAGTGACACTACGATTCAAACCTTGTTTGAAGACATCATAGACTATTGCCATCATGTCATAGTAGACAATCCTCAGAGCCGAGGACCAAACTGGGCCTTTAGATATGGCAACGCCATGCGCCATGTGGTATTCAGCAACAGCTCCACCGAAATGGATATTTATATGGCTGTAAATGATGCCAGTCTTGATTTCGACCCTTGGGCTATCAACGGCACTGATGGTGTATGGCCAGACTGGAGTCTTACCCACCACGGAGATGAAAACTACTGGGGCATGTACGGAGTTTCTTGGCTTCATGATGTGCTAGCACTAGGTGAAATAATCAAAGGAACCCAATGGGAATACAAAACGGAAAAAATTCAATTTGTAGAAACATCGATCATAGAAGGTTTACAATGGATATTATACAAGGGCAACTGTGAAATCACTACTGCACCAAAAAGACTCTCCTACTGGCTGGAACGGACCGATTATATAGCCGAACAAGTCATAGAAAATCTTGAAGTACTGGTGGATTTATATGGAGACAAGCTCGCCAATAGGAGTCAGATCGAATATTTGATAAACAACATAGACCCCTCTTGGGAAACATCCAGCAAGACATATAATGAAGTACAGGGACACAAGTACTTCTGGAATACAGAATATCAGGTACACCGAAGAGACAACTACTCGATTGCTGTACGTAGAACCTCACAACGTGTAAGAGGTCCTGAAGACAGTTCTAATTCCGACGTCAAATGTCACCTTCACTTCGGCAGTGGCTATACATCAATCCTGAGAAGAGGCGACGAATACCGATTGAGCAGACTGGGGCTAGACTACCAAACAGTAGCTGGTACTACGACAGAGCGTAATGGCATTGTCAATGCTGGTAAGTCTGCTGCTACCACTCGAGGTATTTCTTTATTCTCTGGCGGTGTAGCAGATGATAAATTTGGAGCTGGTGCCATGGAAATGAAGCTTGGCCAATACACAAACGGCACATGGGTACCTATCAATGGTGCTGGTGCCTTGAAAGGAACCTTCTTTTTCGAAAAGGAAATGGTATGCCTTGGGCAAGAGGTGAAAAGAATTAAGACTGGATCGGATGAAATCTGAACTACACTCAATCAAATGCAACGTGTAGGCGATATCGTATATTCCGTTGATGCGAGCGACGCGCAAACAATACCACTCAACGAAACCACAATAAAAGATTTGACCATACAAACCCAAGGGTGGGTATGGCACGATGAAGTGGGCTATTTCATAAAAGCCAAAGCAGCAACCCAAATAAAACTACTCGGTGAACGACGTGTACTGAATCCATTGCTAATGCAAGACAAAGACTACAAGAATGCCATCAGTACAGAAGACAAAAACCTAGGTATGATCAATATGTTTCAGCTAGCTATTAATCATGGTATAAATCCACTTGGCGACAGCTACGAATACAAAGTGGTGCCTGACATTTCACTAGCAGATTTCAAAAACTATGTGAGGGAGACCTCCTCTGTTACGCTTATCAATTCTAGCAACATACAAGCCGTATATCACCAAGCGGATCAAGTCCTAGAAGCTGTTTTCTATGAGCCAGGTACATTTACCTATGGAGAAGGACAAGTAGTAGCTGTAAACCAAAAAGCTATACTGATGCTACGAGAATCCGATGGAAAACTCTACGTATCCGCTGCCAATCCTGTACAC
Source organism: Reichenbachiella carrageenanivorans (assembly GCF_025639805.1). NCBI lineage: Bacteria > Pseudomonadati > Bacteroidota > Cytophagia > Cytophagales > Reichenbachiellaceae > Reichenbachiella > Reichenbachiella carrageenanivorans. The sequence goes on along the minus strand of NZ_CP106735.1, from coordinate 3,263,732 downwards.
AGGGGGCTTAAGCCATCGTTTGTATCAGGATCCAATACGACTATTGGTGAGCTTCCTAGTACGCCATTGCAAGTCACACTAAAGGGCTTTGACATTGAGGGGGAAGCTGCTGGTACGAAAATAGTATTGCTAGACCTCCCTACCGACAGGGCATACGAAGGAGGTACAGTAACCGAGACATTGACCCTACTATCTGATGGTGGTTTAGGCAGTATCGAAGTTCCTTATTTGGATGGAATAAAAATCGACAACGTAGAAATAGAAGGTTTCGATCCTAAAAAACTCTACTATGTGATTGCGCTAGATCACTCAGACCAAGTCTCTGTAGCAGGACTGACTAATGAAGCCTACACCATAAGTACTATCGAAACAGAAAAAAACACCTGGAATATAGTAGTCAGCCATGACGGCGTGTCTACTACTTACAAACTTCAGCTTGAAAGACCTGAAACCATATTGGGCGAAATAACACCGCTCCACCAAGCCCGCGTGTACCCAAACCCTTTCGCTGACTATATACAAATCGAATCCCCTTATCCTTTCCAGAGAGCCAGGATCTATTCTGCTAATGGACAACTCGTTTCCTCCCATGATCTAGCCAATGGAAGCCAAGTCTCCCTTGCTCTGCTCCAACCTCATTTGACCTATTATCTTCAACTGATAGGTGATGGCTATAAAGAAACCCATCAACTGATTAAAGAATAAACGTAATATTGGCATCTAACTGGGGCAAATCTCGAAAGGAATATTTTAGATAAAGAGTAGTCCCATCTACACTTTTGGGTTAATTATATCACACAGCATGTGTGTAAACAAAAAACCCTGAATAGATAGCTATTCAGGGTTTTAATGAAGGCGGTTACCCTAACTACTCCTTAATCATTTTATGATAAGTTATTTTACCATACTCTTCTATAGACAGTATGTACATCCCAGAAACTAAGCTAGAAGCATCTATTTTAATATTTGTTTTATCATATTCTTCAATATAATATTCTTGACTAAAAATTAATCTGTTTGCTTGGTCGACCAACTGGATTTTAGTTCTGTTATTGGTATTGATACTTATGTTGATTTGATTCTTGAAAGGATTAGGGTAAGGCTTCTGATTTACCTCTACCACTTTTTCATCATTTTGCTTGTTCCACATTCTAGCACTAGAAGTAGCTACTGGCACCAAAGACCAATGCCCTGAATAAGCCCCTTCAAAAATACTACTCCGCTGCGCTACACCCCATAGGTTTTCAATATGAATATAATCTGCACCTTGCCACCTGTTTCGAATACGGGTATAGCCTTGGTAATCCTCAAAAAACCAATGAGCACTCCAATAATTGGTAGCCACACTGGTACACTCTATCGTTGCCCATAGGCTTTCAATATTTATATAATGACCTGTGCTCACATTTTGAATGAGTGTGTGATTATCAATTGTGATCAGTTGCCATTGGTATAAAGAATCGCTACTCATGCTAGCATAACCCACTTCATTGCCTGCGTCATACAAATATGTACCCTGCCACCTATTTACTAGATAATAAGAGGGGCTTGGCTGGATGACAGGATTTACGGTAAGTTCAAAGGTATAAGTGTTTCTACACCCTAGACTATCTAAAAGAGTAGCTGTGTAATTTCCAGAATGAGCTACTGATAGGTTGGATAAATGAATTACTCTATCCTGAGAAGTGAATTGACTAGGCCCTGTCCAACTCCAAGAACCAGTAGTTGGAGATCTGGGATCAAAAGCAACTGTATCTCCTGCGTTAAGTAACACTGAATAAACTCCACTCTGTGCCAAACCACCATTAATCTGAACATAAGGAGTAATAACTGGCACTGTACAAGCCCCTAAATCATATATTATGTTTTCGGACAAAGCGATGGATGAGCTGCCATCTCCTGCTATAAACTCAATCATGGCTTGTTCCAGTACGGCATAATATATAACTGAATCTCTAGCATTGGATTCGATAAGTGCTGCCGCTTCATAAATTTTGGTTGTCGCATTGAGCAAACCACTATTTACAGATGTAGTACCTCCTTTAAACTCGGCAATGTTTGCAGCTGTTTTTAATACATAGGTAAATCCATCCACTGTATTCGGTTCTATTTCTGTGCCTTCGTTCCAGTCATTCCATGTCTCTATAATCACCCAATCCAAATCCGCACTGTTGGCATGAACCAGATCCCAAGTATCTTCATAGGTTGCACCAGCCCGTCTATCCACCCAGCGGTTTTGGCCCCAGCTAGCCTGTCGATCATCAAACCCCGGCCATACGGCTCCAGTACCAAAATTTATTTCACTTCTAGTTTTCATGGTCTGATAGTACCAGTTCAAATACCCATTACCCCATTCAGAACCATCAGCGGCATACCCCTGAACCCAAGGGTAATACGAATCAATGACTCCTGAGCCTATGTTAAAATCAATTTCATTTCTTAACAAGAGCGGTGTTTCAGTTGTAAAAACATTTGATACCGCATTTCTATAATCATTGGAAGATAAATACCCATTATAATTCCAAATAAAGATTGCAGGCTTGCCATCCTTGTATAAATAATTGCTTGTCTCAGGTAGTATTTCATCTCTTAGAAATTGTAGTTCTGCTTCAGCTGATTGTTGTGTTCTATCCTGATCATCATAGCTCACGCCTATACTATAATCAAAACCTGGAGAAAGATCTGTGATTCTTTTTAGCGAAGAAAAAATGGACTTAAAACTTGATTCATCATATTCGGTTCTAACATTGACAACCATTCCATCTACACCGCAAGCAGAGGATAACAAAATATGATATAAATGAGTAGCCCAAGACTGGGAATCATAATAACCAATGAGAGGCTCCTGAGCCGTACCGTAGTCCCAATGTCTACCATTTTGCCCAGATCCAAACCATCCCATATAGTGTATATAGACTTTATTGTCCCCACTTCCCAAGGATCCATTAGCTTGGGTAGGCCAAATGAATATGAAACTTAGAAAAAGTAATAATAAAAATTGTAGTCTGTTTGTTTTCATACTAATGTAGTTTGTTTAAAAAAATAACTTAATCGTTAATCGGTGGCTAATCCGATTATGAATTTTCCAGCTACTCAAAACGCATTCATTTAACCGATGGGATCAAGAGCCTTTTAATTCTTTATTGAAAAGGTAGCTTAGTAAGCTATTTCGATATTATGCTTTAAAGTCGTAAAGTGATACTCTTATGAAGAGAACATGCCTAATCATGATAACCAAAACCGTATACACCTAGGTTGATGAATTGAAAGCTACCACCTCTCCTATCAAGTTTGTTCAGAACAACAAACCACTACATTTCTCCGAATACCTACAGTGGATCGAGTAATTCTATCATTACTAAAAATGAAACCCTACGAGTTCACCACCCCCGTCCTATCCGAGTTTACCGATAGTATATCCAGCTTGACCGATTGATGTAGTGCGTCCTACTTGATACCTCGTACTATTGTATCATCATTATAAACACAAAACAAATGTCAAGACACACCACTCCTCACACCTCGCAAACTGGCAGCTCAAGATCTAGCATCCTGGGCATCCTGCTCATCATCTCAGGCGGCCTGTTTCTATTGGACAATTTCAATCTGATTCCTTACGAAATTTCGGACTACCTCTTCAACTGGAAAGGCCTGATGCTACTCATCGGCACCGTCTTTCTGACCACCAAAGACAACAAAACCCCAGGCCTCACCCTGCTCGTCGTGGGAGGTTTTTTCATCCTCTCCGATGTGATGTCCTACGAATTTGGCTGGCACTGGTACGACACACGCAAACTCTTCTGGCCTGTACTTCTGATCATAATAGGGCTGGTCATAATAAGCCGAAGAGGTAATTCCGAGAAAGCCAAAGGCCACATTTTCGAAGCAGATCACGAGTCTAGCAAAATACCCAACGACAAGGATCACCTCAACATCACTGCAGCACTAGGCGGTGGGGATGTATCTATCCAGTCTCAAAATTTTCAGGGAGGAAAAGTCACGGTACTCATGGGCGGCGGCACCTACGACCTGAGCGGGTCTGACCTGGCCGAAGGCACCCAGGAGATCGACCTTATGGTCCTGATGGGTGGCGCCAATTTCATCGTGCCTTCTGATTGGAATGTACGCATCGAGGTCACTTCCCTATTCGGAGGCTACAGCGACAGCAGAAAATTCAACGCAGAAACACCGACAGACTCTACCAAAGAACTGCTCATCAAAGGCACTGTACTATTCGGAGGTGGAGAAGTAAAAAACTATCTCTAAAAA